>NZ_BAABNP010000005.1:0-294054 GCF_038429965.1 Brevibacterium ammoniilyticum
AAGCGCGCGCCGACTACACCCTTCAGGCCGCGATCGCCGCCTGATCCACAAAGAGATCGTCTACGAAACTTGACACAGCCCAGTTCGCTGCCGGCTGGTCGGGCGTCGTTCGGCCCGGTCGCACCGCGGCCGTCGTCGGAACGGGGATCCTGCATCGCTCACCTCGCCGGGGTATCCGGTCGAACACAGTGTCAGCTGCGTCGATGACACTCCATCGCCACGCACACGATAGATGTAGTCAGAGTATCAGACGTAGTCGGTGAGCACCCGGACCATGTGATCGGCCATCAGCCGACCCTGCAGGGTCGGGGAGAACCGACCCTCGGCCATCGCCTCGGCGTCGAGGAGTCCCTGCTTGACGAACGTCCGGATCGCCGCTTCGCTGCCGGGGGCGAGCGAGTCGAGGGGCAGTTCGGAGTCGATGCGGGCTGCGAGCATGATCCGCTCGATCTCCCGGGTCGTCTCCGAGAGCACTTCGCGCCCGATCGCCGGGGAGTTCCCGCCGAGCAGCCGGTCGGACCAGGCACGCGGATGCTTCGCGTTCCAGAACCGCACACCTCCGATGTGGGAGTGCGCGCCCGGGCCGAAGCCCCACCAGTCGGCATTGCGCCAGTACGCCATGTTGTGCTCGCACCGGGTCTCCGGTGTCTTCGACCAGTTGCTCACTTCGTACCAGCGCAGACCGGCCGCGGTCATCGCGGCGTCGGCGATCTCGTACTTGTCGGCGAGGTCGTCCTCGTCGGGCATCGGCAGCTGCCCGCGCCGGACCATGGCCCCCATCTTCGTGCCCGGTTCGACGATGAGCGAATACGCCGAGACATGGTCGACATCGGCAGCCAGCGCCGAGTCCAGCGAGGCCCGCCAGTCGGCGATGGACTCCCCCGGGGTGCCGTAGATGAGGTCGAGGCTGAGTTCGAGGCCCGCCGCCTTCACCCAGCGTGCGACGTCGGGGATCTTCGCCGGATCGTGAGTGCGGTCGAGGGTCGCGAGCACATGCGGCACCGCCGACTGCATGCCCACCGAGATGCGGGTGAAGCCGGCACGGGCGAGCGTGTCGAGATACGCGGGATCGAGTGTGTCGGGATTCGCCTCGGTGGTCACCTCGACACCGGGACTCAGCCGGTAGCGGGCGCGGATGTCGTCCATGACCCCGGCGAGCACCTCGGCGGGCAGGAGCGTCGGAGTGCCTCCGCCGAAGAAGATCGTGCCGACCTCACGGTCCCCGGCCCCCACCTCGGCGAGGACCCGGGTCGAGAGATCGAGTTCCCGGGAGATCATCTCCCGGTAGTCCTCCCGGTTGGCTCCGGGACCGAGTTCATCGGCGGTGTAGGTGTTGAAGTCGCAGTACCCGCAGCGGACCCGACAGTACGGGACGTGGACGTAGAGGCTCAGCCCCTGCCCGTTCCCCGCTCCCGCCGAGGCGGGAAGGGAGCCGTCCAGGGGCGGAATCTCACCGATCGGCTGCTCCGGCACCTACTTCTTGGCGTCCTTCTTGTCCGGTTCGTCCGAGGACAGGGCTGCGATGAAGGCCTCCTGCGGCACCTCGACGCTGCCGACCATCTTCATCCGCTTCTTGCCCTCCTTCTGCTTCTCGAGCAGTTTGCGCTTACGGCTGATATCGCCGCCGTAGCACTTCGAGAGCACGTCCTTGCGGATCGCGCGGATCGTCTCGCGGGCGATGATGCGCGAGCCGATCGCGGCCTGGATCGGGACTTCGAACTGCTGGCGCGGGATGAGCCCGCGCAGCTTGCCGGCCATGAGCACACCGTACGAGTAGGCCTTGTCGCGGTGGACGATCGCGGAGAACGCATCGACCTGATCGCCGTGGAGGAGGATGTCGACCTTGACGAGGTCGGCGGCATCCATGCCGTCGTCGGCGTAGTCGAGGGAGGCATAGCCCTTCGTCCGGGACTTCAGCTGGTCGAAGAAGTCGAAGACGATCTCCGCGAGCGGCAGCCGGTAGCGGATCTCGACCCGGTCGGAGGAGAGGTAGTCCATGCCCTGGAGTTTGCCGCGACGGTCCTGGCACAGCTCCATGACCGCGCCGATGTAGTCGCTCGGGGTGAGGATCGTCGCCTTGACCATCGGCTCGCGGACCTCGCGGATCTTCCCGGTCGGGAACTCGCTCGGGTTCGTCACAACGACCTCGGAGCGGTCCTCGAGGGTGACGTCGTAGATCACGCTCGGGGCCGTGGAGATGAGGTCGAGGTCGAACTCGCGCTCAAGGCGTTCACGGACGATCTCGAGGTGGAGGAGACCCAGGAACCCGCAGCGGAAGCCGAAGCCGAGCGCCGTCGAGTTCTCGGGTTCGTAGACCAGGGCCGCGTCGTTGAGCTTGAGCTTGTCGAGCGCGTCGCGCAGCGCCGGATAGTCCGAACCGTCGATCGGGAAGAGCCCGGAGAAGACCATGGGCTTGGGCTCTTCGTAACCGGCGAGCGGTTCCTCGGCAGGGGCTGCGGTCGCGGTGACGGTGTCGCCGACCTTCGACTGGCGGACGTCCTTGACGCCGGTGATGAGGTAGCCGACCTCGCCGACGCCGAGTCCCTTCGTCGCATTCGGCTCCGGGGAGGACACGCCGATCTCGAGGAGCTCGTGGGTCGTGCCCGTCGACATCATCGTCACCTTCTGGCGCGGAGAGAGGTCGCCGTCGACGACGCGGACGTAGGTGACGACGCCGCGGTAGGTGTCGTAGACGGAGTCGAAGATCATCGCCCGTGCCGGGGCGTCGGCGTCGCCCACGGGGGCCGGGATGTCGGTGATGATCCGGTCGAGGACGCCTTCGACGCCCTCACCGGTCTTGCCGGAGACCCGCAGCACGTCCTCGGGGTCGGCGCCGATGAGGTTCGCGAGCTCCTCGGCGTACTTGTCCGGCTGCGCGGCGGGGAGGTCGATCTTGTTGAGCACGGGGATGATCGTGAGATCGTTCTCCATGGCCATGTAGAGGTTCGCGAGCGTCTGGGCTTCGATGCCCTGCGCGGAGTCGACGAGGAGGAGCGCACCCTCACAGGCGGCCAGCGACCGCGAGACCTCGTAGCTGAAGTCGACGTGGCCGGGGGTGTCGATCATGTTGAGCGCGTACGGGGTGCCGTCGGTCTCCCACGGCATGCGCACGGCCTGCGATTTGATCGTGATGCCGCGTTCGCGTTCGATGTCCATCCGGTCGAGGTACTGTGCGCGCATGTCGCGGGGCTGGACGACGCCGGTGATCTGGAGCATCCGGTCGGCCAGCGTCGACTTGCCGTGATCGATGTGGGCGATGATGCAGAAGTTGCGGATCAGCTCGGGTGAGGTCGCGGAGGGTGTGATCCGCTTCAGTGATTGCGCATTCACCTGAGGTGACATTGACGCCCTTTCTTCGTGTCGAACCGCCGGATCGGCCGAACCTCCATTGTTCCATGAAGTGCCCGGCGGGTCTCAATCCGCCGAGGCGGGGCGGGGTCGCGTGCGATCGGTCGTCCGCGCGTGGTCCGCCGCCCGTGGTCGTCCGCGCGTGGTCCGCCTGGTATCGCAGGCGATGCGCGATGATGGTCCTATGAGCGACTTCACCGTCATGAGCTTCAACCTCCGCTACCCGGCCCGCGACGGGCACCCCGTCGAGGCGCGGCTGCCCGTGGCCGCCGAGCTCATCACCGAAGCCCACCCGCACCTCATCGGCACGCAGGAGGGTGAGCTCGATCAGCTCGAGAAGCTCATCGAGCTCCTCCCCGACGAGTACATCTGGCTCGGCGAGGGGCACTCGGGCGGCAACGCCGGAGAGTTCACCGCCGTCATCTGCGACTCCTCCCGCTTCGAGGTCCAAGCCGTCGACATCAGCTGGCTGTCGGAGACCCCGGAGACCGTCGCCTCCGAATCGTGGGGAGTCTCCCATGCCCGGACGCTGACGACGGTCGACTTCACCGACCTCGAGGCCGGCCGGTCCCTGCGCCTGCTCAACACCCACCTCGACCACAAGTCCGAACGGGCGCGTCTCGAGTCCGCGAAGATCATGGCCGAGACCATCGCCGAGGTGGACGTCCCCAGCATCGTCACCGGCGACTTCAACGTCGCCACCGGGGCTCCCGTCTACGAGTACTTCGTCTCCGAGCTCGGTCTCACCGACACTGCCGCGAAAGTGCCCGGTGAGGACATCGGCACCTTCCACCGCTACAAGGGTCCGAAGGCCGGGGCGCCGCGCATCGACTGGATCCTCACGACACCGGGGATCGAGACGGTTGCGACCCGCATCGACACGTACAGTTCGGGCGGTACCTACCCCTCCGACCACTTCCCCGTCGAGGCCACCCTGCGCTGGAGCGAGGTCACCGGGGCGTGAGCCGCCTCGGGCAGAGCGTGGGCTGCGTCGACTAGGCTGACTGGCATGAGCTGGAGATCGATCGTCAACCGCGCCGTCCAGATCGGCGTGCGCGAGGGCATGAAGTTCCTCAGGGAATCACAGAGCAGGTCGCAGTCGCAGAAGGGGCCGAGCAGTGCCCCGGACTCTCGGGGCGCAGACCGCCCCTCCCCGCCGCGCACCCAGGGTCGGTCGTCCGACGGAAACGCGAGGACCACCTCGGCGAGGCAGGGCCGCCCGGATGCGAGCGGCGGGTATCCCGGCGACTACCGCGGTCCCGTGCGGGTCAGCTACTCCCCCGATCTCGACGGGGACGCCGATCCCGGAGAGGTCGTGTGGGGCTGGATCCCCTTCGAGGAGGACCACACACAGGGCAAGGACCGGCCCTCGCTGGTCATCGGCAAAGACGGGGCGTGGGTGCTCGTGCTCATGCTCACGAGCAAGGACCACATCCCCGGCGGCATCGGCGAGGTCCGCTCGGACAACGGCACCCGGTGGATGAACATCGGCAGCGGGGACTGGGATTCGCAGGGACGTCCCTCGGAGGTCCGACTCGACCGCATCATCCGGCTCGACCCGAACGGCATCCGCCGCGAAGGCGCGATCATGGACCGCGGGGTCTTCGCCCTCGTCGCCGCCGAATTCGACTGAGCAGACCGTTCACGACTGAGCAGTCCGATCACGGCTGAGCAGTCCGTTCACGACGGAGACGTCTGAACTGAACAGCGCAGTCCGATCAATAGCCCGAACTCGACTGCTCGGCCCGTTCGTGACGGCGCTCCGGTGCCTTCACCCCATCACTCGGCCTGCGGGTCACCCTGCGACCCGAGTCTCCGAGCCCTGCGCATCTGCAATCGACGCGTCGGCAATCGCCGACCCCGCAGCCCCCGCACCCGCAGACCCACCGCGACGACGGCGAACAGACCGACCGGCACGAGAAGATGCCAGCCGGCGAAGGGCACGGCGATGAGAAGGAGTGAGAACGCGAGGACAGCGACGAGGCGCGCCCTCCCGGTGAACGTCCTCATCGCGGCCGCCGTGCCGATGAGATAGGTCGCGAGCACGAGGACCGCGGGGATGAAGACGAGGTCCTCGGCACCCCAGCCGAACACCGCACACCCAATGAGTCCCGCCGCCCCGATGCCCGTGACGGTGAGCAGGGAGACCGCGGGCACACCTCGGCGATCGAGGACCGCCAACGATCGGGGTGCCCACCCGCGCTGGGCGAGCGAGAACCCCAGACGGGAGACCGACTGCGCGAAGGCGAGCGTCGTGCCGGTGCAGATGACGACCGCGGCCACAGCGACGACGGCCGCCGCCGCGATCCCCCAACCGGTCTCGACGATGAGCCCCAGGGAGATCCGGTCGACCGCAGCTCCCCCGTACGTGCCCGTGCCGACGACGGCCGTGGCGACGGAGAGGTAGAGCACGGTGACGATGAGGACCGTGAGCAGGGTCGCCCGCGGCAGGGTCGTGCGCACGTCCCTGAACTCGGCGGAGAGGTGCGCGATCGCCTCCCAGCCGGCGAACGCGAAGAAGAGGACGACGACGGCCTGCCCGACCCCGGCGATGCCTGCCGGGGCGAAGGGAGCGAACGCCGCGGGGTCGAACTGTCCGAGCGAGACGATGACGACGGTGACGAGGATCATAGCGACCCCGATCGCCAACCCCATCTGCACCCGCGCCCCGATCGCGACATCGGCCAGGGCCGCGGCCACGGCGAGGGCGAGGATGACGAGCCCGAAGACGGGGGCGGCGAACGGCGGGAGGCTCAGTGCTGCGGCGAGGTAGTAGCCGGCGGTCAGGGGGACGATCGTCTGGCCGACGGCGACGGCGATGAAGTACCACCAGCCGGCGGTCGCCCCCGCGACCGGTCCGAAGGCGCGTTCGGCGTAGCTCGCGACTCCCCCGGCGTCGGGGAAGCGGGAGGCGAGCCTGGCGAAGGTGAAGGCGAGGGGAATCCCGAGGAGGGCGCTGATCAGCCACGCGATGAGCGAGGCCGGTCCGGCGAGCGTCGCGACCTGGCCCGGCAGGACGAGGACGCCGGCGCCGAGGATCGCGCACGTGTAGAGCGCAACGCCCTGGCCGAGTCCGATGTGGGGCTGCACGCGGGAGGAGGTCTCAGTGGTCATGGATCCCAGTCAACTCTCGCCCGCCCCGCCTGCCCAGTGGCAGAATGGACGACATGCGCAAGAGTTCTGCCGCACATCGTGTCGTCCTCGCCCTCATGCCGGGTGCCCCGCTGTTCGAGCTCGCCGTGCCGTGCGAGGTCTTCGGCATCGCCCGGCCCGACATCGTCTCCCCGTGGTACGACTTCACCGTCGCCGCGACCGAACCCGACGCCGAGGTGGCCGCCGGTTTCGTCGCCGCCCGGGCTCGCGGGCTCGAGGCGATCGCCGAGGCGGACACCGTCATCGTCCCCGCGTGCACGAACGTCCACGTGTCGCAGCCGCCGGACCTCGTTGCGGCGGTCGCCGCGGCGCATGCGCGCGGGGCGAGGATCGCGGCGATCTGCTCGGGTGCGTTCGTCCTCGCCGAGGCGGGCATCCTCGACGGCAGGCGGGCGACGACCCATTGGATGCACGCAGACGAGTTCGCCCGCCGGTATCCCCGCGTCGAGGTCGATTCGAACGTCCTCTACACGTGCGACGGCACGGTCTTCACCTCGGCGGGGACGGCTGCGGGCATCGATCTGTGCCTCGAACTCGTGCGGCAGGATCATGGCACGGCTGCGGCGAATGCGGTGGCCAGGCGGATGGTCACTCCCCCGCACCGGGTCGCCGATCAGGCCCAGTACGCGCTCGGTCCCGTCCCGCAGGCGGCGGATGCCCCGCTCGGTGCGGTCACGGATTGGGCCAGGGACCACCTCGGCGAGTCGATCAGGGTCGCCGATCTCGCGGCCAGGGCGCATCTGAGTCAGCGGCAGCTCTCACGGAAGTTCCTCGAGGTCCACGGACTCCCGCCGGGTCAGTGGCTGGTGCGGGAGCGGATCCGACTGGCGCAGGAGCTCCTCGAGACGACGGGCGACAGCGTCGAAGCGATCGCGGTGCGCACAGGCTTCGCCACCGCGGCAGGGCTGCGGGCGGCGTTCGCCGCGCAGGTCCACGTCTCCCCGAGTGAGTACCGGCGGACCTGGGCGGCGTGACGGGCGATGAGGATCACCCTTCCTCGGGCAGGCGGCGATTATCGATGGGCACGGGCCCGCTGGTAGGATTGGGTCTCGTATCTTCATCATGGCGTGTGTCTCGCCGAGGTCGGGTGAAGATGCCATCCGCTGCGATGTCGTCGGAGTGTTTCCCCGCCGAGACGATACCTGTCGTACGGATGCGCCCTCACGACCATGCAGTACGAACACGAAAGAGTGTTGAAATTGGCTAATATCAAGTCCCAGATGAAGCGGATCAAGACCAACGAGAAGGCTCGCCTGCGCAACAAGGCAGTGCGTACCGAGGTTCGTGGCCTCGTCCGCAACGTCCGTGAGAGCATCGCCGCCGGCAACAAGGACGAGGCACAGCAGGCTTATGCTGTGGCCGCCCGGAAGCTCGACAAGGCTGTTTCGAAGGGTGTTCTGCACAAGAACAACGCTGCGAACCGCAAGTCGAAGCTGGCCAAGCAGATCAACGCTCTCTGAGTCGATGGCTTAAGGTTTGCCTGAAAGGGCCCGATCCGCCCAGCGGATCGGGCCCTTTCGTCATGTCCGGGCAGATTCTGCGGTGGGTGAGCGACGTCGCGGGTGCACGACTCAGCGCGCGCCCGCGCCAGCGCGGGCGGGACCTAGCGGGTGCGCGAGAGGCGGCAGACCTCGGAGACGAAGGACTCGACTGCGTAGACAGGGTCGCGCCCGCCGCCTTTGACGGCTTCGTCGGCCTCGGCGGCGGCGATGAGCGACTGGCCGAGTGCGACCTCGTTCCAGCGTCGGACCTCCCGGCGGGCGCGGTCGACCTGCCACGGTGCCATCTTCAGCTCGGAGGCGAGCTCACCGCTCGATCCGGAGAAGCCCTGCACCTTCGCCATGCCGCGCAGCTTCATCGCGACGGCGGCGACGAGCGGCACCGGGTCGGAGCCGGTCGACAGGGCATGCCGGAGCAGGCTGAGCGCGCTCTTCGCGTCCCCGGACACGGCGGCGTCGGCGACCTTGAAGCCGGTGGCTTCGACGCGTCCCCCGTAGTAGCGGTCGACGACGGTGTCGGTGATCGTGCCTTCGGTGTCCTCGATGAGCTGGTCGACGCCGGCGTTGAGTTCGGCAAGAACCGAGCCGAGAGCCGACATGAGCGCGGCCATCCCTGATTCGTCGATCTGCCGCTTCGCGGACTTGAACCGCGCCTGCGCGAACTTCGCCCGGTCGCTCTCGCTCTTGAGCACGGCGGCGTCGACGCGCGGGAACCCGGCGGCGTCGAGCTTCTTCACCAGCTTGGCCCCGCGGTTGCCGCCGCCGTGGAGGAGGAGGACGACGGCATCCTCGTTCGGAGCGTCGAGGTAGGCGAGCGCGTCCTCGAGGAACGCCTCGGAGCACTTCTCGACGGCGTCGACGACGATGAGCTTCGCGCTCGAGAACAGCGACGGCGAGGCCGCCATCTCGAGTTCCCCGCCCTGGTATGCGGCGGCATCGAACTCGACCTCCTCGGGGTCCTTCTTCCGGGCGGCGGAGACGATGCGGTCCTTGGCCATGCGCACGAGCACGGACTCACCGCCGGAGATCATCACGACGGGCGCGGGCTTCGCCGAGCTCCACGGGATGAGGGTCTTCTTCGCTGCCATGTCCCCAGCCTATCGTCCGCCCGGGACACGGGGATGCGCGGTGCCGCTCAACGTTCGCATCCGCGGGCCGTGCTGTACCGACCCTCGGCGTAGAGGGCGATCGTCCCGCACAGGTCCGTGCGCAGCACCGGCACCGGGCCGAAGGCGGACAGCGACTCCTCCGTCGGGTGCCCGTACCGGTTCTCCCCGACGGAGACGGCGCCGAGGCGAGCGCCTGCTCCCCGGTAGAAGTCCTCCGAGAGATCACCCGAACCGTGGTGGGGTGCGACGAGCACATCGACCGGTTGCAGGCTCTGTGCGAGCACGGTCTGTTCCTCCTCGCCGATGTCGCCGGGCAGGAGGACGCTCAGCCTGGCGAGGTCGATGCGCAGGACGACCGAATCCTCGTTCCGCGCGGCCGTCCCCGCCGAGGCGTCTCGCGGTGCACCCGGCCGCGTGCCCGCTCCCGCCGAGGTGTCTCCGGGGACACCTGCACCGGTACCCAGGCCCGACCCGACCGCTCCTGCAGGCGCACGGCCTCCGGGCGGCCACAGCACCTCGGCCTGCACCCCGCCGAGATCGATTCCGTCTCCTCGGGAGAGGGGAACCACCTCGGCGCCGGTGTCCCGGACGATCTGTGCGACCTCGGGACCGCCGGCGGCGTTGGCGGAGACCAGCAGCCGTCGCAGGGACCGCGACCATGTCGTCCCCGCATACCCACCGCTGTGGTCGGCGTCGAAATGGGAGATGACGAGGTCGAACTCCGTGATCCCGCTGCCGTCGAGGCACTCGTCGACCGGTGCCGGTTCTTTGCCCGCATCGACGACGAGCCCCCGTCCCCCGCCGAGGTTGACGACCGCAGCCGAGCCCTGACCGACATCGCAGACGAGCACGAGCCAGTCACGGGCAGGCCCCTTCGGACTGCCCGTGACGACGACCACCGCGCCGAGGGCGACCGCGAGGACGATGACCGGCAGCCCCCACAGCCGACGCCGCACGAGCAGGACGATGCCCGCGGTGAGGACGGCGAGGAGGACGAGTGCGATGATCGACCCCTGCGGCGGGTCCGGCCACGCCAGGGACGCTCCCGGCAGTCGCGCGCACACCCGGGCGACGGCCACGATCCACCATGCGCACAGGGATCCCAGCCAGGCCGCGGCATCGGCGAGGATGGGCAGCCAGGGAAGGCCGAGCAGCCCGAGACCGCTGCACACGAGCGAGACGAACCCAGTGATCGTCGCCGGCAGCACAGCCGGCGAGGCCAGGGCGTTCGCGACGACGGACCACCCGCCGATCCGCGGGTCGATGGCCACGAGCACCGGGGTGCACGCAAGTTGCGCAATGAGCGGGACGACGAGGGCGGTGAGCAGGATGCTCGGCACCCGCGGCCAGTGCACGTTGAGCCGTCTGAGCAGGGCCGGGACGGCGAACATGATCGCGCACGTCGAGATCACCGAAAGCGCGAACCCGACGGAGGCGGCGAGCATCGGCAGTGCCGTGAGCAGGAGGCTGACAGTGCCGGCGATGACGGCGACCGGGGCGATCCCGCCCCCGCGGAGGAAGACGACGGCGACCGCGACGGCCATGCCGGCAGCCCTGATCGCACTCGGTTCGACGCCGACGACGAAGACGTAGCCGAGGCACGTGAGCACCCCGACACTCACCCGGGTGCGCGGTCCCGCACGGCAGGCACCGGCAAGCAGTCCCGCGCCGAGGCTGACGATCGTCACGTTGGTCCCCGAGACCGCGGAGACGTGGGTGAGGGAGACGGTGCGCATGTCCTCGACCATCTGCGCATCCTGTGGCGCGGTGTCGCCGATGACGAGCCCGGGCAGCAGGGCTCCCCCGTCGTGTCCGACGGCCGTCGAGTCGGCCCGGAAGCGTTCACGCAGCTGCGCCCGCCACTGCCAGATGCGGTTGGGGGCGCGGATCACCGCCGGCTCACTGCGGCTGATGCGGATGCGGTCGAGGCGGTCGGTGCGCATGCGCACGTGCGCTCCCGCCGGCGGGGTGCCCGGGGAGAGGACTTCGGTGAGTCCGCCCGGGGTGAGCAGTGTCAGCCGTGACCACCCCGAAGGCCCGGGCTGGGTGGAGCCGATGACGATCCCCGTCGTCTCCGCCGGGCCGTCGGGTCCGCGGGCCGCGGTGAGGGACGTGAGCTGGATGCTCGCGAGGCATGCGAAGACGATGAGGCCGACGCCGAGGTGGTGGCGGGTGCGCAGGAGCAGGAACCCGATGAGGCCGACGACCGGGGTGAGCAGCAGTGCCGAGGGTCCGGGGGCGAGCAGCGCGAGCGCCCACAGTCCCGCGGCGCAGGCGACGAGTCGCACGGACCCCGGCCACAGCGTCCCGGTCATCTTCGCCCAGTCGAGGGCAGCACGCCGGCAGCGCCGCAGTGTCGAGCCGAGGTCTGACCCCCTCCCACCGTCGGCTGACCGCAGGGTTCGCCGCTCACCCGACCGTGACACGGTCCTTGAGGCTTTCGAAGGTCTTCGGGCCGATGCCCTTGACGAGGAGGAGGTCGTCGATGCTCGTGAACGGGGTCGCCTCCCGGTAGGCGATGATCGCCTCCGCGGTGACGGGGCCGACACCGGGCAGGGTCTGCAGGGTCGCGGAGTCGGCGGTGTTGAGGTCGATTTTGGCACCCGACTCCCCCGGCCCGGCGGTCGATCCCTGGGAGCTGTCCGCATCGTTGCCCTCCCCCGGCGGACCCCCTCCCGAGGAGTCGGGTGCGGGGCCGGTCGGTGCCGGAGGGGGCGGGCTCTCACCGACGGCCGGAATACGGATCTGCTCGCCATCGGCGAGGACGCGGGCGAGATTGACCGCCTCGGCGTCCGCGTCGGGCGTCAGTCCGCCGGCGGCCTCGACCGCGTCGCGCACGCGTGACCCGCCGGTCAGGGTGACGACCGAGGGGTTCTCGACCTCCCCCGTGACGTGGACGACGACCTCAGCGGTCGGCGGCGCCCCGTCCGCTGCGGCCTCGGCGCGTGCGCCGGTCGATGCCCCGGCGGCCTCGGGTTCGGCAGGCTGCGATGTCGGGGCCTGTTCGGTCTCCGCCGGACGGAAGACGTAGAACGCGAGGCCGAGCACGGCGATGGCGGCGATCGCCAAGGCGATGAGCACGGGCAGGCGGACGCGTCGGGGTTCGACGGGTTCCTCCTCACCCGAAGCATCGCAGGTGACGACGTCACCGGGCACCCAGCCGCCGCGTTCGGCGCTCGAGGTGAGGAGACCGGCGAACCTGTCGTCAGGAGACACAGCCATGCGCGCACGCTAGGCCTCCCGCTCTCGCCATCGCCAGTGCCCGGAAGGGGCCTGTGGAAACCGGGTGAGCGTCCACAGGCTCTGAGCACACGAGTGGACCCGTCATGCACAGGCGCGTGCACTCGAGTGCCGACGATCGCTGAGCCGGGCTCACCCCGACACGGTCACCACGTTGGGCAACCTCCCCGCCCGCGCAGCAACTTCCGAGACGCCCTCAGGGCGTGGTCTGCACCGTGATGCCCAGCGTGCCCGGACCGACGTGAGCGGTGATGATGGGTGAGAGCGTGCGGAAGCTCGGCGACAGACCCCGTTCGTTGAGCTTCTCCTGGAGAGTGAGGACATCGGCGTCGTCGGGGCGGCCGTCGGCCTGCTGGATCTCGACCTCGAGGCTGCGGTCGTCCGCGCTCAGGTCTGCGGCCGCCTCGGCGGCGATGAGGCTCATCCGCTCGAGCGCCTTCGCGCGGGTGCGCACGCGCGCGATCGGGGTGACGACCCCGCCGGTCAGACCGAGCACCGGGACGATCTGCAGGGCCCGACCGAGCAGGGAGGACGCGGCGCCGATCCGGCCACCGCGGCGCAGATGTTCGAGGTTGTGCGGGGCGAAGACGGTCATCGTCTCCGCCGCACACCAGTCGGCGACGGTGCCGGCGATCGAGGCGGCGTCCTCACCTTGGGCGATCCCCGCCGCTGCGACGTCGACGGCCCCGGCCAGTCCCGCCGAGGTGGTGCGGGAGTCGACGACATCGATGAGCACCGGCCGGTCGGCGGCCGCGGAGACCGCGGAATCACGAGTGCCGGAGAGTTCCCCGGACATCGTCACGACGATGATCGCCTCGGCGCCGTGGTCGATGAGGTCTGCGTAGGCGGCGGCGAACTGTCCGGGGGTCGCCATCGAGGTGCTCACCTCGGCGCCCTCATCCATCGCCCGGCACAGCTCGTCGACGTCGAGGTCGCCGTCGGTGAAGGACTCACCGGCGATGAGCACGGTGAGCGGGACGACGCGGAAGAGGCCGCCGGCGGTCTCTTCCAGCCGGGCGACCTCCTCGGCGCGCAGCTGCGCCGTGGAATCGGTGACGAGGCCGATCCTCACGGACGCCCCAGCGCCCGATACGTCCATCCCGCCGCACGCCACTGCTGCGGATCGAGGACGTTGCGCCCGTCGACGAGCACCCGGCCGGAAACCAACCCCGCGACCGCCGTCGGGTCGAGGTCCCGGTACTCCTTCCACTCCGTGAGCAGGAGCACCGCGTCGGCCCCCGTGAGCGCCTCGGTCGTGTCGGTGACGAAGGTGAGCTCCGGGAACGCCCGGGAGGCGTTGGCCACGGCCTCGGGGTCGGTGACCGTGACGACCCCGCCCTGCGTGCCGATGAGCCGAGCCACCGCGAGCGCCGGCGAGTCCCGGACGTCGTCGCTGTCGGGTTTGAACGCAGCACCGAGGATCGTCACCTTCTTCCCGATGAACGACCCGCCCAGTGCCTCCCGGGCGATGTCGACCATCCGCACCCGGCGGCGCATGTTGATCGAGTCGATCTCCTTGAGGAACGCGACCGCCTGATCGGCGCCGAGCTCCCCGGCCCGGGCCATGAACGCGCGAATGTCCTTGGGCAGGCAGCCGCCGCCGAACCCGAGGCCGGCGTTGAGGAACTTCCGCCCGATCCGGTCATCCATCCCGATCGCATCGGCGAGCATCGTGACATCGGCCCCGGAGGCCTCGCAGAGTTCGGCCATCGCGTTGATGAAGGAGATCTTCGTCGCGAGGAACGAGTTCGCCGCAGTCTTGACGAGCTCCGCGGTCGCGTAGTCCGCGACGAGTCGCGGCGTGTCGGCGGCGAGCATCGGGGCGTAGACCTCGTCGAGGGCCTCAGTCGCCGTCTCACCGGCATCGCCGTCGGGCACACCGTAGACGAGGCGGTTGGGGTGGAGGGTGTCCTCGACGGCGTGTCCCTCGCGGAGGAACTCGGGGTTCCACATGAGCACTGCCCCGGACGGCTGGAGGAGTCCGGCCAGTCGGGCGGCGGTGCCGACCGGGACCGTAGACTTGCCGACGACGACGGCACCCGGGCTCAAGTACGGGAGGAGGGAATCCACAGCCGAATCGACATAAGTGACGTCGGCGGCGAACTCCCCGGGCTTCTGCGGGGTGCCCACGCACACGAAGTGCACGCGCGCCTCGGCGGCATCGGCGATGTCGGTGGTGAAGTCGAGGCTGCCCTTGTCCTGGGCGCCCAGCAGGAGGTCGGCGAGGCCGGGTTCGAAGAACGGGGGCCTGCCTGCGCGCAGGGCCGCGATCTTCGCCTCGTCGACGTCGACGCCGACGACCTCGTGGCCAAGAGAGGCCATCGCCGCCGCGTGCACGGCTCCCAGATACCCACAACCGATGACCGAGACCTTCACCCGCACACTCCCCGCTTCGTCAGAGCAATTTCACGCACACTATATGCCACCTGCTTGCACGATATATGGAGGCAGAAACAGTACGCTTGGATTCGTGAAGCGTTTCCTCGATTTCCTCACCAATTCGACGGCTGCGGTGGTCCTCTCGGCCCTCGTCGTCGTCGGACTCGTCCTCCTCCTCATCCCCCCGCTCCACCCGTTCGCGTGGGTGATCGGCATCTTCGTGTGCCTCGGCGCGGCCGCTGCCCTGCTCATCTTCCACGGCGAATGGCGTCAGTCGCAGACCCAGATCGATTCCCTGCGCCAGGCCCTGAGCACCGAACGCGGGCGCCTCGACGCCGTGGGGCTGACCCCCGTCGACGAGGAGGTCGCCCAGATCCCCGACGAAACCCGCGCGCAGCGGATCCTCGCGCTCCTGCCCGACGAGGACGGACTCGTCCAGTCACTGCGCCTCGATGCGACGTTCGGCACGCTCGCCGTCGACGAGCTCGCCCCTCTGCACACGTTCCGTGAGGAGTTCGCGAAGTCGAGCTTCGACAACCCCCGTTCGCACACCGCGTTCATGAACCTCTACCGGGCCGCCGAGGCGCTGTCGATCTGGGTGAACGAGGAGACGCGGGCCCTGTCCGACGACGACACGCAGCGCGAGATCCGGCCCGGCGACACGCGCGAGGGCGGCTGGCGCGAGTACACCGAGGCGCGCAGCCGCGGTGAGGGCCTCGGCGACCGCTTCGTCTCCGCCCGCTGGGAGTTCAAGCAGACCGCGCTCGAGCTCGGCCTCGTCGCCTGAGACGAGCGCCGTCAAGGCATTAGCCGTCGGGGCAGCCCGACTGCACCTTGACGCACAAGCCCACAATCACAGACGACCCCGGCCATGTGGCCGGGGTCGTCTGCTCAGAGCGGAGATCCGTCGCGAGTTCTTCAGTGCCGGATCCACCAGTCGTCAGTGGGGGTGACCGGGGTGCGCCGTTTGTGCTCGGTCGCCCGGTAGCGGGCGATGATCCGGCCGGCGACCGCCTCGGCGACGGGCTTGCCCTCGAGGAAGTCGTCGATCTCCTCGTAGCTCAGCCCCAACGACGACTCGTCGGTCTGCCCGGGATCCTCGTCGAGGAGGTCCGCGGTCGGGGTCTTCGTCGTCAGATGCTCGGGCGCGCCGAGGTGGCGCAGCAGAGCCCGACCCTGCCGTTTGCTCAGACCCGAGAGCGGGATGACGTCGGCGGCACCGTCGCCGAACTTCGTGAAGAACCCGGTGACCGCCTCGGCGGCATGGTCGGTGCCGACGACGAGGAGGCGCTTCTCCCCCGCGATCTCGAACTGGGCGACCATCCGCAGGCGGGCCTTGACGTTGCCCTTCCCGAAGTCGGACAGGGCCTCGCCCATCGCCGCCCGGTACTCCTCGGCGGCCGCATCGGTGGCGGCGCCGATGTTGAACACGACCTCATGGTCGGCGTCGATGAAGGCCAGCGCATCCTGGGCATCGGCCTCATCGGCCTGCACGTGATGCGGCAGGCGCACCGCCCAGAACTCGGCCTTCGCACCGCGCCTGCGCAGATCCTCGACGGCGAGCTGGCAGAGCCTGCCGGCCAGGGTCGAATCCTGACCGCCGCTGATGCCGAGGACGAGTCCGTGCACGCCGGTGGTCAGCACGTAGTCGACGAGGAACTCGACCCGCTTCCTCACCTCGGTCGCCGGATCGATGACCGGGCGCACGCCGAGGGCGCTGCGGATCTCGTCCTGGACGGCGTCGTGTGTGCTCACGTCTGGGCCCTTCCGGATCGGGGAGGTGGGGATCATGCGTCGGGGACGATGTTGACGAGCTTCGGCGCCTTGACGATGACCTTGCGGATCCCGGCGCCGTCGAGGGCGCGCTGGACGTTCGGCGACTCGAGAGCGAGCGCCTCGAGTTCGTCGGCCCCGATGTCGGGGGCGACCTCGAGGCGGGCGCGGACCTTGCCCTTGACCTGGACGACGGCGGTGACGGTGTCGGCGACGAGATGCGCGGGGTCGGCCTCGGGGAAGTCGACGTAGGTGATCGACGACTCGTGCCCCAGCCGCTTCCACAGCTCTTCGGCCAGGTGCGGGGCGAAGGGCGAGAGCATGATCGCCAGCGGCTCAAGGACATCCGCCGTGGCATCACCCTGCTTCGTCAGGTGGTTGGTGAGCACGATCAGCTTCGAGATCGCCGTGTTGAACCGCAGGTGGTCCATGTCGTCGCGGACACCCGCGATGACCTGGTGCGCGACCTTGAGGGTCTCATCGTCGGCCGTGCCGGAGGCGATGACCGATTCACCGGTGGACTCGTCGACGAAGAGGCGCCACACCCGTTGGAGGAAGCGCTGCGCACCGACAACGGCGCGGGTCTCCCACGGCCGGTCCTGTTCGATGGGACCCATCGACATCTCGTAGACGCGAAACGTGTCGGCCCCGTAGGCGTCGTACATCTCATCGGGCATGACGGAGTTCTTCAGGGACTTACCGATCTTGCCGTACTCACGGATGACCTGTTCGCCCTCGTACCAGAACGTCAGCTCACCGTCGGCCTCGACGCGCTCCTCCACCTCGGCGGCGGGAACGTAGACGCCGCGGGCATCCGTGTACGCGTAGGCCTGGATGTAGCCCTGGTTGACGAGACGGTGGAACGGCTCGGACGAGCTGAGGTAGCCGAGGTCGTGGAGGACCTTGTGCCAGAAGCGCGCGTAGAGGAGGTGGAGCACCGCGTGCTCCTGGCCGCCGACGTAGAGATCGGCGCCGCCGCGCGGCTTCGATTCCCGCGGACCCAGCCAGTACTCCTCGTTGACGGGGTCGACCACCGCGGTCTCGTTGTGCGGGTCGGCGTAGCGCAGCTGGTACCACGAGGATCCCGCCCAGTTGGGCATCGTGTTCGTCTCGCGGAAGTACGTGCGCGGGCCGTCGCCGAGGTCGAGTTCGACCTCGACCCAGTCGCGGTTGCGGCCCAGCGCCGGCTCCGGCTGGGAGTCCGCGTCGTCGGGGGCGAAGGTGCGGGGAGCGAAGTTGTCGACCTCGGGCAGTTCGACGGGCAGCATCTCATCGGGCAGCGCGATCGGGGTGCCGGTCTCGTCGTAGACGATCGGGAACGGCTCGCCCCAGTAGCGCTGCCGGGAGAACAGCCAGTCGCGCAGTCGGTACTGCGTCGACTCCTCGGCCAGGCCCTTGTCGGACAGCCACGCCGTGACGCGGGCCTTCGCCTCGTCGACGGCAAGCCCATTGACATCGACCTCGGCGTTGGCCGAATTGATCATCACGCCGGACCCCGTGTACGGGGTGTCCTCGTCGTGATCGGCCGGCGGCTGCACGGTGCGCACATAGGGCAGACCGAAGGCCTTCGCAAACTCCCAGTCACGGGCGTCCTCGGCCGGCACGGCCATGATCGCGCCGGTGCCGTAGCCCATGAGGACGTAGTCGGCGACGAAGATCGGGATCTGCTGCCCGGTGGCCGGGTTCGTCGCATACGACCCGGTGAAGATGCCCGTCTTCTCCTTCGACTGCTGCCGGTCGGCGTCGGTCTTGGCCGCAGCCGTGCGCTGGTAGGCGGCGATTGCCTCGGCGGGGCTCACCTCACCGCCGCGCCACGCCTCCGGTGTCGCAGGATCCCAGGCGTCGGCCGTGAGTTCTGAGACCTGCGGGTGCTCGGGGCTGAGCACGAGGTAGGTCGCACCGAAGAGCGTGTCGGGTCGGGTCGTGTAGACCTCGACGGCGGATTCGCCTCCGGCCACGGGCAGGCGCAGCAGGGCGCCCTTGGACCGGCCGATCCAGTTGACCTGCATGCGGTGGACGGCACTGGGCCAGTCGAGGGCGTCGAGGTCGTCGATGAGACGGTCGGCATACGCCGTGATCCGCATGTTCCACTGGCGCAGGGTGCGGGTGTAGACGGGGTAGTTGCCGCGTTCGGACAGGCCTTCGGCGGTGACCTCCTCGTTCGCGAGCACGGTGCCGAGTCCCGGCGCCCAGTTGACCGGTGATTCGGAGACGTAGGCCAGGCGGAACTCCTGGAGGATCGCCTCGTGTTCGGCGGGGCTGAGCTCCGCCCACTCCCGACCGTCGGGGGTGCGGCGCTGACCCGAGGCGAACTGCTCGATGAGCGTGGAGATCGGCCGGGCGGCACCGCGGCTGTCCTCGCCCGGGGTCGTCGCCTCCGGGTCGTACCAGGAGTTGAAGATCTGGAGGAAGATCCACTGCGTCCACTTGACGAAGTCGTCGTCGGTCGTCGCGAAGCTGCGGCGTTCGTCGTGGGCGAGGCCGAGCCGGCGCAGCTGGCCCTTCATGTTCGCCATGTTCGCATCCGTGGTGATGCGCGGATGCTGTCCGGTCTGGACTGCGTAGAGGTCGGCGGGCAGACCGAAGGCGTCATAGGACAGGGCATGCATGACGTTGCGGCCGCGCATGCGCTGATAGCGGCCGTAGACATCGGTGCCGAGGTAGCCCAGCGGGTGACCGACGTGGAGTCCCGCCCCCGAGGGGTAGGGGAACATGTCCATGATGTAGAGCGATTCCCGCTCGCCGAGGTCGTCAGGCGGCCCGTACGAGGAACCCTCGAGGTCCTGGCTGAGGTCACCGGTGGGGTTGGGCGTGTGGAATGTGCCCGCCTGCTCCCACGTGTTCTGCCAGGACGTCTCGATCTTCTCCGCCAGCTCCGCGTCGTAGCGGAAGCCCGGATCCTCAGGGTTCGTCGTCATTACCAACCTTTAACAGACTTGAAGTTTGGTCCATCGTAGCCTGCGCGATCAGCCCATCGATTTGGCTAGACTGCTGATGAGACCTCGCAGGCCGGAAAAGTGAGCGATTTCACTACTGAACGATCGCACACTAAGATCACTGGGCAGTAACTTATGTCCCGAAGGAGTACACATGAGCGCATCGACAATGCCCCAGTCATCCACTCCGGTCGTCGGGTTCGAGGTGGACACCGAGTCATCGACGACCGACGTCCTGCTCCGACGGCTGGACTCCCATCCCGATCATCCCGCGCTCGCGAAGCCCGCGGGCGAGAGCTGGTCCGAGGTCTCGACCGCTGACTTCGTCGATCAGGTCCGGGCGGCGGCCAAGGGGCTCATCGCCGCAGGCGTCGGCTTCGAGGACAAGGTGGCGATCTTCGGTCCCACCTCGTATGACTGGACGCTGTCGGACTATGCCGTGTGGTTCGCCGGCGCGATCTCCGTCCCCTTCTACGACACGTCCTCTCAAGATCAGCTCGCGTGGATGCTTGAGAACGCCGAGGTGTCCAGCGGCCTCGTCGCGACGAAGGAGCATGCCGAACGCGTTCGGGACGCCGCCGCGGTCGCCGGGCTCCCCGTTCCGCAGCTGTGGATCTGGGACGACGGCGCCTTCCTTGACCTCGCCGCCGCCGGCGAGGGGATCAGCGACGCCGATCTCGAGGCTCGCCGCGCCCAGGTGGGCAGCGAATCGATCGCGACGATCATCTTCACCTCCGGCACCACCGGTCGGCCCAAGGGCTGCGTGCTCACGCACGCGAACTTCGTCCAGACCGCGCAGGCCGCCGAACACCAGATCCCCGAGGTCACCGGCGAGGACGGCCGCTGCCTCCTCTTCCTCCCGCAGGCGCACGTCTTCGCCCGCTTCATCGAGGTCCTCTCCGTGTCAACGGGCGCTCTGCTCGCCCACCAGTCGGATCTCACGAAGCTCACCGACGCCCTCGGCAGCTTCAAGCCGACGTTCATCCTCGGCGTCCCCCGTGTCTTCGAGAAGGTCTTCAACTCCGCCCTGGCGAAGGCCCAGGCCGGAGGCAAGGAGAAGATCTTCCGCCGCGCCGAGAAGGTCGCCGTCGCGTATTCGAAGGCCCTCGACGCAGGCAAAGTGCCGGCGTCCCTGCGCATCCAGCACGCGCTGTTCGACAAGCTCGTCTACAGCAAGCTGCGCGAGATCATGGGCGGCAACGTCAAGTGGGCGGTCTCCGGCGGCGGTCCGCTCGGCACCCACCTCGGCCACTTCTACCGCGGCATCGGCCTCATCGTCTTAGAAGGCTACGGGCTGACGGAGACGACGGCGCCGATCACGGTCAACGTCGTGAAGAACTCGAAGATCGGCACCGTCGGCGTCCCCCTGCCCGGTGCGACCGTGGCGATCGCCCCCGACGGAGAGATCCTGGCCAAGGGGGTGCCCGTGTTCCGGGAGTACTGGAAGAACCCGGAGGCCACGGCCAAGGAGTTCCACGACGACTGGTTCGCCACCGGCGACCTCGGCTCCCTCGACGAGGACGGCTACCTGAGCATCGTCGGACGCAAGAAGGAGCTCATCGTCACCTCGAGCGGGAAGAACATCGCCCCCGCTCCCCTCGAGGACGCGCTGCGCCGGCACCCGATCATCGGCCAGCCGGTCCTCGTCGGCGACAACCGCAAGTACATCACCGCGCTCATCTTCCTCGACCCGGAGATGCTGCCGACATGGCTGAAGAACCACGACCTGCCCCCGATGACCCTCAAGGAGGCCGCGGCCGACGAGACGGTGAGGGCGACGATCGAGAAGGCCGTCGAACGGGTCAACCGCACGGTCTCCCGAGCCGAGGGGATCAAGAAGTTCCGGATCGTCCCCGTCGAACTCAGCGAGGCCAACGGCTACCTCTCGGCCAAGCAGTCGGTCAAGCGCCACATGCTGGGCAAGGACTTCGCCGACGAGATCGAGGCCCTCTACGCCGACTGAACGGTGCGCTCTCCGGCAGACTGAGTAGTATAGATTTCAACCATCGGTGCGGTTCGGCCGCCGGCTCCCCTCCGGCGACCGGCCCCCACCGAGGGCTCAGTCGCAACAGAGAGGACATCCCCATGTCGAAGGACACCGAGACCACTGACACCTCCGGCTCGTACGTCGAGAAGGGTCAGGAATTCAACCGCGACACCAACTACATCGAGGACCGCATCCTCGACGATCCGGACGCTCAGTGGCCGGTCGAACCCGGCCGCTACCGTCTCATCGCCGCCCGCGCCTGCCCGTGGGCCAACCGCACCGTCATCGTCCGCAGGCTGCTCGGACTCGAGGACGTCATCTCGCTCGGGATGCCCGGGCCCACCCATGACCAGCGGTCGTGGACCTTCGACCTCGACCCCGGCGGGGTCGATCCCGTCCTCGGGATCGAACGCCTCCAGCAGGCGTTCTTCAAACGCTATCCCGACTACCCGCGCGGCATCACGGTGCCCGCAATCGTCGACGTCCCCTCCGGCGTGGTGGTGACGAACGACTTCGCGCAGATCACCGAGGACTTCTCGACCCAGTGGACGGCCTACCACAGGGACGGTGCGCCGAACCTGTGGCCCGAGGAGTCACGGGACGAGATGGAGTCCCTCATGCGGATGATCTACACGGAGATCAACAACGGCGTCTACCGGTCGGGCTTCGCCGGTTCGCAGGAGGCCTATGAGAAGGCCTTCGACCGTCTCTTCACGGCTCTCGACACCGTCGAGGAGCGGCTGGCGACGCGGCGTTACCTCATGGGTGAGTCGATCACCGAGGCCGATGTGCGCCTCTTCACGACGCTCGCACGCTTCGACCCCGTCTACTACGGGCATTTCAAGGCCAACCGGACGGCTCTGCGCGACTTCCCGAACCTCTGGGGCTACGCCCGCGACCTCTACCAGACGCCGGGGTTCGGCGACACGATCGACTTCCGCCAGATCAAGGACCACTACTACATCGTCCACAAGGACGTGAATCCCACGGGAATCGTTCCCGTCGGGCCGGACCTCTCCGGATGGCTGAGCCCGCACTGTCGTGAGGAGCTCGGCGGTTCGCCGTTCGGCGACGGCACCGCCCCCGGTCCCGTCGCCGCGGGCGAGGAGGTTCCCTTCGAGAGCACCGCGGCGGCCTGGGTGAAGTGAGAGACCCCGCCGAGGCGGTGCGGCCGAGACTCAGGAAGCGCCGTCCGCCTCGGTGCTCTGCCGCCGCTCATAGTCGGTGTCGCGGGTTCCCGTCGCCCGCTGCCGCCGGCGCTTGCGCACCTTGAGCACCACCCAGACGACGAGGGCGATGACGACGGCGACGATGACGAGCGTCTGGAAGTACCCCGCATAGGTCTCGACGATCGACCAGTTCTCCCCGAGGTAGAAGCCCGCGACGATGAGGATCGTGTTCCAGATCGTGCTGCCGGCGGCGGTGAGGAGGAGGAACTTGACCATCGGCATCGCCCGCATGCCCGCGGGAATCGAGATGAGGGAACGGAAGATGGGGATCATCCGTCCGAAGAAGACGGCCTTGTCCCCGTGGCGGTCGAACCAGGAGATCGTCCGGTGGACGTCCTCGACGTCGACGAGCGGCATCTTCACTGCGACCCGGATGATCCGGTCGAGCCCGATCCAGCGGCCGATCGCGTAGAGGACGAGGGCGCCGACGACGGAGCCGATCGTGGCGAAGACGATCGCCAGCACCAGGCTGAGCTGGCCGCGGCTGGCGGTGAAGCCGGCCAGGGGGAGGACGAGTTCGCTGGGGATCGGCGGGAAGATGTTGTCGAGGAAGACGAGGAACCCGACTCCGAGGGGACCGAGCGCCTCCATGATGCGCACGGTCCAGGCGGAGAAGCCGCTGAGGTTCTCCGCGGCACCGGAAGCAGCTGACGCTGTGAGCAGACCGGTCCCGGTGATCGATGCTGTGATCGCCATGCGCCCAAGTCTAGGCAACGGCCCCGTCTCCCCCTCACAGAGCGCTCCCAGAGGTTAGTGTGGGAACGGACACCTTGTCGAACGAGCACTCAGTGACATGAAGGAGCACTCAGTGACACCAGCGAAGATCCTGGCTTCCCGCAGTCCTGTCGCCGAAGCCGGACACAATGCGATCACCTCGCCCGGCCCGGCGCACCTCATGCGGGCGGTGCAGCGCTTCCTCCAACGCCTGGGCAACCAGTTCGGCGCCGCGATCACGTACTTCCTCGTCCTCGCCGTCGTCCCGATCGCGATGTTCACCTTCGCCGGCCTCGGGTTCGTCCTCGATGTCCTCCGCCCCGACCTCGTGCCGGTCATCACCGAGCAGATCGAGGCGTTCTCCCCCGGCAACTCAGCGCTGACCGACCAGCTCGAGAGCTTCCTCAACGACTGGCAGGCGGTCGGGATCTTCGGTATCCTCGCCGGCCTCTACACGGGGCAGGGATTCATCGGCAACCTCGGCGCCGCCGTCCGCGCCCAGCTCCACGACGAATTCGACGACGAGGTCAACCAGCCCTTCGTCAAGAAGTTCGTCGGCAACACCGTCACCCTCCTCGGGCTCATCGTCGGGCTCCTCCTCACCGTCGCCCTCACCGTCGTGGGCACGGGGCTGCGGGCCTTCATCACCGACCTCTTCGGACTCTCCGGCTGGATGTCCGGCCTCCTCGTCGTCGTCCCGCTGCTCATCACGTTCGGGGCCTCGTGGCTGATCTTCATGTTCCTCTTCACGATGCTGCCCGAGCACCCGGTGGACAAGCAGGCGAAGGTCCGCGGTTCGCTCATCGGCGCCGTGTGCTTCGTCATCCTCCTCAATCTCGCCACCGTCTTGGTCGACCTGTTCTCCGCCGGCAAGGCCGCGGGCGTGTTCGGGTCGATCATCGCGATCATGATCACTCTCAACATCTTCGCCCGCATCATCCTCTTCGTCGCCGCATGGATCGGCACGGCCCGCGTCCCACGGCCGAAGGAGGACGAATCCGCTGATCACAGGTTCATCGAACCGAAGGCTCAGGTGCAGACGCTCGGGGCGCTCATGGCCGGTGCCGGGATCGTCGCGCTCACCCTGCTCGGTTTCAAGCGCTTCGAGGAGAGGCGGTCGGGAGACTCCGCGGCGAGACGGTAGACTTGAGGGGGAATTCGTCAACTGAATATAAGGGGATTCGACCTTTGACTGAAGCAACCACGGCTCGTCTCGACGAGTGGGCGAAGAAGCAGACCGCGGCTGAAGACCTCATCCCGCTCGTCGGCCGCCTCTACCGCAACAACGACGTGCTGCTCACCCTCTTCGGCCGTTCGCTGCAGGGCAAGTCCGTGACCGGCATGATCAAGGCGCACCGCTATGCCCGCCACTTCCTCGGCGAAGAGCTCGACATCGAGACGACCCTCGAGGTCGTCCGGGCGCTTGCCGACCTCGACCTCGGTCCGGCACGGATCGACCTCGGTCGCCTCATCGTCAAGCTGAACGAGCAGTCGGCTCCCACCGCGGAATTCCTCGCCGCCGAGCTCGACTCGGTCATCGGCTCGGATTCCGAGGACGGGGTGCGCGATGTCGTCCTCTACGGCTTCGGCCGCATCGGACGCCTGCTCGCCCGCATCCTCATCGACCGTGCCGGCGGCACCGGCATGCGCCTGCGCGCGATCGTCGTCCGCAAGGGCGGAGAGAACGACATCGTCAAGCGCGCCTCCCTGCTGCGCCGCGATTCGGTGCACGGGAAGTTCGACGGCAGCATCGTCGTCGACGAGGAGAACTCGACGATCCTCGCCAACGGCACCCTCATCCAGGTCATCTACTCCGATGATCCCTCGCAGGTCGACTACACCGCGTACGGCATCAACGACGCGATCATCGTCGACAACACCGGCAAGTGGCGCGACGAGGAGGGCCTGTCGAAGCACCTGCAGAGCAAGGGCGCCTCGAAGGTCCTGCTCACCGCTCCCGGCAAGGGCGACATCAAGAACATCGTCTTCGGCGTCAACGACTCCGACATCACCGATGCGGACACGATCCTCTCGGCCGCCTCGTGCACGACGAACGCGATCACCCCGGTCCTCAAGGCCCTCAACGATCGCTTCGGTGTGCGCAACGGCCACGTCGAGACGGTGCACTCGTTCACCAACGACCAGAACCTCATCGACAACTTCCACAAGGGTTCGCGTCGCGGCCGTGCGGCGGGCCTGAACATGGTGCTCACGGAGACGGGGGCGGCGAAGGCCGTGGCCAAGGCGCTGCCGGAACTGAAGGGCAAGCTCTCGGGCAACGCGATCCGCGTTCCCACCCCGAACGTGTCGATGGCGATCCTCAACCTCAACCTCGAGACGGCGACGACCGTCGATGAGCTCAACGCGTTCCTGCGTGAGACCTCGATGAACTCGCCGCTGCGCAACCAGGTCGACTACGTCGCCTCCCCCGAGCTCGTCTCGACCGACCTCGTCGGCTCGAAGCGCGCGGGTGTCGTCGACGGTCTCGCCACGATCGTCGACGAGGACCGCGTCGTCGTCTACGTGTGGTACGACAACGAGTTCGGCTACAGCTGCCAGGTCATCCGTTGCGTCGCGGAGATGGCCGACATCGACACCCCGGCATTCCCGGAGGTCACCGAGGCCGTTGTCGAGACCGAGGTCGAGCAGCCCGAGGTCGCACCGGTCTGATCCGTTCGACTCAGTCGGCTGACGCAGCCGTCTGAGTCGGTCACCTCAGTTCGCACAGTGAAGCGGCGCCCCCAGAACATCGGGAGCGCCGCTTCCTCGCATTCACGGCCGCAGCTTCCCTCGCCGAGGTGGCTCAGTCTTCTCACCGAGGTGCTCAGTCCCCTCGGCGTTCGCTCAGTCCTCCCGGCGTTCGCTCTCGACGGCGTCGTGGAGCCAGATCGGGGTGAAGGTCTCAAACCGCGTGGCCAGCTCGTCATCGGAGGCGAGGATGAGCGCGAACCGGTCATCGGCACTCGAGAGCTCACGGGCCCAGATCGGTCCGAGGCAGGCGAGCAGGAGGCACGCGAGGACGACGGCGACGGCGAGGATCGGCGTCTGCGCCCACAGGAGGAATCCGAGGAGGAGTCCCACGACGGCGAAGCCGATCGCGATCGCCATCCCCCCGCCCGGGGTCCGCGGGGCACGGGTGGTGGCCGGTCGCCTCGCCGCCACGGAGTCGAGCGGGTCCCGGCCCAGCCGGGTCCACGCGATGATCGCACCGATCGCGCAGACGATGCCGATCATGATGAGGCTGAAGGCGGAGAACAGGAGCACCGCATCGGTCCTCTCCCCCTGCGCTTGGAAGGCCGCGCCGAGGCCGGCGACGAGCATCGCCGCGGCGAGGACGAGCATGCTCAGCAGCCGGGCCCGTCTGATCGCCGTGAGTTCGGCGAGCACCCGGGCGAGATAGGTGCGCTCCGCATCACCGTCGAATGTGCTCATCGGACGAATCCTGCCTTCTTGTCGACGGTGTGGGGAAACGGCGTACCCGCCCGGTGGAGGGCGAAGAGTTCGAGGAACTGGTCGGCCAGCCGCATGCGCCAACCGTTCGTGTCACCGGACATGTGCGGGGTGATGATGACGTTGTCCGCTCTCCACAGCGGATGGTCGGCCGGCAGCGGTTCGACATCGACGACGTCGAGGGCGGCACCGGCGATCGTGCCGGAGTCCAGTGCGTCGACGAGCGCTGCGGTCTCCACGGTGGCCCCGCGCCCGACGTTGACGAAGAACGCATGCTCCTCCATGGCCGCGAACACGCTCGCGTCGAAGAGACCGCGGGTGCGATCGGTGAGCGGGGCGACGTCGATGACCCAGTCGATGCCGGAGAGGTGGGCAGTCAGCTCCCGGGAGTCGATGACCGTCGAGAAGTCGTCATCGCCGTCGCGGGCGTGACTGCCCGCACCGACGACCTCGACTCCCAGAGCGGCGAGGACGCGGGCGACCTCCCTCCCGATCGCTCCGGTCCCGACGACCAGTGCGCGCGTGCCGGCGAGATCGCTCGTCGACCGCCGGTTCCACCGCTGCCGACTCTGATCGTCCAATGACGCGACGCTCGACTTCGCGTGCATGAGCAGGAAGCCCAGGACGAACTCCGCGATCGGCCGGTCGAAGACGCCGCGGGCGTTCGTGACGACGACCTCGGAGTCGACGAGCTCGTCGAAGAGCAGCGAGTCGACCCCGGCGGCCGCCGCATGGACCCACCTCAGCGCATCGGCACGGTCGAACGTGTCGGCCAAGGCGGTGGAGAAGAAGTCCCAGAGGAGGAGCACCTCGGTGCCCGGCAGCGCCTCGGCGAGCCCGTCCGCGGTGACGATGCGGACCTCGACGTCACCGGACCGGGCGAGGTCAGTCAGTCGCTCGGGCACCTCGTCGTGGGGTGTCGTGAGAATCGTCAGAGTCGTCATCCGCTGCTTTCGGTGTCGTCGGCACGCCCAGACTATCCGATGCCGGAGAGGCCGCGGCAACCTCGGCGTGGTCATGGACGGCGACATGCTCACGGGCCGCCTGATCCTGCTTCTTCAGGGTCTGCGCAAGCGGAGTGTTCGGCAGGAAGAGGAGGATGAGGAAGCCTGCGAAGGCGAGCGGCGCGACCCAGAGGAAGAGCGGGACGAGCGCATCGTTGTAGGCGGTGATGATGAGGTTGTGGATGGGTTCGGGCAGCTCGGAGACGATCTGCGGGGTCAGACCCGTGGACGAGACCTGCGGCAGTCCCCCGCCGTCCCCGCCCGCGGAGAGTTCCCGCATTCCCGAGGTGATGTTCTCCAGCAGGCGCTGCGTGAACACGGAGCCGATGAACGCCATGCCCAAGGTCGCGCCGACCTGGCGGAAGTAGTTGTTCGCGGCCGTCGCGGTGCCGACCATCTCGACGGGGAAGGCGTTCTGGACGACGAGGACGAGGATCTGCATGCTCAGACCCAGGCCGAGGCCCAAGAGGGCGAGTCCGACCATCGGCTCCCACGCGGGGCTGTCGGCCTGCAGCGTCGAGAGCAGGACGAGGGCGGCGCCGATGAGGAGGATGCCGATGAGCGGGTAGCGCTTGTAGTTGCCGGTGCGGGCGACGACGAAGCCGACGATCGTCGAGGACAGCAGCATCGTGCCCATCATCGGCACCATCATCAGACCGGCGACGGTCGCGTCGATGCCGTGGACCATCTGCAGGTAGGTGGGCATGTAGGACAGCACGCCGAACATGCTCACCCCGATGAAGAGGCCGGCGATGGTCGAGAGGAGGAAGTCGCGGCTCTTGAACAGCCACAGCGGGATGACCGGTTCGCTCACCTTGGACTCGACGATGATGAAGGCGATGATCGCGAGCGCCCCGGTGATGATGAGACCGTTGATCTGCCACGAACCCCATTCGTAGTCGTGTCCGCCCCATGCGGAGACGAGGACGATGCACGAGGTGACCACGGAGATGAGCGCCATGCCGCCGACGTCGATCTTCGGCCGCGGCCCCCCGTGGTGCTTGGGGATCTTGAGGAAGACCGCGGCGGCGACGAGCGCGATGGCACCGAGCGGGAAGTTGATCGCGAACGCCCAGCGCCAGCCGGGTCCCTCCGTGAGCCAACCGCCGATGAGGGGTCCGGCGACGGAGGAGACGGCGAAGGCCGAGCCCATGATGCCCATGTACTTCCCGCGTTCACGCGGGGGCACGACCGAGGCGATGATCGACTGGGAGAGGATCATCATCCCGCCGCCGCCGATGCCCTGGAGGACACGGCCGAGGATGAGCATCGACATCTCGTTCGCGATGAGCGCGAACACCGATCCGAGGAGGAAGCAGCTGATGGCGAACATGAACAGGGGCTTGCGACCGAAGAGGTCGCCGACCTTGCCGTAGATGGGCATCATGATCGTCGAGGCGAGCATGAACGCCGTGGACACCCACAGCATCTGGTCGACGCCGTCGAGTTCGCCGACGATCGTCGGCAGGGCCGTGGCGAGCACGGTCTGATTGAGGGAGAACATGAACATCGCGATCATCAGTCCCACGAAGAGGAGGATGATCGCCGAGGTGGTCATGGGTTGGGTCTCGTTGGTGTGGTTCTCGGGTGCGTTGGTCATTGTCCCGGTCCTGAAGTCTTCGTTGCTTCTCATCTCAGCTTTCATCGCAGTCGGTCGAGCACCTTGAGGAAGAGCCCCAAGGAGTCGTCGTAGACGTCCTTCGTTCCGCCCGGCTCGGCGACGAGGTCGGGCGACCGCTTGACCACACGTCCCGCGTGCTGGAGCGGCACCATGCACATCTGGGTGAGCATCCGCGCACTGCGCCACGCCGAGTCCTCACTGGAGAACTCCTGCCCGAGGTGGCGCAGCCGGGCGAGCACATGCGCGGAGACGAGCTCCTCGAGGGCTTCGACCTGCTCGAACCGCTTCGTCACGAGCTCCGGATAGGCGGCGAAGAGCTGCCGCCGCCTAGTCGACAGGCGCGGGTCGGTGCCGACGAGGAGAGCCTCACGGACGAAGTTCGCGGTGTCTTCGGCCAGGGTCTCCATGCCGTTGTCGGATTCGACGTAGTCGGTCACCAGCTGGGCGTCGATGCTCGAGGTGTCGAGGCCGACGATCGCATCTTCCTTCGTCTGGTAGTAGTTGAAGAAGGTGCGCGGGGAGACACCGGCGTCGGCGGCGATCGCCGCCACGGTGACCGCGTCGAGTCCCTGGTCGAGGACACGGGTGATCGCCGCCTCATGGAGGGCGGTGCGAGTCTGTCGCGCCTTCTTCGTCCGCAGGGATTCGTGTTCGGCCATGCCGACAATCTTGCACCATCTGCAAGTTTTCATCAACTGCAAAATTGCAATTGTGCAGTATTTCACGCAGCCGGTGGGGTGCGCCGGTCTCAGAGGGCGGCGGGCCGAGTCACATCATGAGTTCGCGCAACCTCACGCGGTGCTGTTCGAGGACCTGGAGCTGGCGCAGCAGCGCCGTCTGCGCGTCCGCGTCGGAGGCGGACTGCCGCTGCAGACGCGAGTGGAGTTCCTTGGCGATGCGTTCGAGGTCGAAGTCGAAGAGCTTCGCGACGATGCCCTGCGCGAACTTCTCAGCGCTCACGCCTTCGGACACCGGCAGCGGGGTGACGAGGAGCTGAGCGATCGCGGGCTTGAGTTCCTCATCAGCCGCGCCCATGACGGACTCGATCCAATGTCCGGGGTCCCCGGCACCCGTGCGCAGACCGCCCGCCGCGGAGATCACGGCTTGGACGCGGCGGTAGCCGGGGTGTTCGAAGGCGTTGGCCGAGAGCGAGTCGAAGAGCTTCGCGTTGACGAACTCCGGATGCTGGAGGGCGACCATGAGGGCGCCCTTCTCCGTCTTCAGGCGCGTTGGGCTGATCGGCGCCGAGAGGTTCGAGACGTCGGGGCGTTCGTCGTAGACGTATTCGATGCCCTGCTCATCAGCGCCGGCTGCCCGGTCGGGGGTCTGTGCGGGCGCGGTGCCCTGGCTGGCTGGGCCCGGTCCGTTGCCCGGTCCCCCGCCCTGGTTCTGACCATTCCGATTCGCCCCGCCGCGGTTCGCACCGCCGACGTGGGGCCCGCTCTGCTGAGGCCTCCCACCGTTCGGGGCGCCGCCGTTCGGACCGCCTGAACTCGGTCCTCCGCCGTTCGGTCCGCCCGCACCCGTGCCTCCGCGCGGCTGTCCGCCGTGCGACGACGGAGCTCCGCCGGCACCCTGCGCTCCACGATGATCGGTTCCGGTCGACCGGGACTGCTGGGGTCGCGGGTGCCGGCGGGCGGTCTTGACCGCCGCCTCCACCTCGGCGATGTCGACGCCGATGCGGCCGGCGACGAAACGGTGGTAGTGGCTCAGACTCGTGCGGTCGCGGATGCCGGTGAGCACGGCGGCGGCGGCATTGACCGCGCCGATGCGGCCTTCGACCGTGTCGAGGTCGAACTGGGCGATCGCGGTGGTGATGACGAACTCGAAGAGGGGTTTGCGCTCGTCGACGAGTTCGCGGACGGCAGCATCGCCCTTGTCCACCCGCAGGTCGTTGGGGTCGAGCCCGGAGGGTTCGACGGCGACGAAGGTCTGCGCGGTGAATTCGGAGTCGAACTCGAAGGCTTTGAGCGCGGCCTTCTGACCGGCCTCGTCACCGTCGAAGGTGAAGATCACCTGACCGGTGGGGTCATCGCCGATGAGACGGCGGACGACCTTGACGTGTTCGGCGCCGAAGGCCGTGCCGCACGTCGCGACGGCCTGTGTGACACCGGAGAGGTGTGCGGCCATGACGTCGGTGTAGCCTTCGACGATGACGACGCGCTTGGACTTCGCGATGTCGCGTTTGGCGAGGTCGAGGCCGTAGAGGACCTGGTTCTTGTGATAGAGCGCGGTCTCGGGGGTGTTGAGGTACTTCGGACCCTGGTCGTCGTCGAAGAGCCGCCTGGCGCCGAAGCCGATCGTCCGTCCCGTGAGGTCGCGGATCGGCCACATCACGCGTCCGCGGAACCGGTCGTAGATCCCCCGGCTGCCTTCGCTGGCGAGTCCCGCGGCGAGGATCTCCTCGTCGGTGAATCCGGCCCGGCGCAGGTGACCGGTGAGCGCATCCCATGACTTCGGGGCGAAGCCGACGTCGAAGCGGGCGGTGTCCGCGGGCGGGAATCCCTTCTTCGCGAGGAAGTCCCGCGCGATCCCACCGGCCTCCTCGGTCAGCGCCTGCGCGAAGAACCTTTGGGCGACCTCGTGCATCTCGAGCAGACGCTGCCGCCGGCTCGCCTGCTCCCGGTCGGGGCCCTTCCCGTCCTCGTAGCGTAGGTGCATCCCCACTCGTCCGGCGAGCATCTCGACGGCCTCGACGAAGCTGAGCTGCTCGACCTTCTGGAGGAACGTGAAGACGTCGCCGGACTCCCCGCAGCCGAAGCAGTGGTACATGCCCACCTGCGGGCGGACCGTGAACGACGGGGTCTTCTCGTCATGGAACGGGCACAGTCCCTTGAGCGAGCCGATGCCCGCGGTCTTGAGGGTGACGAACTCCCCGACGACCTCGTCGATGCGCGTGCGCGAGCGCAGTTCGTCGATGTCCTCGCGCTTGATGAGTCCGGCCATGGTCTAGAGACGGTCTCCCGTCCCCGCTTGGATCCGGTGGTAGAGCGTCCACGCCGAATGGTCGGTCAGCGACGCGATCTGGTCGGCGATGACCCGCAGGCGCGCCGCATCGCCTGCGGCCTCGGTGTGATCGGCGGCGAACATCGGATCGAGCCTGTCCGGATGGTCCTGGTACCACTCGGCGAGGGCCGTGATGACGGTCTCCTGGATCTCGTGGAGGCGCAGGCGATCCTCGGCGACCATGACGGTCAGGGTCGCCATGCCCTTGAGCACGGCGATCTCGACGGCGGTCGATTCGGGCACGACGAGGGAAGCTGCGTACCGGTTGAGCGGTTCCCACCCGTACTCCTCCCGGGTCGCGGCCTCCGCGGCGCCGACGAAGCGGCCGATGAGCTGGCTCGTCATGTGCTTGAGCGCGGCCTGGGCGCGCCGGGACCCGTCGAAGTCGTCCTTCGGCCAGTACGCGGCGGCCTGGAGGCGGGTGAGCGCCCTGTCCATCTCCGCGTCGTCGGTCTCGGGCAGGTACCACTGCCGGGTGATCTCGAAGAGTTCGAGCCGGCGGACCTCATCGGTGAATTCGCCGAGGCGGAGGTGACCTGCGACGATCGCGTCCTCGACGTCGTGGACGGAGTACGAGATGTCGTCGGCCAGATCCATGACCTGGGCCTCAAGGCACCGGCGGCCGTTCTCGACACCGGCGCGGTAGAAGTCGAACACGGCGATGTCGTCGTCGTAGACCCCGAACTTCCGCACCCCCGAATCCCGGCGGCCGGCAGATGCCTCGGCCCGGGGCCACGGGTACTTCGTCAGGGCGTCGAGGCTCGCGCGGGTGAGGTTGAGTCCGGCCGGGCGACCGTCGGGGGCGAGCACCTTCGGTTCGATGCGGGTGACCAGCCGCAGGGTCTGCGCGTTGCCTTCGAAGCCGCCGATGTCGGCGCAGAGCTTGTCGAGCACGGTCTCCCCGTGATGGCCGAAGGGCGGGTGCCCGAGGTCGTGGCTCAGGCATGCGGTGTCGACGATGTCGGGGTCGCAGCCGAGGTAGCGGGCGAGTTCGCGTCCCACCTGGGCGACTTCGAGGGAATGGGTGAGCCGGGTGCGGACGAAGTCGTCGGTGCCCGGCGAGACGACCTGGGTCTTCGCGCCGAGGCGCCGCAGCCCCGAGGAGTGGAGGACACGGGCGCGGTCGCGCTGGAACGCCGAACGGCGCGGGTTCTTCGCCGGCTCGATGACCCAGCGCTCTTCGTCGCGCGGCGTGTAGTCGGCGACGAGCCCGGAGGCCTGGGCGATGCGGGCAGAGGTCTCGGTGGGCATGCTCATCCTCCGGAGATGTCGAGTTCGGCCTCGGCGAGCAGCGCGGTGCCGCTTAAGTCGAAGACACGGGAGTCGAGCCAGCCCTCGGGCAGGTGGGGCCGCTTCGGACGGGTCGTGCGACCTCTGGAGCCTTCGGCGGCCTCACCCGGGTAGGGAGCGTCGTCGAGTTCGTTCAGCAGGCCGTCGAGTTCCTCGAGGGAGGAGACCATCGCGAGCCGGCTGCGGAGGTCGCCGCCGACCGGGTAGCCCTTGAAGTACCACGCGATGTGCTTGCGCAGGTCGCGCACCCCGTAGAACTCCTCGCCGTAGTAATCGACGAGGTACTCCCCGTGCAGGCGCACGGCACGGGCCACCTCGGTCAGCCCGGGGCGGTGGCGCTCCGCACTGCCGTTCAGCGCGTTCGCGAGGTCCCCGAAGAGCCACGGCCGTCCCTGGCAGCCGCGACCGATGACGACGCCGTCGCAGCTGGTGCGCGCCATCATCTCCAGGGCATCCTCGGCGGAGAAGATGTCCCCGTTGCCGAGCACGGGCACGGTGTCGCCGAGGTGGTCCTTGAGGCGGGCGATCGCGTCCCAATCCGCGGTCCCCGAGTAGAGGTCCGCGGTCGTGCGACCGTGCAGGGCGATCGCCGCGACCCCGGCGTTGCGCGCGGTCTCGCCCGCGTCGAGGTACGTGTGGTGGTCGGCGTCGATGCCCTTGCGCATCTTCACCGTCAGCGGGATGCCCCCGCGGTCGGCCTCACGGACCGCGGTGGTGACGATCGAGGTGAAGAGGTCCTGCTTCCACGGCAGGGCCGAACCGCCGCCCTTGCGGGTGACCTTGGGCACAGGGCAGCCGAAGTTGAGGTCGATGTGGTCGGCGCGGTCCTCGTCGACGAGCATGCGCACAGCCTGCCCGATCGTCACCGGGTCGACGCCGTAGAGCTGGACGGAGCGCGGGGTCTCGTACGGCTCGTGGTGGATGATCCGCATGCTCTTCGGGCTGCGTTCGACGAGCGCCCGCGAGGTGACCATCTCAGTGACGTAGAGGCCGGCACCGTATTCGCGGCACAGCCTGCGGAACGCGGTGTTCGTGATCCCGGCCATGGGGGCGAGCACGACCGGAGAGGACAGCTCGATGGGACCGATGCGCAGAGGCTTGACGGCCGGGGACGTGGATTCGCTGATGACACTCACCGTCCCATTATCCCAAAGGCTGGCAAATCGGATACCGTCCCGGCCGTTCCCTGCCTCACAGTGCTCGCCTCCCACCGGTCACAGGGCGACCTCCTCGTGTGCCCCGGCCGCGTCCGCGGGCATGCTGCTGCCGCGCGCGGAGTCGCTGCCGCCAGCAGGCTCCGCGTGGTCGCTGCCGGCGGCAGAGTCGCTGCCGCCCCGGAGATCGCGGACGTCCCATTCGGTGTCGACCCCGAGGTCGGCTGCGAGCCGGTCGTCGTGGGTGACGAGCAGCATCGCTCCCCCGTATCCCTCGAGCGCCGAGGTGAGCGCCCGTTGGGAGGCGAGGTCGAGGTTGTTGCCCGGTTCGTCGAGGATGAGCAGCTGCGGGGCCGGATCGGCGAGCAGGGATGCGGCCAGCGCCACGCGGAACCGCTCCCCTCCCGAGAGCGTCCCGCAGCGCTGCTCGGTCCGGCCGGCCCGCAGTCCCATCGCGGCGAGCACCTCGTGGACGCGGTGCTTCTCCAGCCCCGGGTTCGGGTCACGGACGGCGTCCATGACGGTGGCATCGGCGGGCAGACGATACTGCTGGTCGAGGTGGGCGATGGGCACGTGGACGGCGGTGCTCAACCCGGGGAAGAGCTCGGCGACGGGCACTCCGGGTTCGAGGCGCCCCCGGATCGCTGCGAGCAGGCTCGACTTCCCGGCCCCATTCGGACCGGTCAATCGGATCCGTTCGGGACCGACGATCGTCCACGGCCGCTCGAGGTCCGCGGTGTCGACCTCGAGCACTCGCTTGCCCGCGTGGACCTCGGTCTCAGGCAGGTGGAGGGTGATCGAGGAGTCCCGGCGCAGGGCGTCCTTCGCACTCTGCACGTTCGTTTCGGCCCGGGCCTCGTCGGCGGCCTTGTCACCGCGACGCTTCGCCGCCGACTTCTGGGCGAAGTCGCTCAGTCCGTTCATGACGATCTTCGGCCGACGCTTGTTCGCCTTGTCCGTCGCCGCCTTCCGGTCGGAGCGCGCCAAGGCGGTCTCGAGTTCGATGCGCTGGCGCTTCTCGATGGCATGGGTCTTCTTCGCCTCGGTGAGTCGAGCCCGTTTGGCCGCCTCCTCGGCCGCGACCATCTCTTCGTACGCGGTGTATGCGCCGCCGTAGACCCGCAGCTCATCGGTCATCTCGACGATCGCGTCCACCGTCTCGAGGAGGTCCCGGTCGTGGGAGATGACGAGTGTGGGCCCGCTACGACGGGAGAGCAGGTCGGCCAGGAGCTCACGACCGGTGCCGTCGAGGTTGTTGCTCGGCTCGTCGAGGATGAGCCACGAGGAGCCGACCATGGCCGCCCGGGCGAGGCCGATGCGCATCGCCTCACCGCCGGAGAAGGTCCTCAGCCCCCGATCGAGGTCGGCGGTCTCGAGACCGAGCCCCACCTCGGCGAGAGCGGACAGGGCCCTCTCCTCGATGTCCCAGTCCTCACCGATTATCTCGAAGTCAGCCTCGTCGGCGCCGCCGGAGAGCGCGCGCAGCAGGGCGGAGCGGATCCCGGTGATGCCGAGGGCGGCCGCGACGGGAGCATCCCGGTGCGGGAGGAGCTGGTCGATGTGGACGGCTGCCTCGGCACCGGTGACGGTGCCCGCGGTCGGGGTGAGGGTGCCGGCGATGATGCCGGCGAGTGTGGATTTCCCGATCCCGTTGTCGCCGACGAGTCCGACGGTGCCCGTCGGGATCGTGGCCGTGAGACCGGAGAGGATCTCGGTGTCATCGCCGAGGCGGTATCCGAGTCCGGAGATGGTGATGGCAGAAGGCATCAGTGACCTCATTTCGTGCACGCTGAACATGTGCGGGGCCGAATCGCCCGCGGGTGCGGAAATGAGGTGTCACTTCATCTCAGGTGTGTCCTTCGTCGGGAATGGGACCCGACAAGGATGCCCGAGGGGCGGTCCGTGCGTCAACCCTTCCCGGGCAGATTCGCCCGGATGTTCTCCGCGAACGTCGCGCGCAGATCGACGAGTTCGGGGCGCTCGGCGAACATCGCGACCTTCGGCGCGGACATGTCCCGGCTCTGTGAGAGGACGAACTGGGTGAAGCTCTCGGAAGCGTCCTCGACGACGTCGGTCTCCGCGTAGCTGTTGACGAACTCGGGGTCGGCCGTGGCCTGCGGGGACCAGAACCGGGACCAGAATTCGAAGAGCACGGCGTCCTCGGCGAAGCACCCCTCGTCGACATAGAGGGTCGGGCAGGAGCGCTTGGATGCCGCGGTGAAGGCACTGTCGCCGAGGGTGACGATGTGGAAGGCCTCGTGGACGATCGTGCGGATGAACTCCGGGTCGTCGGGGTCGCTGTCGGTCGTGTCCAAGAGCATCCTCCAGCCGCCGTCGGAGGCACCGGTGGGCTCGACCGCGGCCAGGTCGCCGCCGGCACCGTCGGTGAAGAACCGCACCTCCGTCACGGCGTCCAGGACATCGCCCGGGACGGTGCCCACGACCGCGTCCCACGCCGCGGCGTCGGCGGCCGACACCGGCTCCGAGAGGCGGGACTCGTCGTCGAGGACGACGGTGGTGCCGTGCTCGCTCGGGTCTTCAGCAGTGTCGGGGTCGGATTCGGCGCCGGGTTCGGGACTGGATTCTGGAGCCGAGTCGGACTCAGCCCCGGCATCGGCGGCGGCGGCGTCGGGATCGGCTTCGGAGGACACCTCGGCCTCCGCGGTCGACTCGTCGGTCTCCGCGGTCGACTCGTCGTCGGAGAGGTCGTCGATGCCGGGGTAGGCGTCTTGGATCTCCCGCACCGCCGCATCCGCCTCGGCGAGCGAGGGCATGCCTCCGGGTTTCGAGCAGCCAGCGACACCGGCAGTGAGCACTGCTGTGAGGGCGAGCGCGACCACGGTTCGCGCCGGCCTGCGACGTGGATGAGTGCGCACCGTCGTGGCCGACGGCGCTGTGGGACGGCGGTACGACATCAGACGATGATGAGCATGAGTTCGGCGGGGCGGTCGCCGGGGTTGGCGACTTGGTGCGGCACGTCGCCAGGTGCTTGGGCGCAGTCACCGGCGCGCAAGGTGGTGCGCCGGTCGATCGTGACGATCTCGACGATGCCGGAGAGGACGTAGAAGGTCTCACGGGCCCCCGAACGGTGGGCGGCGATCGCCGTGGTCTCGCTGCGCGGGTCGAGCGAGTAGTGGATGACCTCCATGTTCTCCGTCGGCGAGGGGAGGTCGCGGCGCCACGTGCCCGGGCCGTAGCTGGACAGGGCGAGGATCGATTCGCTCGGGGTGATGACGACCTCAGGTTCGGCGAGGAGTTCGCCGACATCGACGCCGAGGGCGCGGGAGAGCCCCATCGCATTGGACACGGAGGTGTCCTGCTCCCCACGTTCGATCTTCGACAGGGCCGCACGGGAGATTCCGGCGCGGGCGGCGAGTTCGTTGAGCGTGAGGCTGCTGTGCCGACGGCGGGCTCTGACCCGCGCGCCGAACACCCGTGCCCCCGGGTCCTCTGACTTCGCCATGCCTCCATCCTAGTGTATTCTCAGATAGTAGATTTCGATCCATGAAGAGCGAAAATGTTCGGTGTCCTTGCGCTCTCCCCCCTCGTGCTCGCGATCGTCCTGCTTGCGTTCAGGACTCCCACCTGGGTGTCGGCGACGGCAGGCCTGCTCGGGTCGGTCGTCTGTGTGCTCGCGGTGTTCCCCACGCCGCTGTCCGTCTTCGCCTCCGCTGCCCCGGACTATCTTCCGCTCGTCCTCGAGGTCGGGCTCATCCTCCTCTTCGGCATGCTGCTCGCCGCGATCCTCGAGGTCACCGGGGCGATGCATGCGCTCTCCGGCTGGGTCGAGGCGACCGTGCCGAGCCGCTCGCTCGGTGCCGCGCTCGTCGTGTTCGGGATCGTGCCGTTCGCCGAATCCGTCACGGGCTTCGGGATCGGTGTGACCATCGGGGTGCCGATCCTGCGGCATCTCGGCTATTCGCTCCGGCATTCTGCGCTTCTCGGTCTGCTCGGCCTCATCGCCGTGCCGTGGGGCGCGCTCGGCCCGGGCACGACGGTCGCGGCGGCACTGTCCGACCTCGACGTCGATGCGCTCGGTCTGGCGACGGGGTGGGTGAATGCGATCCCGGTGGCCGTCGTTCTCGTCGCTGTCCTGGTCATCGCCCGGCCGCGTTTGCTCAGCGCCGTCGGCATCGCTGGAGCGGCGGTGCTGCTGTGGGCGGGGATCCTACTCGCGAATGTCGCGCTCGGCATGGCTCCGGCGGGGATCGTCGGTTCGCTCATCGTCATCGTCGGTCTCGGCCTGCCGCTGTCGATCCGGAGCAGGTTCCGGGGCGTCGACCGTGCGCTCGGCCGCGCCGTGCTGCCCTACGGAACACTGACCGTCGGCATCCTGCTCGCCCGCGAGGTCCTCGCCGTCGCCCCGTCCCCGGTCACGGCGATCCTCGCCTCGCCGCCGTTCTGGCTCGCGATCGCCTGCGTCGTCGCGGTCCTCGTCGCACCCCGGCGGACGAGCGACGGCGTGTTCACGGACGCGGGCAACGAGGAGTACCGTGGTACGGACGTCGAGGGGTCGGCGGGCACGGGCGACGGGAACGGTGCGACCACCTCGGCGAATCCGGCGTTGCGACGAGTCATCGGGTCAGCGGCACGGGCATGGGTGCCGATCGGGGCGGCGACGGCGGCGTTCATGCTCATGGGCTGGGTGATGACGACGAGTGGGATGAGCGATGCGATCGGCACCCTCGTCCCGGCCGGCCTCCTCCTCGTGACACCGTGGCTGACGGCGGCCGGAGCCGCGCTCACCGGGTCGAACACGGGAAGCAACGCGATGTTCGCCGGCACCCTCTCCTCGGTGGCCGAGGCTTCGGGGACCTCGGCGATGACGGTCGTCGCCGCCGGCAACGTCGCCGGCTCCTTCGCCGCCCTCGCCGCTCCCCCGCGGGTGGCGATGTCGGTGCAGCTCGCCGGCGGGATCGGTGCGCATCCGCGTGACGGCTCGTGGGTGCTCGGCCGCGCATTCGCCATCGTCACGATCAACGCCCTGGCCATCGGACTCTGGCTGCAGTTCCTCGCCTGACCTCCCCACTCGACTCCCCTGCCGCACACACCACCTGCACCCCACACACACCACCCGCAGCGGCACGTCCAATCCGCGACCGCACACACCACCCGCAGCCTCACAGACCACCCGCCACTCTGCAGCGCCTACGTGCAGCCGCACGTCCTACCAGTCCACGGGTGGTTCATCGCGCGACCCCTGAGGGCTGCGATTCGCCTCTCCCCCCGCCGAGGCGGTCGTCCCTTCCAGCGCAACTCTGCCAGTTGCCAGGGCCGCCACCGCCCCGTCGGCGTCGCCAGCAGCGTCGGCGTCCCCCTGCCATCGCCGTCACTGCCTGCGGACACGGCGCCTGGCCTCAGCGTCGACGTGTTCTGGGCGGATCCCCATGCCGATGATGCGTCCGGGCACGTGGGCGAACGCTGGGAACCGGGCGACGAGACGCAGGGGCAGAGGCGGACGCGAGTCGGGGCGATCGGCGAGGAGCACCGGTTGGATCCGCAGTTGGATCCACTGGATGACCGCCGCCGGCCACGCACGCCGCCTCTGCACTCGCCGCAGCTGTGCGACCGTCGGTGCACCCGTGCGCAGGCCCGGTCCGAGGATGCGAGCCGCGGCGACGGCGTCCTGGATGGCGAGGTTGATGCCGACTCCCCCGGCCGGTGACATGGCATGGGCGGCGTCTCCGATGCACAGCATCCCGGGGGCGTACCAGGCCCGCAGCCGCTCCAACCTCACTCGCAGGAGCCTGACATCCTCAAGCCCAACGCGCTCCATCCGCTCCCGCAGCTGCGGCGAGGTCCGACCGACTCGACCCCGCAGGGCTGAAACCGCCCCCTCCGACGGGACCCAGGTGCCTGCCGTGATCGCGTTGGCGACCTGGAAGTACTCTCCGCGGTCGATGGCGATGAGAAGACCGGCGCTGGCCTGCCCGAACGGGAGGGACTCCGCGTCGGCCTTCGGCACGCGGAACCAGAGCACGTCCATCGCCGTCGCCAGCCGCCGGGGGTGCAGACCCGCCGCGTCCCGCACGGTCGAATCCCGACCGTCGGCCGCGATGACCAGGCGTGCCCGCAGGGTCTCCTCCCCTGCTGACGATCGCGTGCGGACCCCGACGATCTGCTCTCCCGCCCGGAGGACGTCGATGGCCTCGGTGCTGCGCAGCAGGGTGAACGTCGGCTCGCGCTCGCCGGCGCGGGCGATGAGATCGAGGAACTCCCACTGCGGCATGAAGCTGATCGCCCGGCGCCGAGTCGGCAGCCGCGAGAAGTCCGCGAGCACGAACTCCTCATCGTTCCACCGCAGCCTCACGCGGGGCATGTCCGCATGCGGCAGGGTGAGGAACTCGTCGAGGAGGCCGAGCTCGGCCAACAGGTCCTGGGTCGAGGGATGGATGGTGTCGCCGCGGAAGTCGCGGAGGAAGTCATCGTGCTTCTCCACCACTGTGACCCTCACCCCGAGACGGGCGAGCACGAGCCCGCAGACGAGTCCGGCGGGACCGCCGCCGACCACGATGCAGTCCGTGTCCGCCGCCGCGCCGAGTCGCCCCGAAGCGTCGCCGGCGACCGTCTGATCCTGTTCGCTCCGCTGTGCCTTCATGGCTTCAGACTGCGCCCGCGACATGGGACACTTCCACCATGGTCAATAAACGACCGGGTCGGCCCTCGGGGTCGTCGGACGCCCGGCAGAGACTCGTCGCCGCGGCTCAGCTGCTGCTTGCCGACGGCCATCCAGCGACGATCACCGCTCGTCAGATCGCAGAAGAGGCAGGCCTGAGCCACTCGCTGGTCAATTATCACTTCGGATCGAAGGACGAGCTCCTCATCGCAGCCCTCGCGCTCACCGTCGCCCCGCACCACGTCGTGACCGCGGCGACCGAGCACGGCAGCCTCGACGTCCGCGCCCTGGCTGAGGGCATCGTCACGGTGTGGGAACATCCCGTCCACAGCCCCCGCCTCGTCGCGTTCGCCAGGGAGCTGGCGGCCGACGGTGCCCGGGCCCAGCTGCTCAGCCGCTACCTCGAGCGGACCGTCTTCGGTGCCCTCGCCGAGGCGGTCGGTCGCACCGCCGCCCGGCGGCTCGCCGTCGTCATCGTCGGTACGATCTTCACCCGCTACGTCCTCGCCCTGCCGATGATGGCGACTCAATCCCCCGCCGAGGTGGTCGGCCAGATCGTCGCTCTCGCCGGTCGGATGCCGGCTCAGAGGCGGATGAGCTCCCGCGGGAAGTCCGTGAAGGTCTCGACACCCGAGTCGGTGATGAGGATCGACTCCGAGAGCTCATAGCCGTAGCCGTTCATCCACATTCCGCAGATGAGGTGGAAGGTCATGCCCGCCTGAAGGATCTGGTCGTCCTCGGTGCGGATGGAGATCGTCCGCTCACCCCAGTCCGGCGGGTAGCCGATGCCGATGGAGTATCCCAGGCGGCTCGGCTTCTCGAGGCCGTGGAGAGCGAGCATCCGATTCCAGGTGCGGGCGAGCTCGGCCGTCGGCACCCCCGGGGCAGCCGACTCGAGAACCGCAGCGAGCGCCTCGGCGACAACCCCCTCGAGCCGGACGAGCTCCTGCTTCGGACGCCCGATCACGGCGGTGCGCGCCAAGGGCACGTGATACCGCCGGTGGACGCCGGCGAGTTCGATGCTCACCGACTCATCGGCGGCGAACTCGCGGTCGGTCCAGCTCAGATGCGGGGTGTCCGCGCTCTCCCCGGTGGGCATGAGCGGCACGATCGCCGGATAGTCGCCCCACGACTCCCCGCGTCCGCGGGTCTGAGCAGCGGTGATCGCCGCCGCCACCTCATGCTGACCGACCCCTTCCCCGATCGTCGACAGAGCCGCGTCCATCGCCTCGGTCGTCACCTCGGCGGCCCTGCGCATGAGGGCGATCTCTGCCGGGGACTTGATCGCCCGGATCCAGTTGACGAGTTCGAACGAGTCGACGAGTCGCCACTCGGGCACCCCGTTGACGAGTGCCCGGAAGGCCCGCGGGGAGAAGAAATGGGAGTCCATCTCGACCCCCACCGGCGAGGTCGAGGCACGCGCGACCTCCCACCGCTGACGCAGTGCGAACGCCACCCAGTCGAAGGGGTGGATGTGGGGGCGCTGCACATAGCGTTCGGGATAGCCGACGATGTCCTCGGGCGGCAGCCACGAGGTGTGGCTCGCCCCTCGGGCGTCCATATCCCGCATGAACAGGGTGAGCGGGCCTGAGGCGGGGACGAAGAGCAGCTGTGGGGTGTAGAAGGACCATGCGTTGTAGCCGGTGAGGTAGTAGATGTTCGCCGGATCGGTGACGATGAGCGCCGAGAGCCCCTGATCGCGCATCCGACCGCGGACGGCTGAGATCCGCGCGAGGTACTCCTCGGGCGCGAACCCGAGGCTGCGCGCACCGATCGTGTCGACCTCGCCGGGGCGCGGTTCCGGCCGCGCATTCACCTCGGCGCCGGCACCGCCCTGGTCGGCACCCGGTCGCATCCCCTGCACCTGCGCCCGACTGTCCGTTCGGCCGGGAAACATCTCACCTTCATCCATCCGCCCAGTCTCGTGACGCCGCTCACACGGTGTCAATGACCGCCGCCTCGGCGAGGAACGGCACACGAACCGCCCGACAAGCCCCGCTGTGACGAATACAGAATGAATTTTCATGAGAATCAACTGAATCCGCACAGAGGACTACGCATTCCTACTGATTCGATGGTAGATTGATCTGAGACTCACATCACGGAGGTGAAGAATGGCCCACTCGCTGCCGAGCGTCAGCAATCACCGCCTGGGCAACCTCGACGAGAAGTCCAAGGCGATCATCGTCGAACTCCAGCACGACGGACGCAAGTCCTACTCCGCCATCGGGAAGTCCGTGGGACTCTCCGAGGCGGCCGTGCGACAGCGGGTGTCACGGCTCATCGAATCCGGCGTGATGGAGATCGTGGCCGTGACCGACCCGCTCAGTCTCGGATTCGCCCGACAGGCCATGGTGGGAGTGAAGGTCCGAGGAGACATCTCCAAGGTCGCCGACAGACTGCACGGGTACGACGAGATCGACTATCTCGTCGTCACCGCGGGGTCGTTCGACCTCCTGGTGGAGATCGTCTGCGAATCGGATCGACACCTCATCGAATTCGTCAACGAGGAACTCCGGTCGATCGACGCCGTCGTCGACACGGAGCTCTTCATGTACCTCTCACTCGAAAAGCAAAAATACAATTGGGGGACACGATGACCGACAACGTCACCACAGCCGGCACTCCGTATCAGGAGGCCGTGCGCAACAACGTGTGGATGCACATGAGCCCACACCAGGCCCTGTTCAACGGCGGACAGGCGCCGATCATCACCCGTGGCGAAGGCCACTACATCTTCGACGACCAGGGCAAGCGCTACATCGACGGCCTCGCCGGCCTGTTCACCGTCCAGGTGGGCCACGGTCGCGAGGAGATCGCCAAGGCGATGTACGACCAGACCCTCAAGCTGCCCTTCATGCCGCTGTGGTCGTTCGCGCACCCGCAGGCGATCGACCTCTCCGAGCGTCTGGCCTCCTACGCCCCCGGCGACCTCAACCGCGTGTTCCTCACCTCCGGCGGCGGAGACTCCGTCGAGTCGGCGATGAAGCTGGCGAAGAACTACTTCAAGCTCACCGGCAAGCCCGGCAAGCACAAGATCATCTCCCGCGCCACCGCGTACCACGGCACCCCGCACGGCGCCCTGTCCGTGACCTCCCTGCCGGGTCTGCGCGAGCAGTTCGCTCCCCTCGTCCCCGGTGCCCACAAGGTCCCCAACACGAACTTCTACCGTGCACCGGAACCGTACGCGCACGATGAGAAGGCCTTCGGCCGCTGGGCCGCCGACCGCATCGCCGAGGCGATCGAGTTCGAAGGCGCCGACTCCGTCGCAGCCGTCTTCCTCGAGCCCGTGCAGAACTCCGGCGGCTGCTTCCCGCCGCCCCCCGGATACTTCGAGCGGGTGCGCGAGATCTGCGACGAGAACGACGTCCTCCTTGTCTCCGACGAGACGATCTGCGCCTACGGCCGCATCGGCGACATGTTCGCGTGCAACGATTTCGGCTACGTCCCCGACATCATCACCTCGGCGAAGGGCATCACCTCCGGTTACGCCCCGCTGGGTGCGATGATCGCCTCGGACCGCCTCTTCGAGCCCTTCGGCCCCGGCGGCGACGCGACGTTCTACCACGGCTACACCTTCGGCGGACACCCCGTCGCCTGTGCCGCCGCGATGGCGAACTTCGACGTCTTCGAGAACGAGAAGCTCAACGACCACGTGCACGAGAACGCCGGTGCGTTCAAGTTCACCCTCGAGAAGCTCAAGGACCTCCCGATCGTCGGCGACGTCCGCGGTGAGGGCTTCTTCTACGGCATCGAACTCGTCAAGGACAAGGACACCAAGGAGTCCTTCACCGAAGAGGAGTCGGAGCGCATCCTCAAGAACTTCGTCTCGGCGAAGATGTACGAGAACGGCCTCTACTGCCGCGCCGACGACCGTGGCGACCCGGTCATCCAGCTCTCGCCCCCGCTGACCGTCGGTCAGAAGGAGTTCGACGAGATGGAGCAGATCATCCGCGGCGTCCTCCAGGAAGCGTGGACGATGTTCTGATCCCCGCCTTCCGGCAACGGCAACGGCCCCGACACTGTGGTGTCGGGGCCGTTGTCGTCGGTGCTCGGTGCCTCAGGGTGTCTCAGACGCCGCCGAGGTGGTCGGCGAGGTAGGACTCGACCCGGTCGAGGCTCACGCGCTCCTGGCTCATGTCGTCGCGCTTGCGGATCGTCACCGCGCCGTCGTCGAGGGAGTCGAAGTCGTACGTGATGCACAGGGGCGTGCCGATCTCGTCCTGTCGACGGTAGCGGCGGCCGATCGCGCCCGCGTCGTCGAAGTCGATGTTCCAGCGTCCCCGCAGGCGCGCCGCCAGGGCCTTCGCCTCAGGGGTGAGCTTCTCATTGCGGCTCAGCGGCAGCACGGCGGCCTTGACCGGAGCCAGGCGCGGATCGAGCTTGAGCACGATGCGCGTGTCGGTGCCGCCCTTCGTGTTCGGCGCCTCGTCCTCGGTGTAGGCGTCGATGAGGAAGGCCATCATCGACCGGGTGAGACCGAACGCGGGCTCGATGACGTACGGGGTGTAGCGGTCCCCGCTGGCCTGGTCGAAGTACTGCAGCTTCGCCCCCGACGCCTCGGTGTGGGTGCTCAGGTCGTAGTCGGTGCGGTTGGCCACGCCCATGAGCTCGCCCCACTCCGAGCCCTGGAAGCCGAAGCGGTACTCGATGTCGATCGTGCCGGCCGAGTAGTGGGCGCGCTCGTCCTCGGGCACGTCGAAGCGGCGCATGTTCTCCTCGCTCAGGCCCAGGCCGAGGAACCAGTTCCAGCAGTCCTCGACCCATTCGTCGAAGAGCGCGGGAGCGTCGTCGGGGTGGACGAAGTACTCGAGCTCCATCTGCTCGAACTCGCGGGTGCGGAAGATGAAGTTGCCCGGGGTGATCTCGTTGCGGAAGGACTTGCCGATCTGGCCGATGCCGAACGGCGGCTTCTTCCGCGAGGCGGTGAGCACGTTGTTGAAGTTGACGAAGATGCCCTGCGCGGTCTCCGGACGCAGGTAGTGCAGACCCGCCTCGGAGTCGACGGGGCCGAGGAAGGTCTTGACGAGTCCCGAGAACTGCTGGGGCTCAGTCCACTGGCCACGGGTGCCGCAGTCGGGGCAGACGACATCGGCCATGCCGTTCTCCGGAGACTTCCCGTGCTTGGCGACGTACGCCTCGACGAGGTGGTCCTCACGGTGACGGTGGTGGCAGTGGAGGCATTCGACGAGCGGGTCGACGAAGGTCTCGACATGGCCCGAGGCCTCCCACACCCGCTTGGGCAGGATGATCGAGGAGTCGAGGCCCACGACATCCTCACGACCGCGGACGAAGGTCTGCCACCACTGGGACTTGATGTTGTCCTTGAGTTCGACACCGAGCGGGCCGTAGTCCCACGCCGAGCGGGAACCGCCGTAGATCTCCCCCGCCTGGAAGACGAATCCTCTGCGCTTGGCGAGGGCGATGACGGCATCGAGCTTGGACTGTGCCACGTTTTCTCCTTGGTCTTCGTTGGGCCGACGGCCGGCTGCCGTGGCGCACACACCAGCCTATCGGTTCGCGCCCACAGCCCGGGAGAGGGCGGCAGGCGATGGAACTCACACTCGATCGACAGGACGAGGACCGCCTCGGCGGGGATGGGCACGGTAGACTGGTGCCACACCCAAACCTTTCTCCGTACCGATGGCCGTGCCCGCGCACGACCGCAAGGATGTGTACGGTTCCGGCCCGGATTGCCAGTCATGATCGCACAAGCGGCCGCAGGGTAGATCGCCACTACAGTCATCTGCGATCAAGTGTGTGCCGACGTGAGAGAGAAACACTCATGACCGAAGAATCCACTTCAGAGACCATCCCGACCTTCGCCGAGCTCGGCCTCCATCCCGAGGTGCTGCGCGCCGTGGAGTCCCTCGGCTACGAATCGCCCTCCCCCATCCAGGCGGCGACGATCCCCGCCCTCGTCGACGGGCGCGACGTCATCGGGCTCGCCCAGACGGGCACGGGCAAGACCGCGGCGTTCGCGCTGCCCGTCCTCTCCCACCTCGCCGAGGCGGGTCGGGCCGAGGACGGACCGTTCGCCCTCGTGCTCACCCCCACCCGTGAGCTTGCGCTCCAGGTCGCCGAGGCGTTCACCTCGTATGCGACGAACCTCGACGACTTCTCCGTGCTGCCGATCTACGGCGGTCAGTCCTACGGTCCGCAGCTGGCCGGCCTCAAGCGCGGCGCGCAGGTCGTCGTCGGCACCCCGGGTCGTGTCATCGACCACCTCAAGCGCGGGTCGCTCAAACTGCAGAACCTCCAGCACCTCGTCCTCGACGAGGCCGATGAGATGCTCAAGATGGGCTTTGCGGAGGACATCGAGGAGATCTTCAACGCCACCGGCGACTCCCGCCAGGTCGCACTGTTCTCCGCGACGATGCCCACCTCGATCCACCGCCTGACCGGCAAGTACCTCAACGACCCCGAAGAGGTCCGGGTCGCGGCGAAGTCGCAGACCGGCTCGAACATCCGTCAGCGCTACCTCATGGTCCAGCACTCCCACAAGCTCGACGCGCTCACCCGCATCCTCGAGGTCGAGGAGTACGACGGCATCATCATGTTCGTCCGCACGAAGCAGGCCACCGAGGAGCTCGCGGAGAAGCTGCGCGCCCGCGGCTTCAAGGCCTCGGCGATCAACGGCGACATCCCGCAGCAGGCCCGTGAGCGCACGGTCGAGATGCTGCGCGAGGGCAAGATCGACATCCTCGTCGCCACCGACGTCGCCGCCCGCGGTCTCGACGTCGAGCGCATCTCGCTCGTCGTCAACTACGACATCCCGCACGACACGGAGTCCTACGTCCACCGCATCGGCCGCACCGGTCGTGCCGGTCGCTCCGGTGAGGCGATCCTCTTCATCACCCCGCGCGAGCAGCGTCTGCTCGGGTCGATCGAGCGCGCGACGAAGCAGAAGGTCGAGCCCCTGACCCTGCCGAGCGTCGAGGAGCTGACGAACACCCGGGTGGAGAAGTTCACCAAGCGCATTGACGACGCCCTGGCGACGACGGAGCTGAGCGAACTCGCCACCGTCATCGAGCAGTACGAGCTCAGCCGCAACGTGCCGGCCACGGACATCGCCGCGGCGCTGGCCTCGATGGTCCTCGAGTCGAACTCGCTCAAGGCCGAGCCGATGCCCGAGCCCGCCCGCGGCAAGCAGGGTCGGGACCGCGACGGCAAGCCCGGTCGTGAGCGCGGCGGTCGCAGCCGTGAGGGCATGGTCACCTACCGTCTCGCGGTGGGCCGCAACGAGCGCGTGCAGCCGGGCTCGATCGTCGGCGCGATCGCGAACGAAGGCGGCATCACCTCGAAGCAGATCGGCCACATCGACATCCGTTCGAACCACACCCTCGTCGACCTGCCCGAGGATCTCGACCCGGGCGTGCTCAGGAAGCTCGCGCACACCGAGATCCAGGGGCGTCCGATCGACATCCGTCCCGACTCGGGTCGCCCGGGCCGTCCGTTCAAGAAGCGCAACTTCGACAAGCAGCCCGGCGACAACCGCAACTTCCGCGGCGACCGTCGCGGCGGGGGCAAGAAGTTCGGCGGCCGCGACCGCGACCGTTCACGCGACCGCTACTGAGAGTATCGGCGGCCGCGGCCGTCGGCGCCGAGCTGTGGCCGCGCCGGCAGCTGTTGTCGCTGTCCGCACCCGGTTCGGGCTCACCTGAGTCTCGAGAGCCCAGTTCACGACCTGTGCCCTGCAGACCGAAGTGAGCTCAACCGTCGATCACTGCCCCACCGAGGCGGCTTCTAGTGCCAGGACACGCGAAAGGCTCGCAGCATCATCGCTGCGAGCCTTTCGCGTGCCTGCGACCGAGCACTCGGGTACGTCCGACGGTAGGCGCCGAGCCGTGGCGATCGGCGCCGAGCCGTGGCCGCGCCGGCACCCGGTTCCAGCTCACCTGAGTCCCAGGAGCCCAGTTCACGACCAGTGCCCTGCAGACCGAAGTGAGCTCATCCGACGATCGCGCCCCATCGAGGCGGCTTCCGGGTGTGAGGGCGCTTGCTCCCGACCACAGTCGAGGGTGAAAGACCGGTTTGCGCCAGGAGCTCGCACCCAGGCGCCGGGCACTCACGCCCCGGGGGTCTCCTCAAGCGTCACGCCCCCGGGGTCTCCCCCGGCTTGTCGACGGCGCCGCCGAAACGGCGGTCGCGGCGCGCGTACTCCTCGATGGCCGCCCACAGGGTGCGCCGGTCGACGTCGGGCCAGAGCACGTCCTGGAAGACCATCTCGGCGTACGCGGACTGCCAGAGCAGGAAGTTCGAGGTGCGCTGCTCTCCGGAGGACCGGAGGAAGAGGTCGACGTCGGGCACCTGCGGGGCGTAGAGGCGCGAGCGGATGGCCTTCTCGCTCACCTTTCCGGGTTTGAGCTTCCCGGCGGCCACCTCGGCGGTGATCGCGTTGACGGCATCGACGATCTCCGAGCGCCCGCCGTAGTTGACGCAGAACTGCAGGGTCAGACCCGTGTTGTGCTTCGTCATCTCCGCAGCGGTCTCGAGCTCGTCGATGACCGACCGCCACAGGCGACCCCGCCGCCCGGCCCAGACGATGCGCACCCCGAGCGCATTGAGCTCGTCCCGTCGACGCCGGATGACGTCGCGGTTGAAGCCCATGAGGAAGCGGACCTCCTCAGGAGAGCGCTTCCAGTTCTCCGTCGAGAATGCGTACGCCGACAGGTAGTCGACGCCGATCTCGATCGCTCCGTGGATGACGTCGAGCAGGGACGCTTCCCCCGCCTTGTGGCCTTCGGTGCGGGGCAGGCCGCGCTCGTTGGCCCACCGGCCGTTGCCGTCCATGACGACGGCGACGTGGGCGGGCACGAACTTCGCATCGAGGCGCGGCGGCCGCGCACCGCTCGGATGGGCGGGAGGGGCAGGGTAGGTCACGTGCGCTCCAGGACAGACAGTGATCGGATGTTGCGTTCGAGGTGCCACGAGACCCAGTCGGAGACGAGCTTCGACCCGTCGATCTGGTCGTGGAGGTCCGAGGCCTCTGCACTCTCCCAGTCCCCGGTGAGCAGGGCGGCGAGGTGGTCGAGCGCGTCGGTGTCGGGCAGGGCCGCGCCGCTGGGCCGGCAGCTCGAGCACACCGCTCCCCCGAGGGCTGCGGAGAACGCGCGGTGCGGTCCCGGCGACCCGCATTGGGCGCAGTCGAGCAGACTCGGTGCCCACCCGGCCACGGACATCGCGCGCAGCAGGTACGCGTCGAGGGACAGCCTCGGCGGGTGCTCACCCTTGCACAGGGAGCGCACGGCGGCGACGAGGAGGAGGAACTGGGGGCGGGAGACGGGTTCGGCCTCCGTGATGCTGCGGGCCGTCTCCGCCATCACCGAGGCGGCCGAGTAGGCGTCGAAGTCCGCCCCGATGCCGCGGGCGAAGGGTTCGATGAGCTCGACCTGGGTGACGATGTCGAGGTTGCGTCCGACATGGCATTGGATGTCGACGAGCATGAACGGCTCGAGGCGGGAGCCGAACCGCGACTTCGTGCGCCGGACCCCCTTCGCGACGGCCCGGACGAGTCCGTGGCTGCGGGTGAGCACGGTGACGATGCGATCGGCTTCGCCGAGCTTGTGGCCCGTGAGGACGATGCCCTCATCACGATAGCTGTGCACCGATCCATTATCGCAGAGCGCGGCGGGGATCGTCCCGCCGCGCCCTGTGAGTGTCGCGCAGCTGAGCGGCCGTGCCACGGGAGGCGCGGTTCGCTGGGCGCGTTCGCGCCTGTCGCACGTGCGCGCCTGTCGCAAGGGTCTCGTTCCACGCGTGCGCGCCTGTCGCACGTGCGGGCCTGTCGCAAGGGTCTCGTTCCACGCGTGGGCGGTGACGTCGTGCTCGATCCACGCGTGGCCCGAATTCCGCGTCGCCCCGGGCGCGGATTTCCAGCTGGGCGTGGATCGAGTTCGGCTGCGCGTGGATCGAGCGCGGCTGGTCGCGGCTGAGAGTCACCGGTCCGCCGAGGCGGCCGCCCCGCACCGTGCGATCGCCGCGCCCCAGCGTCGCCGCCGGCTCACTCCTCGCGGTCGCGCACCGCCCGGTTGACCGCGGAGATGACGGCCTTGAGGGAGGCCTTCGTGATGTTCGGGTGCAGGCCCGCACCCCAGCGCACACGGTCGTCGATCGCGAGTTCGACGTAGGCGGCGGCCATCGTGTCCGCGCCCGAGCCGATCGCGTGCTCCGTGTAGTCCTGCAGGCGCATGTCGATGTCGAAGTTGTCGTTGAGCACCCTCACGAGGGCGTCGATCGGACCCTTGCCGCGGCCTTCGTACGTCCGCTCCTGACCGTCGACGATGAGGTCGACCTCGATGCGCTCCGAGGAGGACGTGTCGTCGACGGCACCGGACTCGGTGCGCAGACCCACGATCTGGAAGCGGCCCCACGACTGGTCGGGGTCGTCGCTGGGCAGGTACTCGTGGTTGAAGATTCGGCGGATCTCCTCGGCGGTGAGCTCACCGCCTGCCTCAGTGTGCTGCTGGACGGCCTTGGAGAACTCCACCTGCATGCGACGGGGCAGGTCGAGGCCGTACTCGCTCTTGAGCAGGTACGTCACTCCGCCCTTTCCCGACTGCGAGTTCACGCGGATGATCGCCTCGTACGACCGGCCCAGGTCCTTGGGATCGACGGGCAGGTAGGGCATGTCCCATTCCATGAGGTCGACGGGAACGCCGTCGGCCTTCGCATGGCGCTCACGGTCGGCGAAGGCCTTGTTGATCGCGTCCTGGTGGGAGCCGGAGAAGGAGGTGAAGACGAGGTCGCCGCCGTAGGGGTGACGTTCGTGGACGCCGATCTGGTTGCATTCGGTGACGGTGTGGATGACCTCGTCGATGTCGGAGAAGTCGAGTTCGGGGTCCACGCCCTGCGTGTAGAGGTTGAGGGCGACGGTGACGAGGTCGAGGTTGCCGGTGCGCTCGCCGTTGCCGAACAGGCAGCCTTCGATCCGGTCGGCGCCGGCCATGATGCCGAGTTCGGCGGCCGCGACCCCGGTGCCTCGGTCGTTGTGCGGGTGGAGGGAGACGGCCACCTCGTCGCGGTAGGGCATGTTCCGGCAGAACCATTCGATCTGGTCGGCGTACGTGTTCGGGGTGCCGCGTTCGACGGTGGCGGGCAGGTTGACGACGGTCTCCCGGCCGGCGCCGGGCTGCCACATGTCGAGGACGCTGCCGACGATGTCGAGGGCGAACTCGGGTTCGGTGTCGACGAAGATCTCCGGCGAGTACTGGTATCCGAAGTCGGAGCCTGCGAGCATCGTCTCGGCGTGCTTCATCACCGCCTGCGTGCCCTGGAGGGCGATGTCGCGGGTCTGGTCGTAGCCGTCGCCGTCGAAGCCGAAGACGACCTTGCGGAAGACCGGGGCGGTCGCGTTGTAGAGGTGGACAGTCGGCATCTTCGCGCCGACGAGCGATTCCACGGTGCGTTCGATGAGATCCTCACGGGCCTGCGTGAGCACGGAGATCCGCACGTCGTCGGGGATCGCGTCGTCCTCGATGATCGAGCGGACGAAGTCGAAGTCGACCTGGCTCGCGGCGGGGAACCCGACCTCGATCTCCTTGAACCCGAGCTTGACGAGGAGATCGAACATCTTCCGCTTGCGGTCGGGGGTCATCGGGTCGATGAGCGCCTGGTTGCCGTCGCGCAGGTCCGTGCTCAGCCAGCGGGGGGCCTTCCGGATGACCTGGTCGGGCCAGGTGCGGTCGCTCATGTCGAGCGCGATCCGGTCCTGGAACGACTTGTACTTGCGATACGGCATGGGGGTCGGCTGCTGCAGTTTCATCATTCCTCGTCATCTCTCGTCGTGGGGATCAGCATGGAGGACTCCGCGACGAGGATGCTGTCCGTTCAGGACTCGTCGCGGCACGGAAGGAGGAGGAACCTGTGAGCCACGCCTCCACCGTAGTCCGCGATCTCGCCGAGGCGAACGTCATGTCCACATCTCAAGACGATCCGACTCGCCCGCCGAGGTGGTGGGTCGACGGGCGGTCGTGGAGTTCGTCGCCGAGGTGGTCGGCCAGCGCCGGTAGCTCGGTCGCCGGGACCTCAGTCGCCGAGGAGGTCGACCGGCGGCTGTGCCGTGGTCTCGGTCGCCGGGACCTCAGTCGCCGAGGAAGTCGACCGATGCCCGGCGGACGGTGAATCCGACGCCGGTGGAGTCCGAGGTGCAGGTCATGCCCTGCTCCGAGGACGTGCACGTCATCCCGGAGGCTGAGACCTTCTCGCCGTAGCCGAGCACCCGGGCCGGGCCGGCGTTCGCCGGCGCCTCGCGGCATGAGAAGCCCGCGCCGTCCTTGTTGGCGACGACGACCGAACCCCAGTTCTCCATCTGGCAGTCCGCCGGCTTCTCCGGAGGCGTGTAGTCGAAGGACTTGATGACGCAGCGTGCGCGTTCGTCGTCGATCGTGCATTCGATGTTGCCCGAGGGTGAGGCGAATGTCTCGACCGCGGCCGGCGGGCTCGTCGTCTCGGTGGACCCGGTGTCCTCGGTGGGTTCGAGGCTCGGTTCGGCGCTCGGGGACACGGGCGCCGAGGTGACGTCGTCCTTGCTCTGCATCGAATCCCAGACGATGTAGCCGACGATGCCGAGTGCGAGCACGAGGGCGAAGGCGGCGAGCACCCACAGCCAGGCCGGGACGCGGCTCGTCTCGGGCTCACGACGGTACGGCCCACCCGGACCAGCAGGGCCACCTGGACCACCCGGCCCGCCCGGACCAGCGGGACCACCGGGGCCGGCGGGGTAGTTGCCGTAGCCGTTCGCATAGCCGGCGCCCCCCTGCGGGGCAGGAGTGCCTCCGCGCGGACCCGTTCCGCCGCGCTGGGGGCCGTACCCGCCGGCCGCAGCGCGGGGAGCCGAAGCACCGGGAGCTGCGGCACCGAAACCGGCGTCACCGCGTCCGGGTCCCTCTGCTCCGCCGTAGTGCGGGGTGCCCTGCGGGTTCCACTGCCGAGGTGCGGCCGCGGCCTGCGCCTCGGCGATGTCGGACGAGCTCGCCCGGCGCGGCAGCGGCCCAGTCTCCTCGTCGGGCTGACCGCCTTCGGCGGCTGCGAGTGCGCGCAGTTCGTCGAGGCTGAGGACCTCGGTGGCTTCGGTGCCGTCGGCGGAGACCATCGAACGCAGACGCTCGATCTCCTCGGCGCTCAGCGCCTGGGTCGAGCCGTCCGCCTCGGCGGGCTTGTCCTGGCCGATGAAGAGCTGGGTGGTGATCGAATCCGGAGTCTCCTCGGCCGGTTTCCGGCGCCCAGGGCGCGGAGGATGGTTCGGCACGGGTGGAATGCTCATGCGGACCATTTTCTCACAGACGCGCCCGGAGCCCCTCTCAGGACCGTGAGAGGATGGCCTCATGTTCAGCCGTCGCACCCGCCTGTGCGCGGGCATCGTCGGGCTCGCCTTCGCACTCGCCTCGTGCGGGCCCACCGACGAGGCTCCCGACCGGGGCATCGCCGCTCCGGCCCAGCAGCCGAGGGTCGGCGACTTCGCCGTCCCCGCCCAGCTCGACCCGCAGAAACCGGGAGACGCCTCGGCCAACGGGCCCGGGACCGCAGCCGGAGCGATCCCCGGGCTGGGAGCAGAGACCTCCGCGCAGATCCCCGCGGAGACGAGCCAGGTCATCGTCGTCAGCAGTGAGAAGGCGAGCGCGGATTCCGGTGAGCTGAGCTTCTACGAACGTGAGGACGGGGGGTGGGAGAAACGGAAGACCTTCCCCACCCACAACGGGTCGAAGGGCTGGCTCGCCGACCGTCGCGAAGGCGACAAGACGACGCCGATCGGCGTCTTCACCCTCACCGATGCCGGCGGGTACAGGAAGAACCCGGGCACGAAGCTGGGCTATACGCAGGACGACGGACTGCCCGCCTCGGCGACAGCTGCCTACGGGGAGGACTACACGCGGGTCTTCGACTACATCGTCGCCATCGACTACAACCGCAGACTCGGCACCCCGCCCACCGATCGGACCCGCCCCGAGGGCAAGGAGAAGGGCGGGGGCATCTGGCTCCACCTCGACCACGACTCGGGCACGAACGGCTGTGTGACACTCAAGGAGAAGGACCTGCTGTGGATCATGAGAACCCTCGACCCGAAGGCGCACCCGCGGATCGCGATGGGACCCGTCGCGGAGCTCAAGCGGTGACGCGCACGATCACCATCGCCCTGGTCCAGACGATCAACGGCGCCTACGCCCACGACGGGTGGTCGACCGGTGTCTCGACGCCCACGGACTTCGCGTACTTCGTCTCCCTGCGCCGGCGGGCCGGGGCGATCATCATCGACCGGCGCACCGCACTCAACCCGAAGCTGCCGGTCATCAACGCCCCCGGCAAGGCCCTCGAGCGCACCCCCGTCCACGTCCTCACGGAGTCCGATCCGCAGGCGCTGGCCGCACAGCTGGCCGAGCGCGGCCTGAACTACCATGCCGTGGGTTTCACTCCGGACACCCTGCCCGAGGTGGTCGCCGGCCTGGAGTCGAACAGCGACGAGATCCTCTGCGAGTCCGGCCCCAACCTCGCCTACCGGGTGCTCGCGCACTACCCGGACACCGAACTGCATCTGAGCATCACTCCCCGCTACCTCCACGACGAGCGCACCCACTTCTCCGGTCTCGACGCCGACATCGAGCTGCAGGTGAACGGCGTCGAGCAGCGCGGTGACCAGGTCATCGTCCGCTATGCGAAGGCCGATCCGCCCGCCGAATGAGCGGACGCGTCACGCGCTAAGCGGTGTCATGCCGGGTGAGCGGACCGGACCGGGGTCACGCCGGGTGAGCGGACCGGACCGGCGTCACGCCGGATGAGCGGGCTGGACCGGTGTCACCCCGGATGAGCGGGCTGGACCGGTGCTGAGGGAGCGGACTGCGGAGCATTCGGCGGAGTGAGCCGGGTGAGGACCTCGGTGGTGCCGAGAGTGAGGATCCTGGCGACTGACTCGGCGACGACGTCGATGCCGATCGTCTCGACCCCGCCGTCGAGGTCGTTGCGGCCGTCGCCGTGCAGCGGGGCGAGGATCGTCAGCTCGCGGAAGTCCACGGTCTCGGATTCGGCGTCGGCGACGCGGATGAGCATCTGCTGCCCGGCCCCGAACACGCTGATCGCCCCTGACCCCACGCAGGCCTCGATGCTCGCGACGCCGTTGAGCGCCAGATGGGTGCCCACCCCGAGGGACGCGGCGACCGTGCACGCCGAGAAGTGCGCACGCAGGTAGGTGTCGAAGTCGGTGTCGAAGGACTCGAGTCCACGCTCGAGCATCGGCCCATCGACGTACCAGCCGCCGACGGCCGCGAGCGTCGCATCGACGCTGAGATCCCGGTCGGCCAGCGCCGCGGCGATCGTGTGCGGCGAGCGCACCCAGTCGGGGACCTCGAGCGGAGTGAAGGCGACGGGAGAGCTCGGTGCGGAGCGGACGACGCCGATGACCTCGTGGTCGGTCGAGAGGTGCTCGGCCAGGCGCGTGCCGACCCAGCCGGAGGCGCCGAAGAGGAGGATGCGCATCCGCCCAGTCTAGGGCGCAGCCTCCCCGCCTCAGCCCGCGAAGACCCTCACCCCTTCGCTCGAGGTAAACGTCATGTACCCCTTCTCGAAGTTCTGGCGGGTCTTGCCGCCGGAGGAGAACTCCCCGGTCGTCGGCAGGCCGAGGCTGCTGCGCTCCCAGCCGAGGGCCTTCCACTTCGTGAGGAAGCCGCCGCTCAGCGGTTGGCCCTTCGTCGTCGACGAGTACGTGATCATCCCGTTGACGAAGTTCTGGTAGACCGCGCTCGTCCGGTACTTGAAGGTGACCTCATCACTCGTGGGGAAGCCGAGCAAGCCCTTCTCATACCTGAGAGCACCATAGGCGGTTCTGATCCCGCCCTTGTTGAGGTGGGCACCTGTGGCCTGCGACCAGTAGACGGTGCCCTTCGCGAAGTGCTGGTAGGCCCCGTCCGGGTTCGTCAACGGTCGTTCGACGCCGGTGGGTTCGCCGGTCTGCGCCCGATGCTCACGGTAGTAGGCCCCGATCGCCCCCTTCGTCACATAGCCCAGCCAGGACTGGAGCTGGCCCGCGGCGGTGCGGATCGCGCCGAGGCGGTTGTAGAACGCCGTGCCCGGACAGTCCGTATAGCTGGTGTCCCGGTGGCCCGAGACCGTCTTGAGTGTGACCTTCCGACCCTCGGGGTACTTCGAGGTGCCTCCCCCGCCGGAGGTCAGCGTCATCGACCCGGTGGGCGAGAAGGCGAACATGTTCGCCTTCCAGGCGACGACGCGTTCGACGGCCCGCTGTGCCGCGGAGCTCGGGGCGGAGCTGTTGTAGGTGCCGAGCACGGCCACCCCGATCGTGTACGAGTTGAAGCCCGAGGCGTGGGCACCGGTGATGGCTTTGTCGATGCTGCCCGCCCGGCCTTCGTAGATCGTGCCGAAGCGGTCGACGAGGAAGTTGTAGCCGATGTCGCACCACCCGCGGGACTGCGTGTGATAGGTGAGGTAGCCGCGGATGATGCCCGGCGCCTGCGCCTGCGTGTACGAGTTCGACCCGGCGGTGTGGTGGAGGAAGACGCCCTTCGCACTCGAGGTCTGGTCGGACCGGCAGCGCACGAGGCTCTCATCGGCACCCCACTCCTTGCGGGTGACGATGTTCGCCTTGAGCTCCTGATCGTAGATCTGCGGGGAGAGACCGTCGGCAGGATCCGGGGCCGGCGGCGGGGTGATCGCCTTGTCCGCGGCGGTCACCGGGGTCGAGACCGTGGTGATCTTCAGGTCCTTGGTCGCGGCCGACCCGTCGGTCGAGCGGACTTCGAGCTTGGTGGAGTCGAGGACGGGCACGGCTTCGGTCTCGGCGGGGCTCGCGGTCGCCTGCTTCGCCTCGGCGGAATCCTCATCGGGTCCGCCTTCGTCCTCGACGCCGAGCTCCTGCCAGTCCGACCACGCACCCGACTGCTGGGAGCGGAACTCGAGCTGCGGGTCCTCCCCCGACCATCGCGCGCCGAGGATGGTCACCTCGTCGGACTCGAGGTCGATGCTCGTGACGTCGCCCGGCTGGGCGGACTGCGTCTTCAGTGCGGTCCCGCCGGCCTGCTGCGCGGGTGCGGACGGACCGGTGCTCGTATCCGGCGCCGAGGTCGCAGCCGGGTCCGGCGCGGAATCGCTCGGGCTCGCGGGGGTGGTCGGATCGTCGGGGCTGCCGAGTTCGGCGGCGAGCGCCGAGGTGCCCACCGAGGCGGTGAGGACGAGTGCGGTGACGGCGGAGACGGTCAGGGACAGGGCTGAAGTGCGCATGATGCTTCCTCTCGGTGACGCCTGCGATGATACGCGGCTGAGAGTCCCTTGTGAAGACGATCACGGTGTGGGCGCACCGAAGGGGCACCTCGGTGGCCTGGGACGATGCCGGTAGTCTTGAGGTCCCGGACCGACCTGCCGAAGGACTCCCATGACGACCGACCGCACCGGCTCGCGGCCCGAACTCACGCGCTCGGAGATGCTCCTCGACCGCTTCGCCAACCGCTGGCTGACCCGGGTGCCCGCCGGGGTGCGCGAGTTCCTCGTCTTCGGCATCAAACAGGCCTGGGCGTGTCTCTTCGGCGCACTCATGCTCGCCGCCATCATCGCGACCTCCTGGTGGTATCCCGACGGTGCCGCACTCGACCGCAACGATCTGCTCGTCATCATCGCCGTCCTCATCCAGGCGGGCATGCTCGTCTTCCGCCTCGAGACCGGCCGGGAGTTCCTCGTCATCATCCTCTTCCACCTCGTCGGCACGGGGATGGAGATCTTCAAGACCTCGGTCGGATCGTGGAACTACGCCCCCGGCGGCGTCCTCCACATCGGCGCAGTCCCCCTCTTCACCGGGTTCATGTACGCCGCCGTCGGGTCCTACCTCGTCCGCGTGCACCGGCTCTTCGACCTCCGGTTCAGCCATTACCCGCCGAGGTGGATCACCGCGGTCATCGCCGCAGCGATCTACGTCAACTTCTTCTCCCACCACTGGCTGCCCGACATCCGTCTCGTCCTCGTCGCCGCCACCGTCGTCGTCTACGCCCGCTGCATGATGCACTTCCGCGTCCACACCCGCACCCTGCGCATGCCGGTACTCCTCGCCTTCCTCCTCGTCGCATTCTTCATCTGGCTCGCGGAGAACATCGGCACGGCCGCCGGCGCCTGGCTCTACCCGTCGCAGGCAGGCGGCTGGGAGCTCGTGCCGCTGACGAAGCTCGTCGCCTGGTTCCTGCTCATGATGATCTCCGTCGTCCTCGTCACGTTCGTCTACCCGCCGAAGCCCCCGGTGACCGGGACCCCGGCACCCGAACCCGCCGCGAGGAAGGCCGACCGCGGCAGGGGCGGAGCGCCTATACTCTGAGGTGACGACGTCGAAGGAGACTCATGGCTGCCGCGGATCCGGATGCGCAGAGCCCCCTGGAATCGGCCATGCGCCCGCCCAGCGGAACCTACCTCCACGTCAGCGGCAGGATCGTGCTCCGCGTCGCCGCCGGGGTCGTCGTCCTCCTCCTCATCGCGGTGCTCCTCGGCATCGGCGCAGTCCGCCGTTCCTTCCCCGTCACCGACGGGGAGATCAGCATCCCCGGACTCGACTCTCGGGTCACGGTCACCCGCGACGCCAGCGGCATCCCCCGCATCGAGGCCGACACCGCCCGCGACCTCTTCCTCGCCCAGGGCTTCGTCCACGCCCAGGACCGGTTCTGGGAGATGGACTTCCGCCGCCACGTCACCGCAGGCCGCCTCTCCGAGCTCTTCGGCGCCTCCCAGTTCCGCACCGACTCCTTCATCCGCACCCTCGGCTGGCGGAAGGTCGCCGAGGAGGAGGTCTCCCGCCTCGATGCGACGACGCTGAGCTATTACCAGGCCTACGCCGACGGGGTCAACGCCTACCTCGCCGACCGCTCCCCCACCGAGGTGTCCCTTGAGTACGGCATCGTCGGCCTCCAGGCGGGGCCGGTGACGATCGAGAAGTGGACGCCCGCCGACAGCGTCGCCTGGCTCAAGGCGATGGCCTGGGATCTGCGGTCGAACCTCGAAGATGAGATCGACCGGGCGATCTCGGCTTCGACGCTCGATGCGCAGCAGATGGCCGACATCTACCCCGACTACCCCTACGACGAACGCCCGACGATCATCGACGGCACAGTGCCGGACTCGGCCGAGCCGGCCGGTCCGACCCCGGCGTCGCCGCCCGGGCCGGGAGCCGCCTCGGCGAATGACAGCAACGCCGGCGACGGGACGGACGGCGAGGCGAACGCCGGAGGCACTGTGTCGGCCCCCACCGAGGCGGCCCCCTCCGAGACGGCACCCGCCGGCGGCGCCCCTCCCGGGCCGGGCACAGACAGCCCGGCCTTCGGGTCGCTGCCGTCCGACCTCGGGGAACTCGACGATCAGCTCCGCAGCCTTCCGGCCCTGCTCGGGAGGAGCAGTCACGACCTCGGGTCGAACTCGTGGGTGGTCTCCGGGCAGCACACGGCCACGGGCAAACCCCTGCTCGCCAACGACCCGCACCTCTCCCCGGCCATGCCCTCGGTCTGGTATCAGGTGGGGCTGCGGTGCCGGACGGTGGGCCCCGAATGCCCGTTCGACGTCTCCGGGTTCTCCTTCTCCGGCCTGCCCGGCGTCGTCATCGGGCACAACCAGAACATCGCGTGGGGGATGACGAACCTCGGCCCCGACGTCACCGACCTCGTCGTGGAGAGGATCGACGACGCCGAGGTGCTCTCCGACGCAGACAACGAACGCGTGCGGACACGGCAGGAGACGATCAGGATCGCGAAGGAGAAGCCGCGGACGATCACGGTGTGGGAGACGAAGCACGGGCCGATCATCTCCGACCTCGACAGCACATACCGCCGGGTCCTCGACACGACGACCGGAGAGGACTCGGCCACAGCCGGTGAGGGCATGGCCGGGCTGCGCTACCGGCTGGCCCTCGAATGGACGGCGCTCAAGCCCGGACGCACGGCGACGGCGATCTTCGCACTGAACAAGGCGACGAACTGGACGGAGTTCCGCGCCGCCGCCGAGCTCTTCGACGTTCCCAGCCAGAACCTCGTCTACGCCGACACGTCCGGCAACATCGGCTATCAGGCACCGGGGAGGATCCCCCGCCGCGGCACCGCCGACGGCATGATGCCCCGGCAGGGCTGGGAGTCGGCCCAGGACTGGCAGGGGTGGATCGGCTACGACGAACTGCCCTCCCTGCTCAACCCCGAACGCGGGTGGATCGTCACCGCGAACAATCCCGTCACCCGTCCCGGACAGTCCGTGCGGTTGGGCGATGACTTCGACGACGGCGATCGTGCGAAGCGGATCACCGACCTCCTCACCGAGGCGATCGATGCCGGTCCCGTGACCGCGCAGGACTTCGCCCGGATCCAAGGTGATGACCTCAACCCCATGGCCGACACGCTCCTGCCCCGCCTGCTCGCCGTCGACGCCGGTGGTGATGAGGACATCGCGGCCGGGCAGGAGCTGCTGCGCGGGTGGGACGGACGGGATTCGGCCGACAGCGCTCAAGCCGCCTATTTCAACGTCGTCGTCTCGACGATCCTCGACGAGGTCTTCCGCCCCAAGCTGCCCAAAGGCGTGGCGCCGTCGGGAGGCAGCCATTGGTACCGCGTCGTCGACAACCTGCTCACCGAACCAGACTCGCCGTGGTGGAAGGAAGGCGAGGTTGAGAACCGCGACGAGGCGCTCGCTCGGGCGCTGGGCTCGGCGTGGAACCGGACCCAGGACCTGCTCGGGCCGGAACCGGTGACCTGGCGGTGGGGCACCCTGCACGAACTGACGATCCGCAACGCCAGCCTCGGCGAATCCGGGATCTCGGCCGTCGAGAAGCTCTTCAACCGCGGGCCCTACGAGGTCTCCGGCGGCTCCGGCGTCGTCAACGCCACCGGCTGGGACGCCTCGGTGGGCTTCGCGACGGACTGGGTACCCTCGATGCGCCAGATCGTCGACCTCGGTGACTTCGACGACTCCCGCTGGATCAACCTCACGGGGGCGTCGGGACACGCGTTCAGCCCGCACTATGCGGATCAGACCGAGGACTGGGCGGCGAACCGGACGCGGCCGTGGGCGTACTCACCGGATGCCGTGGCCCGGAGCACCGTCGACACCCTCGTCCTCACGCCCTAGAGCGGCGTCGCGCAGTGTGCGATGACCGCGTCCTGATGCCTGCGGTCATCGCGGTGCCCGCGCCGAGGTGCCAGCGGTCATCACGGTGACAGGGCTCGCCGAGGTGCGGGCGGGCTCAGTCGTGCGGGAGGACCTTCGTCTCGAGGAAGTTCGCGACATCGTCCTCCCAGCGCACCGGGTCGATGTTCCATTCCTTCGTGTGCCTGGCCTTCGCGTACGGCGGCATCGTCACAAGGTCGCGGCGGACCGAGGCGAGCGCATGCGAGGGCGAGGAGGGAACGAACTCGTCGTCGTCGGAGTGGATGAGCAGGACGGGCACATCGAGCTCCGCGGCCCTGGTCACCCAGTCCATGCGGCTGAGATCGAGCGGGGTCTCGAGCCCGGTGATCGGACGCGCCCACGGCTGAGTGATCATCTCGAGCGTGAGCTTCGCGACGGGGGTCGGGAGCATGTTCTTCCGGGCCTGACCGTCGAGGACGTTGATCCAGTCGACGACGGGACCGTCGAGGACGAGGGCGGCGACGTGCTCGCGGTTGCGCCCCCGGGAGGCGGCCTGGAAGGCGATCGCCCCGCCCATCGACCAGCCGAAGAGGACGACCTGCTTCGCCCCGTGCTCGAACGCGTAGTCGATCGCGACGTCGACGTCGATCCATTCGGTGTCGCCGAGGCCGTAGCGCGAGGACGACTCGACCCTCACCTCGGCGTCGTTACGATACGACATCGCGATGGCGGGGACGCCGAGCGTGTTGAGTACGGGGGCGGCCCGAAGCCCTTCGGCGCGGGTGCTCGCCCGGCCGTGGATGAGGATCGCCCACGTGTCCGAGGGGTCGGGGTGATCGGTCGGCAGCAGCCAGGCGGGTAGGGAGCCGGCATCCGATTCCAGGGTGATGTCCTCGAACTTCACTCCGGCGGCGAGCGGATCGGGGTAGACGACGCCGGTCCACCGGCCGCGGCGGGCGCGGCGGATGTCGCCGCGGGTGACGGAGAGGATCTCACGGGAGACGGTGCGCGAGCGCGGATCGTATTCGACGATGTCGCCGATCACCGCGTGTCCGGCGCCCTGGTTGAAGTAGAGACCGTAGGTGCCGGGGACCGTCGTCTCCTCATCGGCGGGCAGGTGGATGCGCATATTGGGCGAGAAGCCGTCGATGTGGAGGATGTCGAGCTCTTCGGGCGCGTTCTCGGGAACGACGATGCGCCGTGCGAAGTACGCGGCGAGTCCCGAGGAAGCCACTGAGATCACGGCCCCGATGCCGGCGCCGACGCCGACCGCGGCGAGCAGCAGACGAGTGGGGAACTGAGAGTCGCGGACCATGTAAACCTCCTGGCATCATTGTCTCCCACGGAATGAGATCTCTCCAAACGCTGTTGAGCTCATGGAGGGGTCCGCCGAGGCGTCCGACCGGGACGATGGTCCGCACCGTCGTCGGTCCCCGACACCCACCCACACGACATCGGAGGTCACCATGAGCGAATCGAATGCCCGCACCGCTGACGGCGAGGAGGTCCGCTGGCAGGACGTGCTCAGCCCCGAGGAGTTCGCCGTGCTCCGCCAGGGCGGCACGGAGAGGCCGTTCACCGGCGAATACGTCGATACGACGACGGCGGGGATGTACCAGTGTCGGGCGTGCGGCGCCGACCTCTTCCCCTCGGACACGAAGTTCGCCTCCCACTGCGGGTGGCCGTCGTTCTACGCCCCTCTCGCCGAGGATCGGGTGCGCTACATCAAGGACTCCTCCCTGGGCATGGACCGCATCGAGGTCCGGTGCGCGAACTGCGACTCTCACCTCGGCCACGTTTTCTCCGGTGAGGGCTACGACACGCCGACCGATCAGCGCTACTGCATCAACTCGATCTCGCTGCGGCTCAATGAGGAGGGCTGAGTGTCCGATCTCGTCCTCAAGCGCTTCTCGGAACTGACGACGAGGGAGCTCTACGGCCTCCTCCAGCTGCGCTCGCAGGTCTTCGTCGTCGAACAGGACTGCGTCTTCCTCGACCTCGACGGCGTCGACACCCTCGAGGGCACACTCCATGCGTTCTATCCTGGTGAGGGAAGGATCATGGCGGACACGCACGGTGAACAGGGCGGTCGCAGTCTCATGCCCGCCGCGTACGCGCGGGTGCTGCCCGCCGACTTCACCGACGGACCGGCGGCGGAACCCGGAGCCCGCAGCATCGGTCGGGTCGTGACCGATCCGGACCTGCGCGGGGGCGGCTGGGGCAGGCGACTGCTGACCGACCTCGTAGCCGCCTTCCCCGGTGAGCCGCTCACCCTCAACGCGCAGTCTCACCTCGAGGGCTTCTATGCGGGGTTCGGGTTCTCGCCGAACGGTCCGCGCTTCGACGAGGACGGGATCGAGCACACGCCGATGTCACGGCCCATCGTCGCCGAGGTTCGCTGAGCGAAGCGCCGCACTGAGCCGGTCGGCCCGCTGAACGGGTCGGCCCACTGAGCGGGAAGGCTCAGGCCTTCTCCGCCGCTGCAGCTTCGGCGGCGTTCGAGGCGTCGACGGCGGCGATGAGGTCGGTCATCGTCGCATGGAGCGCGCGCAGGCCGGCCTCGTCCATGTCGAGCTTCTTCATCATCGCCGGCGGGATCGCTTCGGCCTGCGCGCGCAGCGCGGCCCCGGTCGCAGTGAGGTCGACCTCGACGATGCGCTCATCGGCGGCGCTGCGCGTGCGGGTGACGTAGTCGAGCGCCTCCAAGCGCTTGACCAGCGGCGAGACCGTGGCCGGTTCGAGGCGCAGCATCTCCGCGATCCTGCGCACAGGCAGGCGACCGTGCTGCCAGAGGGCGAGCATGACGAGGTACTGCGGATGGGTGAGGTGCAGCGGGTCGAGCACCGAACGGTACGCGCCGATGACGCTGCGCGAGGCCACCGCGAGGGCGAAGCAGATCTGGCTCTCCAGATCGAGTGGATCATGGTCGGTCATCGTGTCATTCCCCCAATTAGTTAGTGCACTAATATTCAGTGTACTATTGAACTGTCGGAGCGTCCGTGCACACCGGGATCCACCCGGTCGGAGAGCCCGAGGAGGACAGCCCCATGACCGAGGAACACGATCCCCAGCGCCACGTCGCGTGGCTCAATCGATTCTTCCGCAAGATCGTCGGACCCGCCCAGGTCGACAGCACCCGTCCCGGCGGCTACTTCGAAGACGCCGACCGCAGCGCCGAACGACTCGAGGCCCTCGGCCTCGAAGTCCGCACGGACGCCGCCGGCCATTCCTACGTCGTCAAGCGCACAGCGCAGACCGAGTGAGCGCTTGAGCAGCACCCAGGGTGAGCGCTTGAGCCGCGCCTGAGCTGAGTGCGACGCGGATCAGCGAAGAAGGGGGCCGAAGCCATGATGGCTTCGGCCCCCTTCGGCGTCTCCGCCGGCGCGAACCCTCAGCGCCAGTCGGTGATGATGTCGACGAGCTCGCGGCGCCGTCCCGTGTAGAACGGGATCTCCTCGCGCACGTGGAGGCGGGCCTGCGTGTTGCGCAGGTCGCGCATGAGGTCGACGATGCGGTGGAGCTCCTCGGCCTCGAACGCGAGCAGCCACTCGTAGTCGCCGAGTGCGAACGCCGAGATCGTGTTGGCCTTGATGTCCTTGTACGGCGCCGCGGCGATGCCGTGGTCACGCAGCATCTGCGACCGCTCCGCCGGGTCGAGGACGTACCAGTCGTAGGAGCGGACGAACGGGTACACGCAGATGTAGGAACCGGGTTCGTCGTCGGTGAGCAGGGCGGGCAGGTGGGCCTTGTTGAATTCGGCGGGACGGTGGAGTCCGACGACCGACCACACGGGTTCGAGGACTCCCCCGAGCAGGGTCTTCCGGAGTGCGGAGTACGCGGCCTGGACGAGTTCGATCGTCGGCGCGTGGTACCAGAACATCACGTCGGCGTCGGCGCGCAGGGCGGAGACGTCGTAGATGCCGCGGACGACGAGTCCCTGCTCACGCAGGGGCGCGAGCGCCTCGTCGACCTCGGCGGCGAGTTCGGCCCGGTCGGCGTCGCCGAGTTCGGCGGCCGCAGCGAAGACCGAGTACGCGATGTAGCGGGTCTCCTGGTTGGCGCGTTCGATCTGCTCTTCGGTGGGCTGCGTGTAGTCGCTCATGGCGTCTCCTTCGTGTCGTGTGTCTTCTCTGCGGTTAATCAGGCCGGGCTCGGTGGTGCTCAGGCGGTCCGGGCGAGCGTCAGGCGCTCGGCGACGGTGTGCGCGCGGGCGATGCAGGCGGGGATGCCGACACCGGCGTAGGCGGATCCGACGAGTTCGAGGCCGGGGATCCCAGCGATCTGCGCATCGAGGTCGTCCATCGCGCCGAGGTGGCCGGGCACGTACTGCGGCAGCGCGCGGTCCCAGCGTTTGACCTCGGAGACCGCGATCCGGTCGCCGGGGCGTCCGGTGATGCGCTGCCAGTCGGCGAACGCCCGGGCGGTGAGATCGGCGTCATCGAGGTCCTGCCAGGTGCCCGGGGCATCCCCGAACCGTCCGATGCTCATCCGCACGAGCGCGGTGTTCGCGGGAAGTCGATCGCGCATCCACGGCCACTTGTTCGAGGCGAACGTCGACGCCTTGATGAAGGACTCCTCGGTGGGCGGAACGAGGAACCCCGAGCCCTCGAGGTCACCGTCTCCGAGTTCGACGAGGGCGACGACGAGCGCGGTCGAGGCGTAGGGCACCTGACCCAGCGTCCGGGCGGGGCCGGGCGCCGCCTCGGCGAGGAGACCTGCCGTGACGTCGGCGGGGGTGGCGAGGATGACGATGTCGGACTCGATCGGACCCTCCGGGGTCTCGACGCTCCAGCCGTCACCGGACCGGCGCAGCCCGGTGACCGGGGTGTCCGTGCGGATCCGACCGCCGGCTGCGGTGATCGCCTCGGCGAGGGCGGGGATGAGAGCCCCGATGCCGCCGACGAGGCTGAGGAAGACCGGTTCGGGTTCGGGGTGCGCGGACTCAGTGCGGGATCCCTCGGTCCGCGCTGCCTCGGCGCGCGCGGCGAGCAGGGTTGCCGCCCGGTCGAGCACGGAGGTGCCGTCGAGGGCCGCGGGCAGCAGGGCGGGGACGGTCGCTGCGAGGGAGAGGTCGCGGCAGCGGCCGGCATAGACACCGGCGAGCAGCGGGTCGACGAGCGTGTCGACGAGGGCGTCGCCGAGGCGGTCCGCGAGGAACTCCCCCACCGAGGTGTCCTCACCGGGGATCGGTGCGGTGAGCTGTTCGGCGGCGACCCGGGCGGTGGCCTCGGGGCCGAGGAGTTCGGCGACGGTCTCGGGGTCGCCGGGCACACCCATGATCGTGGCCCGTGGGATCGGCTGGAGTCGACCGTGGCTGAGCACCTGCGAGCTGTGCTCCCGGGACGGGAAGACCGGGTCGAGTCCGAGAGCGGCGACGAGCTCCCGCGTCTCGGGACGGCGGAAGAGGCTCGCCTCGGCGCCGAGGTCGATGCCCTCGGTCACGGTTCCTCCCAGCGTCGAGGATTCCAGGCACCCGCCGAGGCGGGGGGCGGATTCGAGGACGAGGACCTCATGGTCGGGCGCGAGTCGGTGAGCGGCGACGAGACCGGAGACTCCGCCGCCGACGATCGTGATGCGGCTCATCGGTTCGGGTTCGCCTCCCCGAGGATCTCCGCGGACACGCGGTGGACCTCGGCGACGACGCGGCCGGGCACCTCGGGGTCGGTGTCGGGCAGGACGCCGTGGCCGAGGTTGAAGACGAAGCCGGGGTCGTGGGCGAGCCCGGCGCGCACGATCTCTCCGATGCGCGGGGCCAGTGCCTCCCAGGGGGCGAAGAGCAGCGCGGGGTCGAGGTTGCCCTGCAGCGCCTGGTCCGGCTTCACGCGGGTTGCGGCGTCGGCGAGGTCGACGCGGAAGTCCACGCCCATCGCGCTCGACCCGGCCAGTGACATCGAGGAGAGCAGCTCCCCGGTCTGGACGCCGAAGTGGATGCTCGGCACATCGTGGTCGGCCAGTGCCGCGAAGACGGCGGTCGAGTGCTCGAGGACGTGCTCGTCGTAGTCGCGGCGGCTGAGGTAGCCCGCCCACGAGTCGAAGAGCTGGAAGGCTCGGGCGCCGGCGGTCAGCTGCACGTCGATGAAGGTCGCGGAGATCCGGGCGAGCTTGGACAGGAGGAGGGCGAAGGTCTCCGGGTCGGCGATCATGAGCGACTTCGTCTTCTCATGGTTCTTGCTCGGTCCGCCTTCGATGAGGTAGCTCGCGAGCGTGAAAGGGGCTCCGGCGAAGCCGATGAGCGGGGTGGCCTCGCCGAGCTCTGCGACGATGCGGCCGATGGATTCGGCGATGTCGGGGATCTGCGCGGGATCGAGCTCCGGCAGGGCCTCGACGTCGGCGCGGGTCCGGATGGGTGAGGCGAGGACGGGGCCGCGTCCGGCGACGATCTCGACCTCGACCCCGGCAGCCTGGAGGGGGACGACGATGTCGGAGAAGAAGATCGCGGCGTCGACGCCGTGCCGGCGCACCGGCTGGAGGGTGATCTCGGTGACGAGTTCGGGGTCCCGGCACGAGGCGAGCATCGAGGTGCCTTCGCGCAGCTGCCGGTACTCGGGAAGCGAACGTCCGGCCTGCCGCATGAACCAGACGGGGGTGTGGTCGATCGGCTCTCCGCGGAGGGCAGGCAGCAAGGTTGAAGTCATGGCCCCATCCTCCCATTCCAGGTGCCTCGTCGCCCAACCGCGCGCGGTTTCAAGACGCAGCGTCTTGCGTCCGTCGGGCAGGGTCGGGCGAACCGGCGCAGGGCCGGCCGGTGCGGCGTCACACGATGACTTCGTCCCACCTCGGCGTGGATGATTCCGCAGGCTCGCACGCTGTTCTATCGTGTCGAGTGTGGTCAACACCTCGCCTCTCAACCGCATTCCGGCGGAGTTCAGCGCAGTGACATCGGTCCTGCGCGAAGCCCGGGACACGAACAACGTCTCGATCTCGGAGATCCCGGCTCCCGCGAAGCTCGCCCCCTACTCCTACGCCCTCGGCGCCGAGGTCACGGCCGATGAGAACTTCATCGCCGCGAGCGGCGAATCCATCGAGGAGCTCGCGACGGGACGCATCGTCGTCCTCTTCGACCCTGAGGCCCCCGAGGAGTGGGAGGGGTCGTTCCGGATCGTGTCCTACATCCGGGCCGAACTCGAACACGAACTCGGCAACGAGACGATGCTCGGCCATGTCGCCTGGTCGTGGCTCGAAGACGCCCTCGAAGCCAACGACTGCGAACTGCTGGCCGCGGGCGGGACGACGACGCGAGTGCTCTCGGAGAGCTTCGGCACCTTGGCCACGCGGCCGGCGACGATAGACTTGGAGCTGCGCGCCTCGTGGACCCCGATCATCACGGAACCGGAGATGATCGGCGATCACCTCGAGGCGTGGATCGACCTGCTGTGCACCGTCGCAGGTCTCCCACCGCTTCCTGAAGGAGTATCAGCCCTGCCCGGGCGCCGTCGATGACTACCGAACCACCGCTTCTCACCGCGCCCGCCCACGGCGTTCCCCCTGTCGTCGACTCTCCCTCGGCCTTCGCCGCGGCCCGGGAGGCTCTGGCTGCGGGGTCCGGGCCCATTGCGATCGATGCCGAACGTGCGTCGGGCATCCGCTACGGTCAGCGCGCCTTCCTCGTCCAGCTGCGCCGGGAAGGCTCGGGCACCGTGCTGCTCGACTCCGAGGCGCTCGGCGACCTGTCCGGTCTCAATGCCGCCCTCGGGGACGACGAGTGGGTCATCCATTCCGTCACCCAGGATCTCCCGTGCCTGCAGGACCGCGGCATGGTGCCTGCCGCGCTGTTCGACACCGAACTCGCCGCGCGGCTCCTCGGGTGGGAGAAGTTCGGGCTCGCCGCCGTCGCCGAACGCACCCTGGGCGTGCGACTGGCCAAGGAGCATTCGGCGGCGGACTGGTCGACCAGGCCCCTGCCCGAGGAGTGGCTCAACTATGCCGCCCTCGACGTCGAGGTGCTCCTGCCGATCCGCGACGTCCTCGCCGTCGAGCTCGTCGAGGCGGGACGGTGGGAGTATGCCCAGCAGGAGTTCGCTCATCTGCTGTCCTTCCAGCCGAAGGTCCACGCCGAACCGTGGCGGCGCACGCACGGTCTGGCGAAGCTGACCTCCCGGGCCGATCTGGCCAAAGTCAGGGAGCTCTGGCAGACCCGCGACGACATGGCTGCCGAGACCGACACCGCGCCCTCGAAGGTGCTGCGCGACCGGGAGCTCATCGACCTCGCCCGCTCCCGCGCCCGGTCGAGCGATGACATCCTCGCCCGCTGGCCCAGGCTCTCCCGCGCCGATTCCGCGAGGCTCTTCCGTGCCCTGCGCCGGGCGGGACGGCTGACCCCCGATGAGCTGCCGCCCAAGCGCGAACCGAGCCGGCTCCCCCGCTCGCCGTTCAGTCACACGGAGATCAAGGAGCGCACCGCCGCGCTCAAGGCGTCCGTCGCCGAGGTGGCCGAAGCCGAGGAGATGCCCCACGACGTGCTCCTCCAGCCGGCGCTCGTCAAGTCGTTGGCGGCGTCGGGACGTACGGATGTCGAGGTGTTCCTCACCGAGCACGGCGCCCGCCCGTGGCAGGTGGGGCTCACCGCACCGGCGCTGAGCGCGGCCTTGGATCAGCTCCCACGCGGATGATCGCGCACAGCGAGGGAACGCCCTGTCCGGGCGGCTCCGCAGCACGGCGACCAGCTGGCATCCGCCCGCCCGAACTCGTCCTCATGGTCGGTCTCGCCGGCGCCGGGAAGTCGACCCGGGCCGCGGAGCTCGCCGCCGCGCTGCCCGCCGTCCGGCTCTCCCCCGATGAGTGGATGCGCCCGCTCTTCTGTGACCCCGACCCGGACGGTCAGCGCCCGGTGCTCGAGGGCAGACTCATCGCTACGGCTGTCGAGATCCTCCGTGCCGGCGCCTCGGTGATCCTCGATTTCGGGCTGTGGAGGAGACAGGAGCGGATCGCACTGAGCTGGCTCGCCGCCCGCGTCGGTGCCGTGGCGCGCACGGAGTACCTCCCGATCGGTCGGGAGGCGCAGGCCGAACGGATCGCCGAGCGCCACCGCCGGTCCCCCGAGCGGGAATGGCCGGTCACGCAGGCCGAACTCGATGAGTGGCGGGAGATGCTCGATGAGCCGGGGCCCGCCGAGGCGGCCGGCGACTTCGGTGCCCGAGCTGCCGAGGACTGGAGCGAGTGGATAGCCGAGAAGTGGCCGACGGCGTTCGCCGAGACCTGAGGCTGCTCGGATGTCGCTGAGGTTCAGCCGACTGTCGCTGAGGTTCACACGACGCTGAGGCTCAGACTGCGCGGCGGCTGCCGTGTTCGGCGCGTCCGCGGACCTCTGCGGGCAGGGCGTTGACGATCTCGGAGACCATCGAGTCGACGTCGAGTCCGATGTACTCGAGGATCTCATCGCGGGTGCCCTGCGGGAGGAATTCGTCGGGCGCACCGAGTTCGACGACGCCGATGCGCGAGTCCGCGGCCCGCAGGTCGCTGCGGATCCGCGAGCCGATGCCGCCGAGGCGCACCCCGTCCTCGATGACGGCGACGAGGCTGTGCTCGCTCGCGAACTCGATGACGCTGTCCGGGACCGGCAGGACCCACCGGGGGTCGACGATCGTCGAGGACAGACCCTTGGCGGCGAGCACCTCGGCGACTTCCTGGGCACGGGCGGCGAAGGGTCCGACGGAGACGATGAGGATGTCCTTGGCGGCCCCTGCGGGGATCTCGCGGATGACGTCGACGCCGTCGGAGGTGCGGGACAGGGCCGGGATGTCGGCGCCGACGCTGCCGCGGGGGAAGCGGATGACGGTCGGGGCGTCGGTGACGGCGACGGCTTCGCGCAGCTCTTCGGTCAGGCGGGCGCCGTCGCGGGGGGCGGCGAGCTGGAGGCCGGGGACGATGCGCAGCATCGCCATGTCCCACACGCCGTGGTGGCTGGCACCGTCGGGACCGGTGATGCCGGCCCGGTCGAGGACGAAGGTCACGCCCTGCCCGTGGAGGGCGACGTCCATGAGGATCTGGTCGAAGGCGCGGTTGAGGAAGGTCGCGTAGATGCACACGATCGGGTGGAGTCCGCCGTAGGCGAGGCCGGCGGCCGAGGCGACGGCGTGCTGTTCGGCGATGCCGACGTCGAAGACCCGCTCCGGGTAGGCCTCGGCGAACTTCGCGAGCCCCACGGGCAGGAGCATGGCCGCGGTGACGGCGACGACGTCGTCGCGGTCGCGGGCGATCTCGAGGACTTCGTCGCCGAAGACCGAGGTCCACGAGGTCTGCTTCGACGGGGTCGAGCGGCCGGTGACGGGGTCGATGACGCCGACGGAGTGGAACTGGTCGGCATCGTCGTTGACGGCCGGGTCGTAGCCCTGGCCCTTCTGCGTGATCATGTGGACGATGACGGGGCCACCCTCGTACTGCTTGGCCAGGGTGAGCGCCTTCTCGACGCTGGTGAGGTCGTGGCCGTCGACGGGGCCTAAGTATTTGATGCCGAGTTCGTCGAACATCCCTGTCTGCTCGGCGCTGACCATGTCTTTCAGCCCCTTCTTCACTCCGTGGATCGCGGAGTAGGCGGCGCGGCCGGGGGCACCGGACTGCTGCAGGGTCGACTTGCCCCAGGACAGGAGCTTCTCGTAGCTCGACATCGTCCGCAGCTCGTCGAGGTGGGCGGCGAATCCGCCGACGGTGGGCGCGTAGGAACGGCCGTTGTCGTTGACGACGATGATGAGTTTGCGCGGCGGGGTCGAGGTGTCCGCGGCGATCGTGTTGAGCGCCTCCCACGCCATGCCGCCGGTCAGGGCTCCGTCGCCGATGACGGCGACGACGTGGCGGTCGCTCTCCCCCTTGAGCTGGTGGGCCTTCGCGATGCCGTCGGCCCAGGACAGCGACGCCGAGGCGTGCGAGTTCTCGATGACGTCGTGTTCGCTCTCGGCCCGGCTGGGGTAGCCGGAGAGGCCGTGGCGCTGACGCAGGCTGGAGAATTCGCTCATCCGCCCGGTGAGGAGTTTGTGGACGTAGGTCTGGTGGCCGACGTCGAAGAGGATCGTGTCGTGCGGGGAGTCGAAGACCCGGTGCAGTCCCATCGTCATCTCGACCACGCCGAGGTTGGGGCCCAGGTGGCCGCCCGTGCCCGCGACCGTCGTGACGAGGAAGTCACGGATCTCCTTCGCAAGGACCTCGCACTCGGCCGAGTCGAGTCCGCGCAGGTCCGCAGGGCTCTCGATCGACTCAAGGAATGTCATGCGGCCTCGCTTCTCGGGTTGGACGGCGATCGACGATCGGTCGACCGCTTTGGTGCGGGTGTTTCCACTCGGAACATTTTAGCGCGTTCGCTTGTCTCCACCCATCCCACCCGGCAGGATGTTCGCCCCGTCACACATTCCGCGCTTATCTGGGCCGGCGAGGCCGCGCACAACGCACCCTGCGTTAAGCACGCGGAGCACCCCCACCTCGGCGAATGTCCGGAGCAACTCACCCTACCCGGGGCTCCACAAACCACCCGGAGCACCACAACCTCGGTGGCGCTCCGCATCTCCTACCCGCAGCTCCACACACCACCCGTGGAAAGGTGGTTTATAACGCTAAGCATGACGGCTGCGATTCCGTGCTCTCCCCTATCCCACCTCGCCGAGGCGGACTGCGTCACCGCGCACCCGCAACCGCACGCACCACCCGGGGCTCCACACACCACCCGGAGCACCAAAACCTCGGTGGCGCTCCGCATCTCCTACCTTCAGCTCCACACACCACCCGTGGACAGGTGGTTTATGACGCTAAGAATGACGGCTGCGATTCCGTGCCCGCCACAGGCCCACCCCGCCGAGGCGGTCGTCCGTCCCAGCGTCAGCCCGCCGAGCCCAGGGGTTGCGTTCCATCACGCCGCCCGCACACGCGAACGTCCCCCGCCCGGGCCAAGGGCCTGGACGGGGGACGTCGGTGAAGCGGATCAGGCAGTCGCGAGCTGACGCAGCACGTACTGGAGGATGCCGCCGTTGCGGTAGTAGTCGGCCTCACCCGGGGTGTCGATGCGGACCACGGCGTCGAAGTCGACGGTCGTGCCGTCGTCCTTGGTCGCCGAGACCTTGACGGTCTTCGGGGTCGTGCCCTCGTTGAGCTCGGTGACACCGGAGATCGAGAAGGTCTCGGTGCCGTCGAGGCCCAACGACTCGGCCGATTCGCCGACGGGGAACTGCAGCGGCAGAACGCCCATGCCGATGAGGTTCGAGCGGTGGATGCGCTCGAAGCTCTCAGCGATGACCGCGCGGACGCCGAGCAGCTTCGTACCCTTGGCCGCCCAGTCGCGCGAGGATCCCGAACCGTACTCCTTGCCGCCGAGGACGACGAGCGGGATGCCCGCGGCCTGGTAGTTCACCGAGGCGTCGTAGATCGTCGTCTGCGGACCGTCGGCCTGCGTGAAGTCACGCGTGAAGCCGCCCTGGACTCCGTCGAGGAGCTGGTTCTGCAGGCGGATGTTGGCGAACGTGCCGCGGATCATCACTTCGTGGTTGCCGCGACGCGAGCCGTAGGAGTTGAAGTCCTTGCGCTCGACGCCGTGCTCGACGAGGTACTTGCCGGCCGGGGTGTCGGCCTTGAACGAACCTGCGGGCGAGATGTGGTCGGTCGTCACCGAATCGCCGAGCTTCGCGAGCACGCGGGCGCCCTCGATGTCGGTGACCGGCACGGTCTCGAGCGTCATGCCGTCGAAGTAGTTCGGCTTGCGCACGTACGTCGAGTTCTCGTCCCACTCGAAGATCGCACCCTCAGGCGTCTGCAGCGCCTGCCAGCGCTCGTCGCCGTCGAAGATCCGACCGTACTCGGTGTCGAACATGTCCGTCGAGATCGAGGAGTCGATGACCGACTGGACTTCCTCCGGCGACGGCCACAGATCCTTCAGATAGACGTCGACGCCCTCGGAGTCCTTGCCCAGCGGCTGGTTCTCGAAGTCGAAGTCCATCGTTCCCGCCAGCGCGTAGGCGATGACGAGCGGAGGCGACGCGAGGTAGTTCATCTTCACATCGGGGCTGATGCGGCCCTCGAAGTTGCGGTTGCCCGAGAGCACCGCGGTCACCGCGAGGTCGTTGTCCTGGATGGACTCGGAGATCTCCGCGTCGAGCGGGCCCGAGTTGCCGATGCAGGTCGTGCAGCCGTAGCCGACGACGAAGAAGTTGAGCGCCTCGAGGTCCTCGATGAGCCCGGCCTTCGTGTAGTAGTCGGTGACGACCTTCGACCCCGGTGCGATCGAGGTCTTCACCCACGGCTTCGAGTTCAGTCCGCGCTTGCGGGCATTACGGGCGAGGAGGCCGGCGGCGAGCATGACCGAGGGGTTCGAGGTGTTCGTGCACGAGGTGATCGAGGCGATCGCCACGGCGCCGTTGGCGAGCTCGAAGTTCCGTCCGTCACCGGTGGACACGGGAGCGGACTTCGACTCCTCGCCGGGGGCGGCGTAGTTGTGGATGTCCTTGGCGAACTGGTTCTTCGCATCCGTGAGCTCGATGCGGTCCTGCGGACGCTTGGGTCCCGAGATCGAGGGCACGACCGTGGAGAGGTCGAGCTCGAGGTACTCGGAGTAGGCGACCTCGTTGGCCGGATCGTGCCACAGACCCTGGGTCTTCGCGTAGTCCTCGACGAGCTGGATCTGCTCGGGCGAGCGACCGGTGAGCTTGAGGTAGTCGATCGTGACGTCGTCGATCGGGAAGATCGCGGCGGTCGAACCGAACTCGGGGCTCATGTTGCCGATCGTCGCACGGTTGGCCAGCGGCACCGAGGCCACGCCCTCACCGTAGAACTCGACGAACTTGCCGACGACGCCGTGCTGACGGAGCATGTCGGTGATCGTGAGGACGACGTCGGTGGCGGTCACGCCCGAGGGGATCTCCCCGGTGAGCTTGAAGCCGACGACGCGCGGGATGAGCATCGACACGGGCTGGCCGAGCATCGCGGCCTCGGCCTCGATGCCGCCCACACCCCAGCCGAGCACGCCGAGGCCGTTGACCATCGTCGTGTGCGAGTCGGTGCCGACCAGCGTGTCGGGGTAGGCGCGGAGGACTCCGCCGACCTCGCGCGGCATGACGACGCGGGCGAGGTATTCGATGTTGACCTGGTGAACGATGCCCATGCCCGGGGGGACGACCTTGAAGTCGTCGAAGGCGGTCTGGCCCCAGCGGAGGAACTGGTACCGCTCGCCGTTGCGCTGGTACTCGATGTCCATGTTGCGCTCGATCGCATCGGCCGTGCCGAAGGCGTCGATCTGGACGGAGTGGTCGATGACGAGCTCGGCCGGGGCGAGCGGGTTGACCGTGTCCGGGTTGCCGCCGAGTTCGGCGACCTTCTCGCGCATCGTGGCGAGGTCGACGATGCAGGGCACGCCGGTGAAGTCCTGCATGACCACGCGGGCCGGGGTGAACTGGATCTCCGTGCTCGGGTCAGCGCTGGGATCCCATGAGGCGAGGGCCTTGATGTGGTCCTCGGTGATGTTGGCACCGTCCTCGGTGCGCAGCAGGTTCTCCAGCAGCACCTTGAGGCTGAACGGAAGCTTCTGTGACCCGTCGACCGCGTCGAGGCGATAGATCTCGTAGTCCGTATCGCCCACGGTCAGGGTGCTCTTCGATTTGAACGTATCGACGTTGCTCATCGTGATTCTCCTGTTTCATTCGACACTCATCCAAGAAACCGGGCACAGCCCTGCGCGCGCACCGATTTACGCGACACAAATGTTTCCAAAAGTATCTTGACGTCAAGATAAATTCTAGCGCATCGTCGTGCTCTTGACCACCTCGGCGAGTCGCCATTCGGACAGTGCGGAATCGGGTTTTCCTCCCCTGGGTCTCCGGTTCGCACGAGCGCGCGGACCGTGGTCGCGCGCCTACGCTGGAGGCAGATCCTCACACCGTCCGCCCCTTTCGCGGGACCCGACCAAGGAGAGACCATGGATCCGTTCACCCTCGGCGCTGGCTTCGGCTTCGGCGCCCTGCTCGTCGGCATCATCTTCGCCGTCATCTGCAGCACCATCGCCAAGGAGAAGGGCCGCTCGGGTGGTTGGTGGGGCCTGTGGGGCTTCCTCACGACGTTCATCGCGCTCATCGTCTTGGTCCTCATCCCCCGCCGGTCGCGCGTGCACTGAGGCGCACCCTCGCCGAGGCGGTCGCCTGGGACTGCGGTTCATCGCCGCCCCAGGTGCGCAGGGGTCCGCCGAGGCGGTCCGCCCGGATCCTGTCGGTCACCGCCTGAGCACGGTGACCGTTTCGACGTGTGCGGTGAGCGGGAAGAGGTCGAGCCCCTCGAGGCTCTCGATCTGGTATCCGCCGGTGGTCAGCGCGGCGAGATCGCGGGCGAGTGTGCCCGCATCGCAGGAGACGTAGACGATCGTCTCCGGACCCTCATCGATGAGGCGCCCGGTCACGGCGGGACCGGCGCCCGCGCGCGGCGGGTCGAGGAGGACGACGTCGGAGGCCGGCACGGGCACAGCGTCGACGCGACCTGCGGCGAACTCGGCCTCGATGCCCACCGCATTCGCGCGTGCGTGCTCGATCGCCGGTCCCACTCCTTCGACACCGAACAGCGACGCTCCGGTGGCCGCTGCAGCGCCGATGCCGAGGAGCCCGACCCCGCAGTAGAGATCGGTGATGGTGCGCACGTCGCTCGGCAGGGCCGCGGTGACAGCACTGCTCAGCAGCCCGGGGGCGGCCCGGTGCACCTGCCAGAACCCGTCGGCTGAGACCCGGAAGTCCCGTCCGCCCACGGTCTCGAGAAGACTGTCCTGCCCACGGACGACGCGCAGTCCCTGAGCCTCATTCCCACCTCCGCGAGCGCGGCGGTCCCGGCGGCCGCGACCTCTGCGGCGGTCGCCGCCTCGACCGTGACCTCGGCGGGCGGCAGAGCGCGCCGGTGCGCTGGGCCCGGTGAGCAGCGACCAGTCAGCGGGCAGCCGGGCCGCGAAGTCCTCCAGTGCCGCGGCCTCGACCGCGCCGCGGACGATGACGGCCCCCGACTCCCCCGCCGAGGCGAACTCGACGCGATCGGCGCCGCGCAGACGCAGGGAGGGCAGGTCCACCTCGGCGATGGGATCGACGGCGAGCGGAGCGGAACTCACGGCCACGACGTCGTGGCTGCGGGCCCGGAGCATGCCGAGCTCACCATCGGGGCCGACGGCGAGCTGGACACGGGTGCGCCAGTCCATGCCCGTCGTCTCCCCCGGCGCCGCAGCGACACTCACCTCACGTTCGATGCCGCCGATGCGCTCGAGCTGGTCGGCGATGATGCGGGCCTTGAGCTCACGACTGTGGGCGAGGTCGACGTGGGCGTACTCCATGCCCCCGAAGAGGACATCCCCGGCAGACTCCTCGGCGGCTCGGCCGGAAGGGTCGACCGCCTCGGCGAGGAGACCGGCGCGCCGGTCGGGCACCCGGTGGGGCGAGGGTTCGAGCACCTCGGTCACCTCGGCCCGGAGCACCTTCCCCGGTCCCGGCACGGTGCGCGCCCGGACGAGTTCGCCGGGCAGGGCACCGGAGACGAAGACGACGCGGCCCTCGATCCGGGCGATGAAGGCACCTCCGGCGGCAGGACCCTCGATGCGCAGACGGAGGTCCTCCCCGCTCGGATGTTCGGGGTGGGCGGTCATCTCATACCTGTCCGTAGAGGGGAGGCTCGGAGTCGGGGCCGTTGCCACGGTGCTGGCGCGAGAACGACCGCAGCCGCCACGGCACGGAGACGACGACGACGTTGGGCACGAGCAGCAGCCTGGTGCGCAGCTTGATGGCGACCTGGTTGTGGAGGATGTGCTCCCACCAGCGGCCGACGATGTACTGCGGGATGTAGACGATGACGAGGTCGCGCGGGGAACGCCGGCGGATCGCGAAGACGTGCGCGAGCAGCGGCCGGACGAGTTCGCGGTACGGGGAGGCGAGCACCGTGAGCGGCACCGGCAGCTCCATCTCGTTCCACCTCCGCTGCAGCTTCTCAGCGGCCTCCTCGTCGACGGCGACGGTGACGGCCTCGAGCTGGCTCGAGCGGGTCACCCTCGCGTACGCCAGCGCCCGCAGGGTGGGCTTGTTGATGTCGTTGACCACGACGATCGCGTGCGTGTTCGACGGGATCGTGCGCGAGTCGATCTCCGCGTCGGGGGCGAGTTCGCTCGCGACCCGCGCATAATGGCGGTGGATGGCGCCCATGACGAGGAAGAGCACGGCCATCGCCGCGACCGCGATCCACGCGCCGGCGAGGAACTTCGAGACGATGACGACGATGAGGACACCCGCGGCGATGATGCAGCCGGCCCCGTTGATGAGCCGGTTGACCCGCATCCGCAGCCGCGCCTTCGGGTCGATGACCAGACGCAGCCGCTTGTTCCAGTGCAGCACCATGCCCAGCTGACCGACGACGAAGCTCGCGAACACGCCGACGAGGTAGAGCTGGATGAGGGTCGTCGCCGAGGCGCGGGTGGCGATGACGAGGACGATCGCTGCGACGGCGAGGAGGAGGATGCCGTTGGAGAACGTCAGCCGGTCACCCTTGCTCGCAAGCTGCCGCGGCAGGAACCCGTCGCGGGCCAGGCGGGAGGCCAGACCCGGGAAGCCCTCGACGGCGGTGTTCGCCGCGACGATGAGGACGAGGGCGGCGACGAGGACGACGACGAAGAACATGATCGGGGTGTCGGCGAAGATCGTGTGGGCGAGCTGCCCGAGCACGGGCTCCTGCTCGTACTCCGCGGAGACCGGGCTGCCGTCGGCGCGGACGAGGTAGAGGTGCGGGTCGTCGACGTACTTCACCCCCGTCACCGAGGCGAGGTACGTCAGACCGGTGAGCATGATCGCGGCGAGGAACCCGGAGAGGACGAGCGTGTTGCCCGCGTTCTTCCCGCGCGGCTTCTCGAACGCGGGTACCGCGGTGGCCACGGTCTGGACGCCGGCGAGTGCCACCGAACCGGAGGAGAACGCGCGCAGGACGATGAGGACCGTGGCCAGTCCCAGGGTCGCCTGGTTGGTCACGGCGTCGTGGACGATCGTGTAGTCCGCGGTCTCCGCCTGCGGCACGTCGCCGAGGGCGACCATGACGAGGCCGACGATCATCGTGAGGAACACCGCGCCGAGGAAGAGGTACGTGGGGATCGCCAGCAGCACGGGCCTGGCCCGCGAACCGCGCAGCCCGAGCAGGGAGATGACGACGATGCCGACGATCGCCACCGGCACGCGGTAGGGGGCGAGCAGCGGGAAGGCCGTGGTGATGTAGGCGGCGAAGACCGTCATCGACACGGCCAGGGTGAGGACGTAGTCGACGAGGAGGGCGGCGGCGACGATGAGTCCGGCCTTGGGTCCGAGGTTCTTCGACGCGACCTCGTAGTCGCCGCCCCCGGACGGGTAGGCGCGGACGTTGAGCCGGTAGCACGCGACGATGACGAGGATGACCGCGCCGACGGCGATGCCGATCCACGGGGCCGCCGTGATCGAGACGAGCGTCGTCAGCGACAGGGCGAGGAGGATCTCGTCGGGGGCGTACGCGACCGAGGAGAGCATGTCCGAGGCGAAGACGGGCATGGCGATGCGCTTCTTGAGCGCAGGCGCTCGCCTGTCCTCACTGCGGAACGGCCGTCCAACGAGTAGTCTTTTGACGGCATCAGAAAAACTGCTGGCCACGAGCACCAATGGTAGAGCACATGCCAAGAAGGGATACCCATGCACTTCGTCATCATGGGCTGCGGCCGAGTCGGCGCAACGCTGGCCAAAGCACTCGATGGCAATGGTCACTCGGTCGCCGTCGTCGACCGTGACCCCGACGCCTTCCTCAAGCTCGGACCCGACTTCAAGGGTGCGACGATCACGGGCCTCGGCTTCGACCGGGAGACGCTCACCCAGGCCCGCACCGCCGATGCCTTCGCCTTCGCCGCCGTCTCGAGCGGAGACAATTCCAACATCCTCGCCGCGCGTGTCGCCCGGGAGACCTTCGGGGTGCCCAATGTCGCCGCCCGGATCTACGATCCCGACCGGGCCCAGGTCTTCGAACGTCTCGGCATCCCCACCGTCCCGACGGTGCGGTGGACGGCGGAGCAGGTGATGCGCAAACTCGTCCCGCAGGGGTCGATCACGGAGTACCGGGAGCCCTCGGGCAACCTCGTCCTCGCCGAGGTCCACCTCGACCCCGGCTGGGTGGCCCGACCGATCGAGGAGATCGAAGAGGCCACCGGGGCCAGGGTCGCCTACGTCACCCGCCTGTCCGAGGGCATCGTCGCCGCCGACGACCTGCTCATCCAGGACGGCGACCTCGTCCACATCATGTGCCCGGTCGACCGCCTCGCCGAGATCGAGCGCATCCTCGACAAGCCCGTGACCGCCAGGGAGGAAGAAGAATGAGAGTCGTCATCGCCGGCGCCGGATCCGTCGGCCGCTCCGTGGCCAGGGAACTGCTCGACAAGCATCACGACGTGCTGCTCATCGACCAGAGCAAGGAGGCCCTCGGGCACGAGAAGATCCCGGGGGCTCAGTGGCTGCTCTCCGATGCGTGCGAGCTCTCCGGCCTCGGTGAGGCCCACCTCGAGGAGGCCGACGTCGTCGTCGCAGCGACCGGAGACGACAAGACCAACCTCGTCCTCTCCCTGCTCGCGAAGACCGAGTTCGGGGTCCCGCGCACCGTCTCGCGGGTGAACAACCCGAAGAACGAATGGCTCTTCGACGACAACTGGGGCGTCGACGTCGCCGTGTCCACGCCGAGGCTGATGACCGCGCTCGTCGAGGAGGCCGTCGAGGTGGGCGGGCTCGTCCACCTCATGAGCTTCGAACGCGGGCAGGCCGGGCTCATGGAGTTCACCGTCAACGAGACCTCCGAGCTCGTGGCCTCCCGGATCGGCAGCATCAGCTTCCCCGTCGACACCGTGCTCGTCGCCGTCATCCGCAATGCCAGGGCGTTCGCTCCGAGCCCCGACGACGTCATCGAGGCAGGCGACGAGCTCTTCTTCCTCTCCTCACCCGATCAGCAGTCGGCGCTGCTCAGCCTGCTCCAGGCCACCGCGAAATGAGCTGAGACCCGAGCCCGCAGACGGACGCAGCCGTGACCTCACCGGTCACGGCTGCTCTGCTATTCAACGTTGACGTGCTCCTGCGGAGGACATGTCCGTCGCGTGCGCAGGGTCGTCAGTCGTTGCTCAGATCGTCAGTCGTGGTCGTCGCGGGCCGCGACGAGTTCGTAGACCGGGTTGTAGGCCCGCAGCACCCCGTCGCGGTCGCAGAAGCGGCCTTCCAAGACGATGAGCGCCCCGGGCTTGACGCCGCTGATCTCCCGGCGTCCGAGGAACTGCGCCTCGACGTCGCCGGTGCCGTCGGAGACGGTGATCGTCAGTCGCGGATTGTCCAGGTTCGTCGACCGGGTGAGTGCGCTGACGACGCCGGCCACCCGCACACTCGACCGGGAAGGGACCGTGTCGATGCATGAGACGCCGGGGATCTGGCTGGCGGTGCGCAGATCCTCACGGGCGTCGTCGTCGCGGGAGCCGAAGCCGTGGGAGAGACGGGAGATGAGTCCGCGCATCGGAATCAGCGGACCTCGGTGATCTCTGGTCCGCGGGCGAAGGGGTTGATGTCCTCGGTCTCGTCCGCGGTCTCTTCGGCGGCCTCGACCTCGGGGGCGGTGAGGACGATGAGTTCGCGGGGAGCCATCGCCTCGCTTCCACGGTCGACGACGACGCCGCGGACGAGGGCGCTGAGTTCGGCCCGCACCTCGGTGTCGGTGACGGCTTTGCCGGAGAACACGGCGCGGATGAACCACCGGGGCCCGTCGATGCCGGCGAAGCGCATCGCACGCTTGCTCGGGCGCCCGTCTTCGCTCTTCGCGGGAACTTCGACGGCGAGTTCGCGACCGAGGCCGGTGTGCAGCTCCGTGCACTCCCCGCCCTGGGATTCGACGCTCGTGGTCAGCTGCTGGCGCACCGTGTTCCACAGCCCTTCGGACCGGGGGGTCGCGAACGCCTGGAGCTGGACTCCGCCGCCGTCGTGGATGAGGGTCACGGCGAGCACCCGCTCGGATTCGTCGTCGGTGTCGAGACGGATCTGCATGCCGTCGACGACGGGCACCTTGAGCGCGCCGAGGTCGAGGCGATTGAGCTCGGGGTAGTCCTCGGCTGCATCGAACGGACCCTTCTCGGCCCGGTCGAAGGGAGCGGACTTCTCGAGCATCTCGTCCTCGTCGAGATCCTCGGGGTCGACCTCGGTCTCATCGACCGTCACCGTGTCATCGCTGTCGTCGGAGGCGTCATCGCCGACGCTGCTGTCGGAGAGTTCGGTCTCATCGACCTCGGTCTCATCGACCTCGGTCTCATCGACCTCTGCGGTCTCGTCGGTGGTCTTCTTGGAGAAACGTGAAAACAGTCCCATGGTCCTTCACTCCACTGTATTGCCGAGGCCGGACACGACTCCGCCGGTGGAGCCGAAGCCGCCGACGCCGCGATCGCTGTCGTCGAGGCTCTCGACGACGCGGAAGTCGGCCTGTCTGACCTCTTGGATGATGAGCTGGGCGATGCGGTCTCCGCGGGAGATGCGCATCGGCACCGTCGGGTCGAGGTTGATCAGCGGCACCTTGATCTCACCGCGGTATCCGGAGTCGATGGTCCCCGGCGCGTTGACCACGGTCACCCCGTGCCTGCTCGAGAGACCCGAGCGGGGGTGGACGAAGCCCGCATGTCCGGCGGGCAGTGCGATCGCCACTCCGGTGGGCACGACTCTGCGCTCGAAGGGTTCGAGCGTGAAGTCGATCGCGGAGCACAGGTCGGCTCCTGCGTCCGATGCGTGCGCGTAGTTCGGCGGGGTCATACCCTCGTCGACGAGTGTGATGTCGATCTGCAAGCCTTCTGTCACAAGGATGCACTCTAGTCCCCCAGCCTGAACGCTTCAAAAACCTGCCCTGTGGGACAATGGAGCACATGGCTCAGACTCATACCGAACCGCAGGTCGCCTACCAGGAGAAGGTGCGCCCCTCCGTCGGCGCGTGGGTGCTCGTCGCGATCGGCGCAGGCTCCACGGCCCTCATGGTCCTTCCCGTGTGGACGCTCGGCGCCTTCGTCCTGCCCGTCATCACCTTCGCGCTCCTGGGCTGGTGGATGCGGTCCCTGACCGTGACGATCATCGTCACCGCACAGAGGCTCTACGTCGGCGAGGCCCATATCGACCGCGCGTTCATCTCCGGTGCCCTGGCGCTCGACACCGAGGCGGCCCGCACCGCCAGCGGCACCGGCCTCGACGCCCGCGCCTTCCTCGTCACCCGCCCGTGGGTGAAGACGTCCGTGCGCATCGACATCGACGACGTCAACGACCCCACCCCGTACTGGCTCGTCTCGAGCCGTCACCCGCGCGAACTCGCCGCCGCCCTCCAGCCCTGACGGTCCCGCAGGCGCGGTTGCCTCCCCCGGACGGACTCCCCCAGGAAACGAAAACGCGCCCCGGAAGGGCGCGTTCGTGACGTCGAGAAGTGAGGCTCAGCCTGCGCAGTCGGTGCAGATGAGAATTCCGCCCTCATCGCTGGCCAGCTGCGAGCGGTGACGGACGAGGAAGCACTCCATGCACGTGAACTCGTCGTTCTGCTTCGGCAGCACGCGGACGGAGAGCTCTTCGTTCGACAGATCGGCACCCGGGAGTTCGAACCCTTCGGCCGCCGCCGTCTCGTCCTCGTCGATCTTGCTTGCCTGCGCCTGCGAGCGCTGCGCCTTGAGCTGCTCGATCGAGTCGCTCTTGATTTCGTCGTCGTGCTTGCGAGGTGCGTCGTAATCGGTTGCCATATGGCCTCATCGCTCTCTGTCGGGTGTGCTGAAAAGGAGATTCAGCCCCTGTCGCCTATCGTGTCCCCAGCATTGTGCACTGTATGGTACCCATTGGCAAGGGCAGATGATACCCTGTCGCAGTGATTCTCGTCACCATGTGACGGACACACATACGACTCTCGAAAAGCTCTGCGACAATGCAGAAGCCGATGCTGTGCGTGCGCGCCGGCCTCGGAGAGCTACGAACACACGTCGGCGATGACTCAACCCCATCCCCGACCGCCTATCCCCGGAAGGACGGATGCACGATGAGTGAATTCGCAGACCAGCTGGACAGCAGGATCGACGATGTTCGTCACCGCTTACAAGACGCCAGGTCCGCCGGAGACGACTACCTCGTCGAGAACCTCATCGACGACCTCGAGAACCTCCTCGAACTCGCCGATCGCAACGATGTCGACACCGGACCCATCGTCGAGGTCATCAAGGCCGAAACCGGCGCTCTGCCGATCATCCCGGAACCCGAGGATCCGCGCATCCAGGGCTGACGCCCGCCGAGGCGGCAGCACAGAAGGCGGGAGCCCTCCGAAATCGGAGGGCTCCCGCCTTCGTTCGTGCGCGGCGCGGCCAGCCGGCTCAGGCACTCACCCAGTTCGCTGCCTCAGGCGCGCGCCCAGTTCGCTGCCTCAGGCGCGCGCCCAGTCCGCTGCCTCAGGCACTCGCCCGGCCGGTTGCCTCAGGCACTCGCCCAGTTCGGCAGGGTGGGCTTCTCGACCCGTCCGCGGCAGCACGCAATGCTGCAGGCCCCGCTGCCCGGGCTCAAGGCCGTGGTTCCGGCGATCGCCGGCGTCTCGACGCTTTCTCCGCTCAGCTGCGCGATTCGCTCCTCGACGAGGTCGACGAGACCGGCGACGAAGGTCGGGTGCGTGCCGACGGTGGCCACGCGGGTGAACGCGAGACCGAGTTCGGCCGCGGTCTCCTTCGCCTCCGTGTCGAGGTCGAAGGCGACCTCCATGTGGTCGGAGATGAACCCGATGGGCACGAGGACGACCCCGGTGACGCCTGCCTCGGCGAGCTCTGTCATCCGGTCGTTGACGTCGGGTTCGAGCCACGGCACCGACGGCGGGCCGGACCTGGAGCAGTAGACGAGTTCGGCGGGCAGACGCTGCCCGTCATTGAGGCCCTTGAGCAGCCAGCCCATGAGCTCCTCGTGCTGCGCCTGGTAGCCGACGGTCTCGACCGCCGAGGCGTCCTGCATGACGTCGGGGATCGAATGGGTGACGAAGAGGATGCGGTGGCGCTCGGGATCGAGCGCGCCGACCTGGGCGGCGAAGTCAGCCAGGCCCTCGGTGAGCAGGGCGGCGCACGCCTCCGCATAGCCGGGGTGGTTGTAGAACTGGCGGATCTTGTCGAAGCTCACCTCGACCCCCTCCTCGGCGAGGGCGGTCACGGTGCCGGCGAAGTCCTCGCGGTACTGCCGGCACGAGGAGTACGACGAGTACGCGGAGGTGTCGATCGCGAGGAAGCGGCTGCGGCCGTCGGCGGCCTCGGCGCGGGCGACGTCGGTGAGGTACGGGGCCCAGTTCCGGTTGCCCCACACGAGCGGAAGGTCGAGGTCACGGCGGGCGAGCTCGTCGCGCAGCGCGGCCAGCAGGGCCTTGTTCTGGTCGTTGATCGGGGACTTGCCGCCGAACCCGTAGTAGTGCTCACCGACCTCCACGAGCCTCTCCTCAGGGATGCCGCGGCCCGCGGTGACGTTCTTGAGGAAGGGGACCACCTCCTCGGGAGATTCCGGTCCGCCGAAGGACATGAGGACGATGGTGTCGATGGGAGCTGTCGTATTCACGACAGCGATTTTACAGGCTGTAGAGATCCCCTGCCCGTTGTCCGCACCCTGAGCGGAAACGACTCACGGGCGGCCCGGATTTCGCGACTCGCGAGGAAATCTGCGGGCCTGCGGGGCCCGGACGTGACACGATGCAGGGTGAGACGCGATGACAAGGAGCGAAGGCGAATGCGTGAACTGATCTTGCACGGGGTCGACGCCGACGGCACCCATCTGCTCCTCGGCGATGACTCCGGGGCGCAGTACCGATTGGCACTCGACGAGTCGCTCTATGCGGCTGTGCGCAGGGACAGGGCCGTGGTGCGCTCCGATGCGCCCGTGCGCCCCCGCGACATCCAGGCGATGATCCGCGGCGGAATGAGCGCCGAGGAGGTCATCGCGGCCACCGGCGCCGACGCCGAGCAGGTCCGCACCTACGAACGCCCGGCGCTGGCCGAACGCGCCCACATGGCGCACACCGCGAGCCGTCACCCCATCTACTCCGACCACGACCCCAATGGCGATCCGACTCCGCTCGTCGAACTCGCCCAGACGCGCCTGGCGATGCGCGACGTCGACATCGAGACGATGGACTGGGATGCGTGGAAGCAGCAGGACGGCAACTGGTATGTGGAGCTGAGCTTCATCGCCGCCGACCGCAAGCGCACCGCCGGCTGGAACTACTACCGGGGCTCGCTCACCGCCCTCGACGACGAGGCGAAGTGGCTGGCCGATTCCGGGCCGACGGACACCGGTCCGATCCCCGGCTACAGCTCCAACGGGTCCCGTCGGACGACCGAGGAGATCGAGACTCCGCAGCCGGAGGCTCCCGCCGAGGCGCGGGCCGAGCGCCCCGCCACACTCAGCGACCATCAGGCCGAGACCGGCCGCATCCTGGAGAACCTGCGCCGCCGTCGCAGCCGCTCCGAGGACGACGACGAGCCGCGGGGACGTCTGCGCGCGGTCACCGAGGATCCCGAGACTCACCCGCAGGGCGCCCACACCGCGCCGGGACGTCCCGAGGACGCCACCGACGACGAGGTCATCGCCCTCGAGGATCGTGCTTCGACCCCCTCCTCGGCGTCCGGTGACGACGGTGCCTCCGGCGACGACGAGCAGGAGCCGACTCAGGAGGTCGGAACCTTCGACGACGACAACCAGCTCTCCCTGCTCAATGAGCCCGGCGTCAGCGACGGCGTCGATGCGCCCAAGGAGAGCGAGTCGCGGTCGAAGAAGAAGGGCAGCCGCGCCTCGATCCCGAGCTGGGACGAGATCATGTTCGGATCGAAGCGGGACTGACCTCGGCGCCGAGGCGGATCACCCGGTCAGCCGGCTCGATGAGGCTGCGGTCGTGGGTGACCATGATGACTGTGCGATCGTTCAGGCTTGAACGCAGATCGCCGATGAGGCGGTGCGCGGTCTCCGCATCGAGGTGAGCGGTCGGTTCGTCGAGGACGATGACCTCGGCGCCGGTGAGCAGTGTGCGCGCCACGGCGAGCCGCTGCCTCTCTCCGCCGGAGATCTCCGCACCGTGGTCGCCGACCCAGCGGTCGAGCCCGGCAGGCGTCGCCCAGTGTCCGAGTCCGGCCGCCCGCAGCGCGGCGAACATCGCCGCATCATCGGGGACCGTCTGTGGGGCCAGGGCGAGGTTGCCGCGCACCGTCGAGCGGAACACGTGCGCTTCCTGCGGGCACCACGCGACCCGACCGGCGAGCTCTTCGGGTCCGAGGTCGAGGACGTCGATGCGCTCTCCGCCCCCCTCCCCTGCCTCGTAGGTTCCCGCCCACGGGTCGATGAAGCGCAGGAGGACGCTCACCGACGTCGTCTTCCCGCTTCCGCTGTCACCGCACACGAGCGTCCACGCGGAGTCGTCGGCGGTGAGGTCGAGGTCCTCGAGCACGGGCACACCGTCCCAGCCGACCGTGATGTCGGTGAGTTCGAGGTCGGTGAGGGGTGGGCGGGACTCGATAGCGTCGCTGCCGGATTCCGATTCGGCCTCGGGTTCGGCCTCCGTGGCGAGAGAATCGGCGGTCCGGGGATCGCCGGTGACCGGGGGCAGCCGGTCGAGGGCGATGCCGAGCGCCGGCATCTGCCGCCACGCCCCGAGCGCCGAGGCGAAGACGTCGGCGAGGCCGAAGGTGATGAGGACGACGACGGCGAGGATCTCCGTCGCGGCGTTCGAGGTCAGGGCGATGACGATCGCCGCCAGCACCGTCGACGCCTCGATCCACAGCTGGGCGATTCCGAGGTGGAGCGCCGAGGCCCGCTGTGCCGATTCGAGTTCGTCCTCTGCCGCGGCGAGGCTGCGGCTCACGGCGGCGTCGGCACCGTTGGCGCGCAGGTCGGCCTTCGCCGAGAGCGCACGGGTGAGCAGGGACAGGATCCGGGCTCGGCCGGCGTGCATGCTGGTCGACAGGGGCGCCTCGGCGCGAACGTAGACGAGCGGGACCACGACGACGTTGACGAGCGCGAGAAGCAGGAGGATCGGCACCGATTTCGGGTCGAGGATCGCTGCGGCGATGATGACCGCGGTGACGACGAGCACGGTGACCACAGGCGGGAAGAGCGTGCGCGGCACGAGATCGCGGACCTCGTCGGCGTCGGCGACCATCGTCGTCAGCGCCGAGTCGGAGGAGAGCATCTTCCGGTCGCTCATCCCCGCCCGTTCGAAGTGCGACCACAGCACCGTGCGCAGACGCCCGAGCGAGCCGAAGACCGCCGAATGCAGATTGAGCCGGCTGACGTAGAGGAGCACGGAGCGGCAGAGACCGAAGAAGCGGACGCCGACGATGGCGACGAGCAGAGTCATGATCGGGGGCCCGTAGGAGGCCTCGACGATGAGCCACGCGGAGACCGCGGTCAGGGAGATCGCGGCGAGGCTCGCCGCGCACGCGGTGAGCAGGGCGATGACCATCGTCCCGGTGAACAGGGGCAGAGTCGCGTGCAGCTTCCGCCAGCGGGTGCCCCAGGTGTCCGGGTTCGCCGAGGCGGTCCGGGGCGGATGCTCAGGCGCGACGTTGTCGCTGGGGTGGACCGAGTCCAGGGTGGCTGAGCCCGCAGCGACGTCTGCGCCGGCGTGCCCGGCCTCGGAGGCGGTGGCCGTCGCGACCGGGACGGGATCGGTTCCGGTCCGGCCGGGGGCCGACGACCGGACTTCGGTCGGGACCGACGCGGTCGAGGACTGCCCGGCCACGGACCCGTCGGCCGCGGAGACTTCAGCCTCGACGGTGTCCTCGCCGGAGGAGAGCACCGGCGTGATCGTGTCGTCGGCCAGCGCGAGGACCCGGGGATCATGGCTGGCGAGCACGACACGGGTGTGCACGGCCGCCTCGGCGATCACGCTGATGATGATCTCGGCGTTGTCGTCGTCGAGGTGGGCGGTGGGTTCGTCGAGGACGAGGAGGTCGGCGTCGTCACGCATCCGGGCGAGCAGACGCACGAGTGCCAGCCGGCGCAGTTGTCCGGGGCTGAGCGCCGCGGTCGCCACCGAGGTGTCGAGGGGCAGCCGAGCCGAGGCGAGGGCGGGGGCGGCTTCGTGTTCGCCCACCCCGAAGGCTGCGAGCTCTTCGGCCACGGTCGTCCCGTAGGTCCGCGGGCTCTGCGGGACGAGGGCGGAGGGCACCGGGGCGATCGTCGTCTCGGCCCCAGCGGGCAGGCTGCCGGTGAGCGCGGAGAGCAGGGTCGTCTTGCCCGCCCCGGAGGGTCCGAGCACGGCGGTGATGCCAGGAGTTCGCGGCACAACCTCTGACCAGGAGACACTCGTCCCGTCGGCGTAGACGACCCGGTGGTCGGCCTCGGCGGCGGACGGACGAGACCCGGCGGCGACCTCGGCAAGGCGGTCGGATCTCGGACGTGACCCGGCGGAGTCGCCGTCGGAAGCGGAGTCACCGTCGGCGATGAGCGTCTGCGCCCGGTCGAAGGCCTCCCGACCGTTCTCGCTGGCGTGGAATCCGGCGCCGAGCGCCCGCAGCGGGATGAAGCATTCGGGGGCGAGCAGGAGGGCGAGGAGTCCGGCGCTGAGATCCATCGACCCGGAGACGAGGCGGACGCCGATGACCACGGCGACCAGCGCCACGGAGATCGTGGCGATGAGTTCGAGGGCGAGACTCGAGAGGAAGGCGATGCGCAGCGTGGCCAGGCTCGCCGAATGGTAGTCCGAGCTCAGCCGGCGCAGGGTCCGGGCATGCTCGCGGGAGCGACCGAGGCCGATGAGGACGGGCAGGCCCTCGGCGAGTTCGGCGAGATGGTCCGAGAGCCTCTCGAGGGCGCGCATGCTCTGCTGCGTCGTCTCCTCGGTGTAGCGGCCGATGAGGATCATGAACAGCGGCACGAGCGGGAGGCAGGCGACGATGATGATCGCGGAGAGGACGTCGGCGAAGACGATGCGCACGAGCAGGACCACGGGCACGACCGCGGCCTGCGCGAGGGCGGGGACGACGGTGGTGAAGTAGTCGTCGAGGTCGTCGATGCTGCGGGTCACAGTGACCGCGGCCTTCGCCCGGGGCTGGCCGGGCCGGCGCATGAGGGTGCCGAGGATCCGGGAGCGCAGGCCCCGCTTCGTCTCAGCGGCCTGAGCGGTGCTCAGACTCTGATCGGCCCACAGGCTCGCCCCGCGCAGGCAGGCACCGAGGACGCCGAGGACGACCCAGAGCGAGACGTCACCGAGGTCGAGGATGGTGCGCACGAGCGCCTCGGCGATGAAGACGATGCCGATCGCCCGGGCACCGGCAGAGGTGACTGCGAGAAGGAGCGACCTCCTGCCCCTGGGCAGGGACAGGAGGATCGACAACGGCGAGCTCACGAGCGGATCGCCACCGGCACCCGATGGGCGTCGGGGATGTGCGATTCGGTCAGCCTGCCGAGGAACTGGCGGTAACTGTAGATCTGGTAGCCGAGGACGATCGGCAGGAAGATCACCGTGACGACGAGCATGACGCCGAGCGTGTAGTCCGAGGACGACGCGGTGGTCACGGTCAGCGAGAACGCCGGGTCGAGCGACGACGGCAGCACGTTCGGGTAGACGCTGGCGAACACGGAGGCCATTCCCGCGAGCAGGAAGAGCCCGTGGAGGAAGAACGCCCGCTTCTCGGCTCCGGCCCGAATCGAGACGTAACCGGCGATGAGCGCTGCCAGCGCGATCCCGACCGGGATGACGAGCCAGGTGCGGCTGAAGATCGAGAGCGCGAACCAGATGAGCATCGGCACACCGCAGACGAGCATCGCCTTCGTCGCCCAGCGGCGCGCCTTCTCCCGCAGCTCGCCGTCCGTCTTGAGGGTGAGGAACAGCAGTCCGTGGACGAAGCAGAAGGTCACTCCGGCCAGACCGCCGAGGACGGCGGGCCAACCGAACCACGCGAACGCTCCGCCCTCCATGTCGCCGTACTCGTTGAGCGGGAGACCGGTGGTGGTGATGACGAGGAGCGCGCCGACGAGGAAGGCGGTGACGAACGAGCCGATGGCCATCGCCCACGTCCAGAAGTTGAGCCACCTCTGCGAGTTGCCCTTGCCGCGGTATTCGATCGCCACGGCACGGAAGATCAGCCCGAGCAGGGCCAGAGTGAGCGGAATGTAGAGGGCGCTGAAGAGCGAGGCGTACCAATGCGGGAACGCTGCGAACATCGCCCCGCCGGCGGTGATGAGCCACACTTCGTTGCCGTCCCAGACCGGACCGATCGAGTTGAGCAGGACGCGCTTGCCGCGCTCGTCCTTGGTGAAGATCGGCATGAGCATGCCGACGCCGAGATCGAAGCCGTCGAGGAAGAGGTATCCGATCCACAGGACTGCGATGAGGACGAACCAGATCGTCGCAAGAATCTCCATCTGTCTTCTCCTCCTCAGTACGCGAACGACAGCACGTCGTCGTCGTTTCCGGTGATCGTGGGCTTCTTGTTGGTCTCAGCGAGTTCGGGCATCGCCGAGGCGACACCTCCCCTGATGTACTTCGTCAGCAGCTTGAGCTCGACGACCATCAGGCCTCCGTAGACGAGGGTGAGGCTGATCAGTGAGAACAGCAGCATCGCGGGTGTCACCTGCGGTGAGATCGCCGCTTGGGTGAACATGTACACCCCGTCGAGCTGGGCCGGGTTAGGGGCGACGACGAAGGGCTGGCGGCCCATCTCGGTGAACACCCAACCGGCGGAGTTCGCGATGAACGGCGCGGTGATCGCCAGCAGCGCTCCCCGCATCATCCAGGCGGATGCGGGCACGGTGCCCTTGCGGGTGATCCACAGGGCCAGGGCGCAGACGCCGGCGGCGATGATGCCGAAGCCGATCATGGCCCGGAAGCCCCAGTAGGTGACGATCATGATGGGCTGGTAGTTGATCTCCTCGCCGGCCCTGTCGCCGTAGCGCGGATCATCGGGGATGGTCGTGCCGTAGCGCTCCTGGTATTCCGGCAGCAGGGTCGTCACACCGTGGACGGGCGTGGTGAAGTCGCCCTTGGCGAGGAACGAGAGGAGACCGGGGATCTCGAGGACGTTCTGGACCTGCGAGCAGTTGTTCGACGCGGGGTCGCCGATCGTGAGCACGGAGAACTCGGTGCCGTCGTGGCACGCACCCTCGGCCGAGGCCATCTTCATCGGCTGCTGCTCGAACATGAGCTTGGCCTGCACGTCGCCGGTGATCGCGACGCCGGCGAACGCGATGATGCCGGTGATCGCGCCGATGCGCAGCGACTTGATCCACACCTTGTAGTCGATCTTGTCGCGGCCGGGGACATCGGGGGCGGAGCCGACGACGACTCGACCGTCCTTGCCGACGGTGTCGATGCCGTCCTTGCGGCGCCGGTAGAGGTGGTACCACGCGATGCCGACGAGGAAGCTGCCGCCGACGGCGACGGCGCCGAAGAGGGTGTGGGTGTAGGCCGCGATCGCGGTGTTGTTGCTCAGCACCGCCCAGACGTCGGTCATCACGGGTTTGCCGTCGACGAGTTCGACGCCGACGGGATGCTGCATCCACGAGTTCGCGACGATGATGAAGAACGCCGAGATCCACGAGCCGATGACCGCACACCACAGCACGGTCAGGTGCACGGGACGGCTGAGCTTGCCCCAGCCGAAGATCCAGAGTCCGAGGAACGTCGATTCGAGGAAGAAGGCGATGAGCGCCTCCATCGCCAGCGGAGCGCCGAAGACGTCGCCGACGAAGCGCGAGTACTCGCTCCAGGCCATGCCGAACTGGAACTCCTGGACGAGGCCGGTGACCACGCCCATGATGAAGTTGATGAGGTAGAGCTTGCCGAAGAACTTGGTCGCCCGCAGGTAGACCTCGTTGTCGGTCCGGTGATACATCGTCTGGAGGATCGCCACGAGCATGCCGAGCCCGAGCGTGAGGGGAACCATCCAGAAGTGATAGACCGTGGTGATGCCGAACTGCCAGCGACCGATGAGCACCGGGTCCAGTTCCATGGGCTTCTCCATATCTGTCGTCGAGGGGAATCTTTCTACAACACGTAGAATTCTACGCCTGGTAGAAGTCTGACAATCACCGTCTCACAGTGCGACTCGTCACGTCCCGCCATCTGCTCCGTCGGCGGAAGACACTCCGCGGGACCAGGCGGAATCCCGCCCGCGCCGAGGCCGACCTCACATGGAATTCGACACCGTGTAGAGGTAGAATGGCAGGGCAAGTCGGATGGTCGGCACAAAGGACAAGGACACCGTGGGAACACTGGGCGAACTCGAACGCAGCGTCATGGACGCCATCTGGGTGCATGACGACGGCTTGAGCGCCGCTGAGCTGCGTGACGCGCTCGCCGATCGCGATCTCGCCTTGACCACGATCCACACCGTGCTCACCCGGCTGGAGAAGAAGGGCTTCGTCACCCGCGATCGGAGCATCCGCCCGCACCGCTACCTGGCCGTGTCCACGCGCGAGGACCACGTCGCCGAGCTCATGACCGAGGTGCTCTCGCAGGCGCCCGATCGCCAGGCCGTGCTCGCCCGCTTCCTCGGCACCGTGACCGAGGCCGATGAGAAGACCCTGCGCAACCTCCTCGGACGCAACCACACCTCCCGTTCCTGACAGCGGGGCGGGTTCCACCATGATTCTCGTGGGATGCCTTCTGGCGATCCTCGCTTTCCTGCTGGCCTGGCCCGTGCCGGCGCTGCTGCGACGCTTCCGCAGCGACCCCATCTCCGAGGTGATCCTCTGGCAGGCCGTCGGCCTCTCAGGTGGTCTCTCGCTCATCGGCACGGCACTCGCCTTCGCCGTCGACCCGGCCGCCTCGAGTCTGCCCCAGGGTCTGTGGGATCTGGTGCGCGGCGAGGCCCACGCGAAGCTGTCGATCTTCGCGTGGATCTTCCTCATCATCGCGCTCGTGCTGATCGGACGCCTCCTCGGGTGCCTCGCGCTGACGTTCTTCTCAGCGCGGCGGACTCGACTCCGTCATGCCGAGATCCTACACCTGCTCAGCGAGCCGTCCCAGAACTATCCCGACACGCGCATCATCAGTTCCGATGAGGCCGTGGCCTACTGTCTGCCGCAGGGTCCGCGGAAGGGCACAGCCGTGCTCTCGACAGGGCTGCTTGAGGTCCTCAGCGAAGACGAGCGCTCAGCGGTGATCGCCCACGAGAAGGCGCATCTCGATTTTCGTCACGATATCCTTGTCATTCCCTTCGCCGCCTGGCACCGGGCGCTCCCGTTCTTCTCGGCCACGGCGATCGGGCTGAACTCGGTCAATCGGCTCATCGAGTTCATGGCCGACGATCAGGCCCGCGACCGCATCGACCCGGAGGTGCTGGCCCGGGCCGTGGCAGCGGCCGCACGGATCAGCCCGGACCATCGTGAGGCGCTGAGCGCCGAGCGGATCATGCGGCTCTCGCAGCCGCGCCACCCGGCGCGGGCGATGGTGAGGCTGTTCTCGTGCATGGCGGCCGCCGGACTGCTCCTCATCCCGACGGTCCTGCTCTTCGTTCCCGTTCCGTCCCTGCCCTGAGTTCTCCCGCGGCGAGGTGACGCCGCCGCGGCGGTGCCTCAGCTGTCGATGCGCTCGGCGTCGAGGATCGCCGCACCGGAGACGATGAACTCCTTCCGGGGACCCACCGAGGAGCCCATGAGGAGTTCGAAGGTCCGCTCCGCCGCCTCGGCGTCGGCCATCGTCACCCTGCGCAGGGTGCGGTCGGCGGGATCCATCGTCGTCTCCGCCAACTGGTCGGCGTCCATCTCGCCGAGTCCCTTGTAGCGCTGGATCGGCTCCTTGTACGTCTTCTTCGACTTGTCGAGCTTCTTCAGCAGCGCGTGGAGCTCGGCCTCGGAGTACGTGTAGACGATCTCGTTGGGGGTGCCCCGCTTCGTGACGATCTCGACGCGGTGCAGCGGGGGGACGGCGGCGAACACGCGGCCCTCCTCGACGAGGGGCTTCATGTAGCGGAAGAAGAGCGTGAGCAGCAGTGTGCGGATGTGCGCGCCGTCGACGTCGGCGTCGGTCATGATGATGACCCGACCGTAGCGCGCGGCTTCGAGGTCGAAGCTGCGACCGGAGCCGGCGCCGATGACCTGGATGAGCGCCGCGCATTCGACGTTGGCGAGCATGTCGGCCAGCGACGCCTTCTGCACGTTGAGGATCTTGCCGCGGATCGGGAAGAGCGCCTGGTAGTCGGAGTTGCGGGCTGCCTTCGCGGTGCCCATGGCCGAATCGCCCTCGACGATGAACAGCTCGGTGTTCCCTACCCCGCTGTCGCGGCAGTCGTAGAGCTTCGCCGGCAGGGACGAGGCTTCGAGCGCGGTCTTGCGCCGTTGGTTCTCCTTGTGGGTGCGTGCGGAGATCCGGGACTTCAGCTCCGCGACGACCTTCTCCATGAGGACGGCGGCCTGCTGCTTCTCCGCGCGCTTGGTCGAGGAGAGGATGCCTCCGAGCTGCGTCTCGACGGTCTTCGCGACGATCTGACGGACCGCGGCCGTGCCGAGGACCTCCTTCGTCTGGCCTTCGAACTGCGGTTCGGCGAGCTGGACTGTGACGACGGCGGTGAGACCGGCGAGGACGTCGTCCTTCTCGAGACGGTCCTTGCCGAGTTTGAGCTTGCGGGAGTTGGCCTCCACAGCCTTGCGCATCGCTTTGAGCGTCGCCTGTTCGAACCCGGCGAGGTGGGTGCCGCCGTGCGGGGTCGCGACGACGTTGACGAAGCTCTTGATCTTCGTGTCGTAGCCGGTCCCCCAGCGCAGGGCCACGTCGACGCCGACCTGGCGTTCGACCTCCTTGGACACGAGGTGTCCGGAGGAGTCGAGTACGGGGACGGTCTCCTTGAACGACCCGGTCGACTGCATCCGCCACGTGTCGGTGATCGGCGGGTCGATCGAGAGATGGTCGACGAACTCGGTGATGCCGCCGTCGAAGCGGAAGTCCTCGACGCGTTCGGCGATGACCGCCCCGGTCTCGTCCCGGGCGACCCCGCGACGGTCGACGATCGTGAGTTCGAGGCCGGGGACGAGGAACGCGGTCTGGCGGGCACGTTCGACGAGGTGCTGGTAGTCGAACTGGGCGCTGCCGAGGAAGATCTGCGGATCGGCCCAATAGTGGACCTTCGTCCCGGTCACCCCGCGCTTGGCCTTGCCGACGATCTCGAGGCCGGTGGCCTCCTGGAACTCCTCGAAGGGGTTGTCGGGGCCGGGAGTGCCGGAGGAGTCGTCGAAGCGGCCGGGCACACCTCGGCGGAAGGACATCTTGTGGATCTTCGATCCGCGGGTGACCTCGACGTCGAGGCGGGCGGAGAGGGCGTTGACGACGGAGGCGCCGACGCCGTGGAGGCCGCCGGAGGCCGCGTACGAGCTGCCGCCGAACTTGCCGCCGGCGTGGAGCTTGGTCATGACGACCTCGACGCCGGTCAGTCCGGTCTTCGGTTCGATGTCGACGGGGATGCCGCGGCCGTGGTCGGTCACGGCGACGGAGCCGTCGGGTTCGAGCTCGATGAGGATGGAGGACCCGAACCCGCCGAGGGCCTCGTCGACGGCGTTGTCGATGATCTCCCACAGGCAGTGCATGAGCCCGCGGGAGTCGGTCGTTCCGATGTACATTCCCGGCCGCTTCCGCACGGCCTCAAGGCCGGACAGCACGGACAGATGGCGGGCGCCGTAGCTTTCCTCTTCCACACTCTTCCTCTCGTTCGATTGAATTCTAATCGCCTGCCGTCCGCTCACGCGGGTGCGGGGCCGCCGTGTCGGCGATCAAGCGCAGCATCGGGGGGCATCCTCGGCGCCGACACGGTCTGCGCGGACAACATCCCTGGGACAATGGGTCCATGACCGATCGACGGCCGACCCTGCGCGCGGCACTCGCCCTGTGCGGGTGCGGCGTCCTTCTGCTCACCGGCTGCGCCTCTCCCACCCCTGCCTCCGACGAACCGACCCGGGTCTCCCCCGAGTCCATGGGCACGAGCGCCTCGGCGAGTCCCACCGCTTCGGTCGGCGTTGTCGGAGCGGACCTGTCGGGGAGGACGATCGCGATCGATCCCGGTCACAACGGCGGCAACGCGAAGGATCCGGAGGCGATCGCGAGTCCCGTGCCCGACGGCCGGGGTGGGACGAAGGCGTGCAACACGACCGGCACGGCCACGGACTCCGATTACGGGGAGTCCGAGTTCGCGTGGTCGGTGGCGGGCTTCCTCAGAGACGATCTCGAAGCCGCGGGGGCGAGCGTGATCCTCAGCCGCAGCGGCGACGACGGCGTCGGGCCCTGCGTCGACGAGCGCGGCACCTTCGCCGATGACGCGGACGTGCTCGTGAGCATCCATGCCAACGGCAGCGAATCGACGGAGCCCAAGGGCTTCCACATCATCGTCGCCGACCCCGGGAAGTCCCGGAAGCTCGAGGACGAGTCGACCCGCCTCGCGAAGTCTCTGAGTGGGTCGATGGCCGCGGTATTCACACCGAACAAGGCCTATGGGAAGGACGCGATCAGTCCGCGTCCCGACCTCGCGGGTCTCAACAACGCCTCGGTACCCGCCGTCATCGTCGAGTGCGGGGAGATGCGCAACCCCGATGAGGCGGCGGTAATGGAGTCCGAGGACGGACGACGGCGGTACGCCGAGGCGATCGCCGCCGGCATCGGCGACTGGTTCTGATCGCGTCGCCGGGGCGTGTCGTCCGCAGCCGGCATGGGCGAGGCCGGAGATGGGTCCACGGCTGTGTCTGCGCCGGCAGGTGACATTCCCGTTCGCATATGCGACGACGTCGGGCACAGCGCCGAAAGGCGCTGTGCCCGACGTCGTCGGTCGGCTGAGGGTGATCAGTCGAGGTAGTCGCGGAGGACCTGCGAGCGGGACGGGTGGCGCAGCTTCGCCATCGTCTTCGACTCGATCTGGCGGATCCGCTCACGGGTGACGCCGTAGACCTTGCCGATCTCGTCGAGCGTCTTCGGCTGACCGTCGTTGAGTCCGAAGCGCATCGAGACGACGCCTGCCTCGCGCTCCGAGAGCGTGTCGAGGACAGAGTGGAGCTGCTCCTGGAGGAGGGTGAAGCTCACGGAGTCCGAGGGCACGACGGCTTCGGAATCCTCGATGAGGTCGCCGAACTCGGAGTCGCCGTCCTCGCCGAGCGGGGTGTGCAGGGAGATCGGCTCACGGCCGTACTTCTGCACCTCGACGACGCGTTCGGGCGTCATGTCGAGTTCCTTCGCGAGCTCCTCGGGGCTCGGTTCGCGGCCGAGGTCCTGGAGCATCTGGCGCTGGACGCGGGCGAGCTTGTTGATGACCTCGACCATGTGGACGGGGATGCGGATCGTGCGCGCCTGGTCGGCCATCGCACGGGTGATGGCCTGGCGGATCCACCACGTCGCGTAGGTCGAGAACTTGAAGCCCTTCGTGTAGTCGAACTTCTCGACGGCGCGGATGAGACCGAGGTTGCCTTCCTGGATGAGATCAAGGAAGAGCATGCCGCGGCCGGTGTAGCGCTTCGCGAGTGAGACGACGAGGCGGAGGTTCGCCTCGAGCAGGTGGTTCTTCGCGATGCGCCCGTCGTGGATGATCCACTTGTAGTCCATCGTCACGCGCGGGTCGCTGACCTCGCCCTCCTCGAGGAGGTGCTCGGCGTACATGCCGGCCTCGATGCGCTTGGCGAGGTCGACCTCCTCGGCGGCGTTGAGCAGGGCCACCTTGCCGATCTGCTTGAGGTAGTCCTTGACCGGGTCGGCGGTCGCACCGGCGGAGACGACCTGCTGGGCGGGGGCGTCGTCCTCGTCGGCATCGGAGACGATGAAGCCGCCGGCCTCGGTGACCGCGGCGTTCTTCTCCTTCTCCTCGGAGTTCTTCGTCTCCGTCGACTCGGAGGGGCTCTGCTCGGTCGCGAGCGCATCCGCGGTGGGTTCGACCTCTTCGGTCGACTCGATGTCCGCGTCGGACTTCTTCTTCGTGCTCGCGGTCTCGGCCTTGGTCTCAGCCTTCTTCGCTGTGGTCTTCTTCGCGGTGGTCTTCTTGGCCGCGGTCGTCTTCTTCGCGGGAGCCTTCTTCGCCGGCTCGGTCTCCTCGGCTGCCGCCTTCGCAGTCGCCGACTTCGCGGTCGTCTTGGCTGCGGTCGTCTTCGCGGTCGCGGACTTGGTCGTCGAGGCCTTGGCGGTCTCTGACTTGGTCGCCGTCTTCTTCTCCGTCGTCGACTTCTTCGCCGCGGTCGTCTTGGCTCGCGTGGTCGACGACGCCTTCGTCGTCTTCTTTCCCTTCGCCGCTGTGGTCGTGGATCCACCCGTGGACGCCGTGGCGGACGATGCCTCCGACTCCTCAGTCACCGTTTTCCTGTCGACTGTCGGCACGTGTTCACCTTTCGCGAGCGTTCATACTTCCCGATTGCACCAGGACATTACTAAGACCCTTGTCAAGGGGGCGCAGAGTTCGTGCCCGTTGGGGCGAGCGCACAGCTCTCCCAATATGCAATGACAGGGTCAACGCACAATCCTCGCACGTTATTCCTTGCCCTGTCCATTCCTTCGGGACACATCGACATGGTGTGCAGACGGTGCCCAGTCGGTGCGCGACTATTCATACCTCCAGCAGGACGTCCCACCTTCCGCGCGACTTGCAACGTCGGGCACGACAACCTCGGTGGAGCTTTGCATGAACCACCCCCAGCTCTGCTTCCTACCCGTGCAAAGGTAGGAAATGCGACTGAGGGTGGCGTGTGATCGTGCGGTCCCTCGCCGAGGTGGTCCCACCGGGCGGGCGTCGCGCATCCTGCAGGGCGTCGGCCGTCCGTGTCGCGGCGGCGCAACCTCGGCGGAGCTCGGCACACACCACCCTCAGCAGCAATTCATACCCTTGCAAAGGTAGGAAATGCAGCTGGGGGTGGTGTGTGGTGATGGGACCTCGCCGAGGTGGTCCCGGGCTGAGGGTGGTGTGCAGTCGAGGGGTACCTCGCTGGGGCGACGTGTGACGCGGCGGCGCAGCCTTGGTGCTCCCGTGCGAGGTCAGTGCCGGAGGGGGCGGGCGCCGGTGCGCTTCGACATCAGCCACTGCGGCAGATAGCCCTGACTGACGGCGGAGATGATGAGCTGCGCCATGGCATGGTCCGGTTCGAGGGCGAGCGCGGCGAGCGCATACTGCTCGGCCATCGTCGACCCGCCCAAGGTCCAGTGGAACCACGCGATGACCCCGTACGCGGTCGGAACGACCGCCGGATCCGCCCACCGCACGTACGCCTCGAGGAAGTCGATGGAGAGCAGGAGGTCCCGCGTCCGCGGGGCTCTGGGCGAGAGGCCGATCATCTGCTCGACCGCCAGCCGCGAGGTGCCGCAGCGCCGGGCATGCCGGGCGAGCTCCCCGGGACCGAATCGGCACATCCGCTTGGGCAGGAAATCGGGATGGTCGAAGCTGAGGATCATCTCGAGCACATCGCGCGACCATTTCGCCGCGAGCAGCCGATCGAGGACGCGGACCGCATCCGGGGTGACCAGCGACCTGAGCCGCTCCCGATCGATGGTCTCCTCCCCTCCCCGCAGCTCGAGCAGGTGAGGGTAGAGCTCGCCGAGGCGGTCGAACGCGGTCGCGATGCTCAGCTCTCCCCCGTGGCTCAGCTCTCCCCCGTGTCCGGCCGACCGGAATGCCGCGGCCTCGGCGGCATCGGCCGGCTTGACGACGAGGGCGTCGGGTCCGGCGGCCGGGGCCGAACCGGTCGAGACGAGTTCGGTCGCGCACGCCGAGGACTGAGCGAGTCCGATGTCGGTGCCCATGTCCGCGCTGTCGTCGATGCGCCCGAAGAGACCCCCGCTGACCCACCATGCGCACAGCGTGGTGATCCCGCCGTCGGCGAGCGCCGTCGCCATCTCATCCGTGGCCGCGCGCACGAGACCGCGGTGCATCCGCGCATAGTCGTCGTCGGTGCCGTCCTCGTCGCGGTCGGTCCAGTCCCGTTCCGGTCCCGACCCGGCCGGGGTGTACGCCTCGTCGTAGAGGACGAGGAAGACCCCACTGGGTTGGCAGGCCCGGCACACCAGGTCACGCAGCCACTCACCTCCCTCCGCAAGGGTCATCGCCGCCGTCTCGAGGTCGAAGTCGACGCGCAGGGTGGTCCCGCAGGACTGCACGCCGTCATCGTCGGTGACGACGAGGATCGCGACGAGGCTGCTCTCCGGGGTGTATCCGAGGGTGTGCGGCACGATCCCGATGAGATCTTCGGCCGTCTTCGCTGGAGTGTCCATGCCACCAGTCGACGCCCGCACCGCCGACGCACACCAGACCCCGATTCGGCCCTGTGGATACCGCTGGTGCATGCACAGCCGATCCGCACACGAGTGGGCGGCGCCGTCCACACGCCCCATCGGGGCGAATTGCCCTCGGGACCGATCTGACATACAAGTGTGGGGTGGCGAAGAGACGGATATTCACAGCACCGAGCACACAAGTCGTCGACATCGCGACCGGACAGGCGCGGTTGGAGAAGGTCGACGGGGAACCCGACAGCTATGTCCTCCACGTCAACGGCGTGCCGTCGTCGTCGATCACCTTGAGCGATCCCGCGCGCCTCGACTTCGAATACCTCGACTGGATGGCCCGGATCATCGACGTCGTCACCGACGGCTCTCTGCGGGCCATCCACCTCGGCGCCGCCGGGTGCGCCCTGGCCCGCGCCCTCGATGCGACGCGTCCCGGCTCGCGGCAGACGGCGATCGACATCGATCCGATCCTCATCGATCACGTCCGGCAGTGGTTCGATCTCCCCCGCTCCCCCGCACTCGCCCTGCGGGCAGGCGACGCGGCCGCAGAGATCGCGACATTCCGGGACGACACCGCCGACGTCATCGTCCGTGACGCCTTCTCCTTCGACTCCGTCCCCGAGCAGCTGGCGACCGAGGAGTTCTACGCCGACTGCGCCCGGGTGCTCAGACCGTCGGGCCTCTTCCTCGCCAATGTCCCCGACTCCGGTGACCACAAGGTGCTGCGCGAGGAGATCAGGGCCGCCGCCTCGGCGTTCAACCATGTCGCCGCCGCCTCCGAGTCCGGGGTGCTCAAGGGGCGCCGCCGTGGCAACGTCGTCATCGCGGCCGCACAGGATCCCCTGCCCGATGCCGCCCTCGATCGGAGCCTGCGGACGGCTCCGACGATGGCGGTCTGGCTCGACGAGGCCGCACTGCTCAGTCGTATCGGCCGGTGAGCGCATCCGCGTGAGCGGCCACGATCCGAGCGGGTCACCGACCGCCCACCGGCCGGGTCTCCTATGGCGACGCGTCCGTGTGACGGCTCGACTACTCCCCTCGGCGAAAGTTCGGCATAATTGAATGCCGATTGGAAGGTGAGATGAGCGAGACTTCAGAAATCCACGTCGAACAGAACAAGCTCGACGAACTCTACGCCCGGCTCGACGAACTGCGCGATGAGACGACCGCCCGCTTGGGGACCGTCCGGATCTCCGAGGTCGGAGGGAACCACCAGCACCGCAGCGAACGCGACGCCTTCGCCACCATGTACGAGGACCAGCTCATCCGCCTCAACAGCGCCGAAGACGGCCTGTGCTTCGGTCGCCTCGACTTCAAGGACTCGCCCGAGCCGAGCTACATCGGCCGCATCGGCCTCACCGACGCCGACCGCAAGCAGATCCTCATCGACTGGCGGGCGCCGGCCTCCGAACCCTTCTACCAGTCGACAGCGGCGAACCCGGAGGGCGTCGTCCGCCGCCGCCACCTCGTGACGAAGAACCGCCAGGTCACCGATGTCGAGGACGATGTCCTCGACATCGACGCGCTCGACGACTCGCAGCGTTCGGCCCTGCAGGGCGAAGGTGCGCTCATCGCGGCGCTGACCACCCACCGCACCGGTCGCATGGGCGATATCGTCGCCACGATCCAGGCCGAGCAGGATGCGATCATCCGGCAGCCGCTCCAGGGCGTCCTCGTCGTCCAGGGCGGACCCGGCACTGGCAAGACCGCGGTCGCCCTCCACCGCGCCGCCTACCTCCTCTACCGCCACCGGGAGCGGATCGCGAAGTCCGGCGTCCTTCTCGTCGGGCCCTCCCCCGTGTTCCTCAAGTACATCGAGAAGGTCCTGCCAAGCCTCGGCGAGACCGGAGCGCTGCTGCTCACCCCCGGACAGCTCTACCCCGGCCTCGACACGGAGATCTCCGACGACCCTGCGGTCGCCGAGGTCAAGGGCCGATCGGTCATGGCGCGGGTGCTCGCGAGCCACATCGCGAACTACGAACGCGTCCCCGACCACGACGAACGTCTGCGCGTGGGGTCGCACACAGTGCTGCTGCGCCGGCGCGATGTGCGTTCGGCTCGGGAGCGGGCCCGCCGCAGCGGGGATGCCCACAATGCGGCGCGCACCGGCTTCGTCTCCGGCCTGCTCAAGACCCTCGCCGAGGATCTCGCCCAGCAGATGGGCCTCGACGGCGCGGGCGAACGCCTGCCCGAACTCATGGACGAGCTGCGTTCGAGCGTCGACGTCCGCCGGGCGCTCAACCTCGCATGGTTCCCCATCAGCCCCGGTGACGCCCTACGGTCCCTGCTGTCGAAGCCGCACAAGCTCGAGGCCGCGGCCGCCCGCCTGCTCACCCCGGCCGAGCAATCGCTCATCGTCCGCGCCCCGAACGCACCGCTGACCATCGAGGATGCGCCGCTGCTCGACGAACTCGCCGAACTCCTCGGCACGACCCCGCAGCAGACCGCGGCCCGTGACGAATCGGCTCGCGAGTACGCCGAGGCGGTCGTCGACATGACCGAGACCTCCGCGATCGTCAGCGCCGAGACGCTGGCCGCCCGCTGGGAGGAGGCGGGACCGGCGACGACCCTGGCCGAACGCGCGATCGAGGACCGGGAGTGGACCTACGGCCACCTCGTCGTCGACGAGGCCCAGGAGCTCTCGCCGATGCAGTGGCGTGTGCTCTTCCGCCGGGTGCCCTCGAAGTCGGCGACCCTCGTCGGCGACCTTGCGCAGGCCTCACACGCCGACAGCTCCCGGACCTGGGCGTCGATCCTCTCCGAGTTCGTCGGCGACCGGTTCGCCCTCGAAGTGCTCACGGTCTCCTACCGCACCCCGCAGGCCGTCATGGATCTGGCCAACCGCTACCTCCACCGGCACTTCCCGCAGCTCGAGCTCGTCGAATCCGTCCGCCAGGGCGGCCATCCGCCGACGCTCACGCGCTTCGCGGACTCCCCCGCCCTGCTCGCCGCGCTCTCCGTGGCGACCGCCGAGGAGGTCGCCGCTGTCGAGGGCGGGAAGATCGCCGTCATCGCGCCAGAGGTCCTCATCGATCCCGTCGCCGAGGCGCTCGCAGGCTTCGACATCGGACGTTCAGCGGCCGGTCTCGACCACCAGATCGCCGTCATCACCCCGCAGCAGGCCAAAGGCCTCGAGTTCGACTCCGTGCTTCTCGTCGAACCCGGTCTCATCGCCCCGCCCGGCGGTGACGACGGGGTGGGCGCCCTCTACGTCGCGCTCACCCGCACGACCGATCGCCTCGGCGTGCTCGCCTCGGTACCGACGGAGCTGAGCGAACTCGGACTCGACTGAACAAGCTCGGATTCGACTGAGCGAACTCGCGCTGACCTGCCGGCGCGACTGCGACCGCTCGCAAGAAGTCCCCCTGTCACGGACACGTGCCGTGCGCTGGGACCTCCTGCGAGCGGTCGTCCGCATTCAGGGTGTCTCACCAGGGCCGACAGTGAAGGCCCCGGAGACGTAGAAGGCCGCTTGACGGTTCGGCTTCCCCTCCGAACCGCAAGCGGCCACGCGCCATAAGCACGCACTGACAATGGTACACAACTATGGACGTAATCGAGGAATTTCGTCAGAGAATTTCCGCGGAGATCTCAGTCCGCGAAGTCCTCGGGCACTGCTTCGCGCGAATCGCCCGAGCGCAGAGCGGCATCGGCACGCAGGGAGTCGATCGCCGCTTCGAAGTCCTCGAGCGAATCGAAGCCCTGGTAGACGCTGGCGAAGCGCAGGTAGGCGACCTGGTCGAGCTCACGCAGCGGTTCGAGGATGGACAGGCCCACCTCGTCGGCGTCGATCTCCGCGATTCCCTTCGACCGGATGTCCTCTTCGACCTTCTGTGCGAGCTTCGCGAGGTCGTCATCACCGACCGGGCGTCCCTGGCAGGCCTTGCGCACCCCGGACATGATCTTCTGGCGGGAGAACTCCTCCGTCACGCCTGAGCGTTTGATGACGGAGAGGCTCGTGGCCTCCATCGTCGTGAAGCGGCGTCCGCAGTGCCGGCACTGCCGCCGGCGGCGGATCGCCGCACCGTCTTCGCTCGTCCGCGAATCGACCACCCGGGAATCGGACTCCCGGCAGAATGGACAGCGCATATCACTCCTCGAAGCGGATGCTCACGGCACGTCCGTGAGCCGGAAGGTTCTCGGTCTCCGCCAGTGCGGCGACGTGGCCGGCGACCTCGCCGAGGGCGGGAGCCGAATAGTCGATGACCTGGCTGACCTTGAGGAACGAGTGCACCCCGAGCCCGGAACCGTGTGCGGCGGTGCCCATCGTCGGCAGCACGTGGTTGGATCCGGCACAGTAGTCGCCGAGCGCCACCGGCGAGTACGGTCCGACGAAGACCGCTCCCCCGTTGACGATCCGCGCGGCCACGGCGCGGTCATCGGCCGTGTGGATCTCGACGTGCTCACCGGCGTACGCGTTGACCACGGTCACCGCGTCGTCGAGGTCGTCGACGAGGACGAGCGCCGACTGCGCACCGGAGAGCGCCGTGCGGATCCGCTCGGCGTGCGCGGCTTCGGGGGCCTGGCGGTCGAGCTCGGCGGCGACGGCCTCGAGCATCGCTTCGGAGTCGGTGACGAGCACCGAGGCGGCGAGCTCGTCGTGTTCGGCCTGGCTGATGAGGTCGGCTGCGACATACGCCGGGTTCGCGCTCGCATCGGCGAGCACAATGATCTCGGTGGGTCCGGCGACGGCGTCGATGCCGACGTGGGAACGCACGAGGGACTTCGCAGCGGCGACGTAGGCGTTGCCGGGACCGGTAATGAGGTCGACCGGTTCGAGGACCTCGGCGTCGTCGAAGCCATAGGCCAGCGCCCCGATCGCCTGGGCTCCGCCCATCGCCCACACCTCGTCGACTCCGAGCATGTGCGCGGTCGCGAGCACCACCGGGTGCGGCAGGCCCGAGGCCTGCGGGGGGCTGGCGATGGCCAGGGACGACGATCCAGCCGCCTGGGCGGGCACGACGTTCATCACCACGGTCGACGGGTAGACGGCGAGGCCGCCGGGCACGTAGAGGCCGACGCGTTCGATCGGCAGGCTGCGGGTCGTCACCCGGGCGCCGGGGGCGAGCTCGGTGACGACGTCGGCGGGCCGCTGGGCTTTGGCGACCGTGCGCGTGCGGGCGATGGTCTCCTCGAGAGCCGCCCTGACCACGGGATCGAGATCAGCGGCCGCCTGCTCGAGGGCCGCCGGGGGCACCCGCAGCGCCGCCGGCCGCACACCGTCGAAGCGCTCCGTGAGGTCGAGGACCGTCGCGGATCCGCCGGCGGCCACCTCGGCGAGGAGGTCGGCGACCCGACGTTCGACGTCGGCATGGGTCTCCGCCGCCCGAGGCAGTCGCTGCCTTAAGAATCGTCTGCTCAGGGTCTCACCGCGGAAGTCGAGAATATTCACCAGACCATTCTAGTCCCGGGCCCACGTGCCCCCGACGCCTCCTCAGGCGCTGAGACAGCGAGAGCCCAGCAGCGCCTTGAGGTCGCCGTAGAGGCTCGGGTTCGGGTCGACCCGGATCGACCGGTCGAGGCGCATCACCGTGTGCCGTCCCGGTTGGGTGAGGACGAGGTGGACATCGGTATGCCCCTTGTTCGCTTCGAGAATCCTGCGCAGCTTTTCTGCCATCTCCTCCGTCGCCTTCTCCATCGGCACGATGAGGTTGAGCGGCCGGTCACCGGGGTCGGTGATGTCGGGGATCGTCATCGACATCGCCATGAGCGAGGTCGGCCGGTCATCGGACTGCCGGATCCGCCCGGTCAGGGAGATGACGAGGTCGGTCGCGAGCAGGCTCGCCACCGGCTCGTACGTGTCGCCGAAGAACATGACTTCGACCTCCGCGTCGAGGTCCTCGAGCGTGACGATCGCGTACGGTTTGCCCGAGTTCTTCGACACCTTGCGGGTGACCTGCGTGATCATGCCGCAGACCTTGATCTGCGAACCGTCGGGGCGATGCGATTCGGGGTCGACCACCTCGGCGATCGAGGCATCGGATTCCGCGGCGAGCACCCCTTCGAGCCCGTTGAGGGGGTGGTCGGAGACGTAGAGGCCGATCATGTCGCGTTCGAACGCGAGCTTCTCCTTCTTCTCCCATTCGGGCCGGTCGGGGATCGCGACGGAGAAGCTCGGTCCGTCGTCGCCGGCGTCGAGACCCGCGAAGAGGTCGAACTCCCCGATCGCCTCCTTGCGCTTGACGCCGATGACGGAGTCGACGGCCTCCTCATGGACTTCGACGAGGGAGCGCCGGGAGTGCCCGAGCGAGTCGAAGCCGCCGGCCTTGATGAGCGATTCGATCGTGCGCTTGTTGCACACGTGGCTGGGCACCTTGTCGAGGAAGTCGGTGAACGAGGTGTAGGCGCCCTTCTCGTCGCGGGCCTCGACGATGCCGTCGACGACGTTCGCTCCGACGTTGCGCACCGCCCCCATGCCGAAGCGGATGTCCTCCCCGACCGGGGTGAAGTGCAGGGCGGAGTCGTTGACGTCGGGCGGCAGCACCGTGATGCCCAGGCGACGGCACTCGTTGAGGTAGATCGCGAGCTTGTCCTTGTTGTCGCCCACCGAGGTGAGCAGGGCGGCCATGTACTCCGCCGTGTAGTGGGCCTTGAGGTAGGCCGTCCAGTAGGACACGACGCCGTAGGCCGCCGAGTGCGCCTTGTTGAACGCGTAGTCCGAGAACGGCAGGAGGATGTCCCACAGCGCCTGGGCGGCGGCCTCCGAGTAGCCGCGCTCCTTCATGCCGCCGAAGAAGCCGACCTGCTGCTTGTCGAGCTCCGACTTCTTCTTCTTGCCCATCGCACGGCGGAGGATGTCGGCCTGACCGAGCGAGTACCCGGCGACCTTCTGCGCGATCGCCATCACCTGCTCCTGGTAGATGATGAGGCCGAACGTCGTGTCGAGGATGTCCTTGAGCGGCTCCGCGAGCTCCGGGTGGATCGGGGTGACCTCCTGGAGCCCGTTCTTGCGCAGCGCGTAGTTCGTGTGCGAGTCCGCACCCATCGGACCGGGACGGTAGAGGGCGAGCGTCGCCGAGATGTCCTCGAAGTTGTCGGGCTTCATCAGCCGCAGCAGGGCGCGCAGTCCGCCGCCGTCGAGCTGGAACACACCGAGGGTGTCACCGCGGGTGAGGAGTTCGTAGGCTCCCCGGTCGTCGAGTTCGAGGTGTTCGAGGTCGAGGTCGAAGTCGCGGTTGGCTTTGATGTTCTCCACCGCGTCGGAGATGATCGTGAGGTTCCGCAGCCCGAGGAAGTCCATCTTGATCAGCCCGAGGCCCTCGGAGGTCGGGTAGTCGAACTGGGTGATGACCTGGCCGTCCTGGAAGCGGCGCATGATCGGGATGACGTCGATGATCGGGTCCGAGGACATGATGACCCCGGCCGCGTGCACACCCCACTGGCGCTTGAGCCCTTCAAGGCCCTTCGCGGTCTCGAACGTCTCCCGGGCTTCGGCTTCGGTGTCGACGAGCTCCCGGAACTCCCCGGCCTCCTTGTACCGCTTCGCCTCAGGGTTCTCGATGTCGGCGAGCGGGATGTCCTTGGCCATCTCCGCCGGCGGCAGCGCCTTCGTCAGCCGTTCGCCGAGCGAGAAGGGCTTGCCGAGCACGCGGGCGGAGTCCTTGAGCGCCTGCTTCGTCTTGATCGTGCCGTAGGTGACGATCATCGCCACGCGCTCGTCACCGTATTTGCGGGTGACGTACTCGATGACCTCGCTGCGGCGGCGATCATCGAAGTCGACGTCGAAGTCGGGCATCGAGACGCGGTCCGGGTTGAGGAAGCGCTCGAAGTAGAGGCCGTGCTGGAGCGGATCGAGGTCGGTGATGCGCATCGCGTAGGCGACCATCGACCCGGCGCCGGAGCCGCGGCCGGGGCCCACCCGGATGCCGTTGTCCTTCGACCAGTTGATGAAGTCGGCGACGACGAGGAAGTAGCCGGGGAAGCCCATCGAGATGATGATGTCGAGTTCGTAGTCCGCCTGCTTGCGGACGTCGTCGGGGATTCCGTTGGGGTACCGGTACTCCAGCCCCTTCTGCACTTCCTTGATCAGCCACGAGGTCTCGTCCTCGCCGGGCGGGCACGGGAACTTCGGCATGTAGTTCGCCGAGGTGTCGAAGGAGACCTCGCACATCTCCGCGATCCGCAGCGTGTTGTCGCACGCCTCGGGCATCTCCTTGAACAGCGCCCGCATCTCCGCGGGCGTCTTGAGGTAGTAGCCGGAACCGGAGAAGGCGAAGCGGGAGCCGCCCTGATCGTAGGTGGGTTCGATGAGCTTCGAGCCCGACTGGATCGCCAGCAGCGCCTCGTGCGCCTTCGCATCGGATTCGTGGGTGTAATGGAGGTCGTTCGTGGCCACGAGCGGGATGTCCATCTCACTCGCCAGGCGCAGCAGATCCTTCGTCACCCGCTTCTCGATCGACAGACCGTGATCCATGAGCTCGCAGAAGTAGTTCTCCGCACCGAAGAGATCCCGGTACTTCCCGGCCGCGGCCTTCGCCTCCTCGTACTGGCCCAGACGCAGCCGGGTCTGGATCTCGCCCGACGGGCAGCCGGTCGTCGCGATGAGGCCCTCGGAGTAGGTCTCGAGCAGGTCCATGTCGAGCCGAGGCCATTTCGCGGTCACCGAGTCGAGGGAGGCGTGCGAGGAGGCCTTGAAGAGGTTGCGCATGCCCGTGTTGTTCTTCGACAGCAGGGTCATGTGCGTGTACAGCCCGCCGCCGGAGAGGTCGTCGGACTTCTGCGATTCGTCGGTGCGCCACTTCACACGCGTCTTGTCGTCACGAGCCGTGCCGGGGGTGACGTAGGCTTCGACGCCGATGATTGGTTTGACCTCGGCCTTCGTCGCCTGCGACCAGAAGTCGAAGGCCCCGAAGAGGTAGCCGTGGTCGGTCGTCGCGATCGCCGACATCCCGGAGGCCTTCGTCGCCGCCATGAGATCGCCGAGGCGGGCCGCCCCGTCGAGCATGGAGTACTCGGTGTGGACGTGGAGATGGACGAAATCGTCGTTCGGCACTGACTGCCTTCCCTCGGATGCGGGCCTGGTTGCCCACTCAGCTTAGACCATGCCGCGGACACCGCAGCGGTGATCTTCCCGACCCCGGATCGGGCCCGAGCTCAGCCGGGTCAGGTGTGATCCGGGTCCCGGATCACGAGCCTGCGCGGATGGTGTCGAGTGCGTGCTGGAGGTCCTCGGGATACTCGCTCTCGAACTCGACCCACTCCCCCGACTCCGGGTGGTGGAAGCCGAGCCTGACGGCGTGAAGCCACTGCCGCTGCAGTCCGAGGTCCTTCGCGAGCACCGGATCGGCACCGTAGGGCAGATCGCCCGCGCACGGATGCTTGAGCGCGGAGAAGTGGACGCGGATCTGATGCGTGCGACCGGTCTCGAGGTGGATCTCGAGCAGGGCGGCCCGCCGGTGGGCTTCGAGCACCTCGTAATGGGTGATCGCGTGCTTGCCCTCGCTGTGGACGGCGTAGAGGCCGTCATGGCGCGGATGCCGGGCGATGGGGGCGTCGATCGTGCCGAGCACGGGATCGGGCAGCCCCTGGACGAGCGCGTGGTAGGTCTTCGACACCGTGCGCTCCTTGAACGCGCGTTTGAGCACGCTGTAGGCGTACTCGCTCTTCGCGACGACCATAAGGCCCGAGGTGCCGACGTCGAGGCGCTGGACGATGCCCTGCCGTTCGGAGGCCCCGGAGGTCGCGATCCGGTACCCGGCGGCGGCGAGACCGCCGACGACGGTGGGACCGGACCAGCCCAGCGCCGGGTGCGCGGCCACGCCGATGGGCTTGTCGACGACGACGAACGAATCGTCGTCGTAGACGATGCGCATGCCGGGCACCGGGTCGGGGACGACCTCGAGGGGTCGCCTGGGTTCGGGCATCATGACGTCGAGGCGGGCACCGGCGACGACGCGGTCGGACTTGCCGACGGGGCTGCCGTCGAGTTTGACTCCCCCATCGGCGCAGATCTCGGCGGCCGCGGTGCGGGAGAGGCCGAGCAGCTTCGAGAGCGCGGAGTCGACCCGCTGCCCCTCGAGTCCCTCAGGGACGAGTATCGAACGCTCAGTCATGGGTCTCCTCCTTGGTCCGCTCCGCGGTCTGCCGGTGCGATCCGTCGAGTTCGATGCCCCGCAGGCTGGCGATGACGAGGGTCACGGCCGCCGCGGAGATCGCGATGTCGGCGAAGTTGCATACGAAGAGCGAGAGATCGATGTAGTCGACGACGGCACCGCGGAGGAATCCCGGCTGACGGAAGAGCCGGTCGACGAGGTTGCCGAAGAGTCCCCCGAGCAGCAGACCCAGGCCGATCGCCCAGACCCGAGAGCCGATCTTGCGGGAGAGGACGAGGATGGCGATGAAGACCGCGATCGCGATGAGCGGGAAGATCCAGGTGACCCCCGAGCCGAGTCCGAGGGCGGCACCCGGATTGCGGTAGAAGGCGAAGCCGGCGAGCGATCCGATGACAGGGATCGGCGGCTGCCCTTCGAGGTAGGTCACGGCGAGGAGCTTGAGCACCTGGTCGATGACGAGGATGCCTGCGGCGAGGCCGAAGAGGATGACGAGCAGCCGCCGTCGCGGCTCCGGGCGGTGGTCGTTCATTCGGATCATTCTAGCCGACCGACGACACCGCATCGTGCCGTCAGCGTATCTCGAGCATGTGTCTCAGCTGGGAGTACGACGAAGGGGCCGGACGACCGCGGTCGTCCGGCCCCATCGGGGTGATCGGTGATCAGAGCTTGCTGCTCGAGGATCCGAAGGAGTTGCCGTCGAGGGTCTCGGGAGCGAGGCTCGTCGAGTTCTCGAGGTCACGCAGCTGATCGTTGAGGTAGCTCTTCAGACGCGTGCGGTACTGGCGTTCGAAGTTCGAGAGCTGGTCGATCGAGCGCTCGAGCTGCGACTTCTGGGTCTCGAGGCTCGAGAGGGTCTCATCGCGCTTGGCCTCGGCCTTGGTGACGATGTCCGAGGCTTCCTTCTCGGCACCCTTGATGAGTTCGGCGCGCTTGCGCTCACCTTCGGCGACATGCTCGTCGTGGACGCGCTGGGCCAGGGCGATGAGGCCGTGCGAGTCGTTCTCACCGGCAGCGGCTCCGGCACCGGCCACGGCGGCCGGGGCGGCGGCGGAGACGGCAGGAGCGGAGTCGTTCGACTTCGGAGCGGGGGCGGCTTCCTTGACGACGGGAGCCTTGGGCTCTTCGGCGACGGGAGCCGACGGTGCCTCGGGGGCCTTCTCCGCCTTCGGCGCAGGTGCGTCCTTCGAGGTGTCCGGGGCGGGCACAGCGGCAGGCATCGCCTGGGTGGCGTCGATGTCAGCGGCCGGAGCGGCCTTGGCTCCACCGGCTTCGAGTTCCTTGACGCGCTGTTCGGCGGCCGAGAGCTTCTGACGCAGTTCGTCGTTCTCCTGGTAGAGACGGCGGAGCTCGACGACGACCTCGTCGAGGAAATCGTCGACCTCATCCTGGTCGTACCCGTCGCGGAACTTCACATGCTGGAACCGCTTGTTTACTACGTCTTCAGGCGTGAGCGCCATGAGGTCACCTTTGGTCGATCTGCATTCATTTCACTGCCGTCCGCACGGGACGGCTTCAACGTCACATTAGCGTAACACCTGCCGCTTTGTCGTGCAGTGATGCTGCGCCACGCCGATCCGGGGAAAGTTTTCCTCACAGGTTCCCTGTCCTCGGCGGAGAGCCTCTCGGCTCAGACGCCCGCGCGGGAGAGTCCGAAGAGGAACGACGCGAGGATCTGGATGCCGATGAGGAGGACGATGAACCCGAGGTCGAGTGAGATCTGCCCGAGTCGCAGCGGCGGGATGATCCTGCGCAGGAGCTTGAGCGGCGGGTCGGTGAGCGTGTAGACGATCTCGGCGAGGACGAGGAAGAACCCCTGCGGCTTCCACTCACGTGAGAACACCTGCACGAGGTCGAGGACGACCCGAGCGAGGAGAACGTACACGTAGAGGCTCAGTGCCGTGCCGAGGATGTAGAAGATGATGGCCACGTGGGATCCTCGTGCCTTTCGTCGTTGCGGACCGGTGGACCACCAGACTATACACCCGACCTGAGCATCAGCTCAGACCGGCTCAGCTCTGGTTGAAGAAGCTCGCCTGCGAGTCGGCGTCGGACTCGTTCTCGCCGCTGACCTCGATGTTCTCCGGGGTGAGGAGGAACACCTTGTTCGTCACCCGCTCGATGGATCCGTGGAGGCCGAAGATGAGTCCCGCGGAGAAGTCGACGAGGCGCTTCGAGTTGTTCTCGTCCATCTCCGAGAGGTTCATGATCACCGGGGTGCCCTCGCGGAAGGCGGCGCCGATGACCATGGCGTCGTTGTAGCTGCGGGGGTGGATGGTCTTGATGCGATTCATGGAGGTTCCTGGCGCCGGAGTGTCAACGGGACGAATCGGTGTCGGGTGGATCGGCGTCACCTGGGCGGGCGGACGCTCGTCGACCGGGGCGGGCTCCTTGACGCGTTCGGGCTCGTCATACGTCTCGACGACCTCGCGGTTGCGGCGCTCGGGCGTCTCGTCGTCCTCTTCGACGAATCCCAGGTACTCGAGAGTTTTCTTGATTGCTGACATTCTCACTGCTCCTCAGGCCTGCGGCACTTCGACATCTGCGGCCAAACTATCGCACTCGGGCCGACAGTCCCGGGTGTCCGTGCGGTGTGTCGTGCGGAAATCTTGACTGACCCACCGCACAGCGGTCACTGGAGCCAGATGACCCCGGCGAACCGCCCCGTCCGCCGGTTGCGCCGGTATGAGTAGAGGTCCTCGGATTCGCGGGTGCAGGTGCGGGAGAAGTGGTCGATGACGACGCCTTCGCGGCGCAGCTGTTCGGCGACGGCACCGGCGACGTCGAGGGCGGGAGTGCCAGACACCGACACCGAGGCGGCGACGGGTTCGAGGCCTGCGACCTCGTCGCGCAGCTCGGCCGGGACCTCGTAGCAGCGCGGGCACACGGACGGTCCGATGACGGCGTGGATCTCGGCGGCCCCGAGCTCGCGCATCGCCTGCAGGGTCGCCGGGACGACGCCTGCGGCCATGCCCGGTCGCCCCGCGTGGACGGCGCCGATGACACCGGCCTCGGTGTCGGCGAGGAGGACGGGAGTGCAGTCGGCGACCATGATGACGAGTCCGACTCCGGGTTCCGCGGTGACCTGGGCGTCCGCCTCGGCGCCGGACCGCGCATCAGCGGGACCGGTGAGCGTGTGCACGGCGGTCCCGTGGACCTGGGAGACGAAGCTGAGGCGTTCGGCGCTCAGCCCGAGCACCTGGGCCAGGGCCGACCGGTTCGCGGCGACGAGCTCCTCGTCGTCGCCGACGTGGCGGGCCAGGTTGAAGGAGGAGAAGTCCCCGCTCGAGTATCCGCCGTGCCGGTCGGTGAACGCGACATGCGCGGTCGATCGACCGGGGACGACGAACCTCGAGTGCAGCATGTTATTTGAGGAAGTCCGGGATGTCGAGGTCGTTGTCGAGGCTCGACGTGCTCCGCTCGTTCGGCAGCGAGGTGGGGATCTGGTGCTCCTCACGGCGCGGCTCGTCACGACGCGGCTCGTCGCGGCGCGTGTCCGTCTCCGGGGCGTCGGGCTCGAAGGACTCGACGCTCTCCGACTCGGCCTCGATGACCGGGGAGGAGGATGCGGCGGCGACTCCCGCGGGGACCGCTTCGACGACGTTGGACTCCTGGTTGGGCACCGTGTTGTCGAAGCCGGCGGCAATGACCGTCACGCGGCATTCGTCACCGATGTTGTCGTCGATGACGGCGCCGAAGATGATGTTCGCCTCGGGGTGTGCGGCCTCCTGGACGAGGCGGGCGGCCTCGTTGACCTCGAAGAGGCCGAGATCGGCGCCGCCCTGGATGCAGAAGAGCACACCGTGGGCGCCGTCGATGCTCGCCTCGAGCAGCGGGGAGGCGATCGCGGACTCGGCGGCCTGGACGGCGCGGTCGTCGCCGGTGGCGGCGCCGATGCCCATGAGCGCGGTGCCCGCGTCCTGCATGACCGACTTGACGTCGGCGAAGTCGAGGTTGATCAGCCCGGGCACGGAGATGAGGTCCGTGATGCCCTGGACGCCGGAGCGCAGGACCTCGTCGGCGGAGCTGAACGCTTCGACGACGGAGACGCTGCGGTCGGAGATCGAGAGCAGGCGGTCGTTGGGGATGACGATGAGGGTGTCGACCTCTTCGCGCAGCGCGGCGATGCCGGCTTCGGCCTGGGCCGAACGGCGGCGGCCCTCGAAGGTGAAGGGGCGGGTGACGACGCCGATCGTCAGTGCCCCGAGCGACCGGGCGACCCGGGCGACGACGGGAGCCGCGCCGGTTCCCGTGCCGCCGCCCTCGCCGGCGGTGACGAAGACCATGTCGGCGCCTTCGAGGGCGTCGCGGATCGCGTCCTCGCTCGACTCGGCGGCCTTGCGGCCGATCTCCGGGTCGGCTCCGGCGCCGAGACCGCGCGTCTGGTCGCGGCCGATCTCGAGCTTGACGTCGGCGTCGGAGAGGACGAGCGCCTGCGCGTCGGTGTTGATGGCGATGAACTCCACGCCCCGCAGGCCGACGTCGATCATCCTCTGCACAGCGTTGACACCGCCGCCGCCGGTACCGGCAACCTTGATGTCCGCTCCGGATTGTGGGAATTCAGCCAAGTCGGTTCCTCGTCTCACGTGCATCGTCCACGCTGTCTCAAGCGTGCATTGTTCGAAGTCTTAGCCCAGAGGCTATTTGCCCGGGCGCTGCCACTGCAACCATTCTCCCCGGAGTGTCGGACATCGGAAAGTCTCAGCCTCGGTGTGTCGGGGCCAATCGCGCCGGTCGGCGCGTCGGTCGCCGGTCTGCGCCTCGGTCGGGGTCCCGGTCGGCATCTCAGTCGGTGACCGGCACCGAGGGCACGGAGACGTCGATCTCCGACCGTCCGTCGGCGGCGAGCTGGATCGCCGTCTGCATCTTCAGGCTCGCATTCGCGCTGTCGCCGAAGATCACCGAGGCCTTATCCTTGCCCGTGTCGATCGTCCCGGACAGTCCCTCGCTGCCCGTGGCCGCGACGGTGCTCAGCTGCCCGCGCAGCTGCGGGCTGAGCGCGGACATGAAGCGCACGACTGCGGCGATCGTCTCCTCGTTCGGCGCGGCCGTCTCGAGGACGGTCAGTCCCTTCGGGGCCTTCTCGACGGTCCCGAGGTCGACCGCCTCGGCGTCATAGAGGGTGAACCCGCCGGCTTCGGCGATCGCGATGACGGGGGTGCGGTCGGTGATGTCGATCCGGATGCCACGCGGGCCCGAGTAGTGGACGGAGGCGTCCTCGGCGCGGGGGAACTGCTTCTCCACCTCGGCCTCGATCCGCCCCGGACGCAGCTGCGGCAGCGGGGTGCCCTGGTGTTCGGCGAGGACGAAGTCGGAGACCTCGGCCCCGGACACGAGGTCGGAGTCCTTCACCGTGACCGTCTCGAGGGCGAGCAGCGGGGAGAACCAGGCCACGGCGGCCACGCCCAAGAGCAGGAGCACAAGGCCCGCGGCGATGAGGCGGCGCTTCCAGACCTCACGGCGGCGGGCCCGGATGACCTCGGTGAGGTCTGCCGTGGACTCGTCGCCGACCCGCGGGGGTGAGAGCGGCACGGGGCTCACTTCTCCAGGACGGCGAGGAGTTCGGGTCCGAGGATCGTCACGTCGCCGGCGCCGACGGTGAGCACGAGGTCGCCGGGGCGCACGCGTTCGGCGACGAAGGGCACCGCGTCGGCGAACGATTCGAGGAACGTGACATGGGAGTGCGGGACGCGTTCGGCGATGAGGTTGCCGGTCACCCCGGGCACCGGATCCTCACGGGCGGGGAAGACGTCGAGGACGACGACCTCGTCGGCGAGTCCGAGGGCCTGTCCGAACTCCTCCTTGAACTCCATGGTCCGCGAGTAGAGGTGCGGCTGGAAGATCGCCCACACCCGTCCGTCCTCGGCGACGACTCCGCGGGCGGCGGAGAGCACGGCGCGCAGCTCGGTGGGGTGGTGGGCGTAGTCGTCGATGACGCGCACTCCCCCGGCCAGGCCCCGCTCCTCGAAGCGGCGGCGGGTCCCGCCGTAGCCGGCGAGTCCGGCCGCGGCCTTCTCGACGTCGGCGCCGAGGCTGAGCGCCACTGCGATCGCGGCCGTCGCGTTGCGCGCGTTGTGGGCTCCCGGCTGTCGCAGGGTCACCGGCAGCGGGGTCTCCCTGCCGGGCAGGGCGAGCGAGAACTCCGAACCGAGCCCGGAGACGAGGTCGAGGATGCGCACATCGGCGCCCTCGGCGGTCCCGTAGAGGATGACTGTCGTGCCGGCGGCGCGGGCATGCTCGGCGACGTCGAGGGATCCGGGATCGTCGGCGCACGCGATGACCGTGCCCCCGCGCGATCCGATCCCGTCGCAGAACTCGATGAAGGCCGCCCGGACGTTCTCCGCGGTGCCGTAGTGGTCGAGATGGTCGGCTTCGACGTTGGTGAGGATGCCGATGGCCGGTTCGTAGAGGAGGAACGAACCGTCGGACTCGTCCGCCTCGGCGACGAAGACGTCCCCGGTGCCCAGGTGGGCGTTCGTGCCCGTCGTCGAGAGCACCCCGCCGATGACGAAGGAGGGGTCGAGCCCGCAGGCCTGGAGGGCGACGGTCGTCATCGACGTCGTCGTCGTCTTCCCATGGGTGCCGGCCACGGCGACCCCGGTCGAATCCGCCATGAGCGAAGCGAGTGCCCCCGACCGGTGGAGGATCCGCAGGCCCCTGGCCCGGGCCGCGACGAGTTCGGGATTGTCCTCCCGGATCGCCGAGGAGACGACGAGGGTGTCGGCATCGCCGAGGTGGTCCGCGGAGTGGCCGATGCTCACCCGGGCGCCGAGGGCCCGGAGGATGTCGACGACGGCGGACTCCTTCGCATCGGAACCCGACACCTTCACCCCGTTCATCGCCATGATCCGGGCGATGCCGGACATGCCCGAACCGCCGATGCCGATGAAGTGGACGGCTCCGAGTTCGGCGACGGGGACGATCTGCGCTGTGCTCATGGTCAACCTCTCAGGGCGGAAACGGTGATCTCGGCCATTCTGGCCGCGGCATCGGTGGGGTAGGCGAGGTCGGCGGCGGCGCGGCTCATCCGACTCAGGGCCGCAGGATCGGCCAGCAGGGGCAGGACGACCTCGGTCACGGTCGCCTCGGTGAAGGCCGCGTTGTCGATGACCTGCGAGGCACCGGCCTCGAGGCTGCCGGAGGCGTTGAGCCGCTGCTCGCCGTTGCCGATCGGCAGCGGGACGTAGACCGCGGGCACCCCGGCGACCGTCGTCTCCGCGACCGTCGCGGCCCCGGAGCGGGCGACGAGGAGGTCGGCGGCCGCGTAGGCCCGGTCCATGCCGTCGACGTAGTCGACGACATGATAGTCGGGCAGGTCGGCGGTCGCGGCCTGGAGCGCCTCGCCCTTGCCTGCGCCGGTGATGTGGAGGACCTGGACTCCGGCGGCCTGGCACGCGGCGGCGGCTGCGAGGAAGGCCTCGTTGATCCGCTGCGCTCCCGACGACCCGCCGGTGACGATGAGCACGGGCTTGCCCTCGACCAGGCCGAGTGCCGCCCGGGCGGCTGCGCGCACGGATTCGTCGCTGCGATCGAGTCCCGTGATCGAGGAGTGCATGGGCATCCCGACGAGGGCGGAGTTGCGCAGCTTGGTCCCGGGGAACGTCACCCCGACCCGGCCGGGTCTCGTCAGGGTCGCGCCGAGGCGGTTGGCCATGCCCGGCTTCGCGTTCGCCTCGTGGATGACGATGGGGACCTTCGCCTGCTTCGCGGCGAGGTAGGCGGGCGGGCACACGTAGCCGCCGACGCCGACGACGGCGGTGACGCCCCGGTCCGCGATGATGCGGCGCACGGCTGAGATGTTGCCGGCGAAGCGCTGGGGGAAGCGCAGTAGGCTGCCCGAGAGCGAACGCGGCATCGGGACCTTCTCGATCGTGAGCAGCTCGAAGTCCGCGGCGGGCACGATCGTCGTCTCGAGGCCGTCCTCGGTGCCGAGCGCGAAGACGTCGACATCGGGGAGGCGGTCGCGCAGCTCACGGCCGATCGCGAGCATCGGCGAGATGTGGCCGGTGGTGCCGCCGCCGGCGAGCAGGATGCTTCTCACGTCATTTCCTCACTTTTCTGGCGAGTACGCCGAGGGAGGACCGCACACGGTCCTTGTGGGCACGGATCGCCTCGGCGGCGCCCTCCTCGGTGCGGGCGAAGGAGAGGATGATGCCCACGGCGAGCAGGGAGGCGATGATCGAGGAGCCGCCGTAGGAGACGAAGGGCAGGGGCAGGCCGATGACGGGCAGGAGGCCCGCGACGACGCCGATGTTGATGGCGGCCTGGCCGATCAGCCACGCGAAGAGGCCCGCGGTCGTGATCTTGACGAACAGGTGCTGTGAGCGCAGCATCACGCGCAGCAGCCCGAAGGCGAGGATCGCGAAGACGAGGATGACGGCGATGGTGCCGAGGAGGCCGAGCTCTTCGCCGATGATCGCGAAGATGAAGTCGTTGTGCGCCTCGGGCAGCCACGACCACTTCTCCCGGCTGGCACCGAGGCCGACGCCGAACCAGCCGCCGGAGGCCAGGGAGAAGAGCCCGTGGTTGGACTGCCACGCCTGACCGGTCGTGTCGATGGCCGCCTGGTCGGCGTGACCGGTCAGGGCCAGGGTGAGCCGGTTGAGGCGGTTCTCGGAGCTGAGGACGAAGAACGCGGTGACCGCGACCAGACCTGCGGCGAGCAGGGCGAAGTACTTGCCGGGGAAGGCACCGACGAACAGGCAGGCCAGGGCCATCGCCATGAGCACGAGCGCAGTGCCCAGGTCGTTGCCGGCGACGACGAGGCCGATGGCCGCGGCGATGCCGGGGACGACGGGGATCATCGCGTGGGTGAATGTCGTCATCTTCCCGAACTTGTTCGCCAGCACGCACCCGAGCCACACGGCGAGTGCCACCTTGAGGAACTCCGAGGGCTGGAGCTGGAAGGCGCCGATCTCGATCCAGTTCGCGTTGCCCTTCGTCGATTTGCCGAGGCCGGGGAGGAACACCGCGGCCTGCATGACCAGGCCCAGGCCTATGGCCGGCCACGCGAGCTTCTTCCAGACGGGAAGCGGCACGAGGGAGGCTGTGACGAGGAGGACGAGGCCGATCCCGACGAATCCGGCCTGCTTGTTGAAGTAGGCGAACGACGAGCCCTCTCCCCCGTCGTACGAGGTGATCGAGGACGCGGAGAGGACCATGACGAGTCCGAGTCCGGTGAGCAGGAGGACGGAGAGGAGGATGATGTAGTACGTCGCCAGCGGGTGGGAGGACACGCGCGAGTACTCGGTGCCGATCGCCCGCAGCAGGGCCCGGCCGGGGAACCGCTTCCGCGTCTTCGCCTTCGTCTGCGAAGTCGCCGATCCCGCCGAGGCGGTCGTGCCGGCCGTCTGTGCGCTGGACCTCGCCTTCGCCGAGGCGGCCTTTGCCGAGGCGGCCTTCGTCGTCCGCGGCTTGGTCTTCGCTGCGGAGGTCTTCTTCGCGGGCGATTTCACCTTCGCGGCCTTCTTCGCGGGGGCTTTCGCCGCCGTCGTCGCGGCGGCCGCAGAGGACGTCGGTCGGCGGCGTGCTCCCGGTTTCGCGGTGCTCTGCCGGCCCATGTCAGCGATCCTTGACGGCTCGGGCGAAGAGATCGCCTCTCGTGGTGTAGTCGAGGAACTGGTCCATGCTCGCCGCGGCCGGGGCCAGGAGCACGGTGTCACCGGGTTCGGCGATATCGGCGGCGGCGTCGACGGCAGCGGCCATGACTGCGGCTCCGCGGTCGCGCGGATCCTCAGGGTCCGCCTCGGTCAGCGCCGGATCGATGCGGACGATCCGCAGATCGGGCGCGGCCGCTGCAGCAGCCGTGCGGAACGCGGTGTCGTCGGCGCCGATGAGGACGAGCGCCTTGAGCCGCTGCCAGTGATCGGTGAAGAGCTCGGTGAAGTCGGCGCCCTTGGGCAGTCCGCCGGCGATCCATACGATGTCGTCCAGACTGCTCAGCGAGGCGTCGGCGGCGTGCGTGTTCGTCGCCTTCGAGTCGTCGACCCAGCGGATACCGCCGGAGTCTGCGACGGTGACCATCCGGTGCGCCCCGGGCGCGTGGTCGCGCAGCCCCTGCGCGATCGCCTGCCCGGGCACGTCGATGCTGCGAGCCAGGGCCGCGGCCGCCAGGGCGTTGGCGATCTGGTGGTTCGCGGGCCGCACGCCGGGGGTGCCGGCGGCCTGGGCGACGTCGGCCAGCGACGCGAGTTCGGCGGCGGCGGTGTAGCGCTGCGGGATGAAGGCCCGGTCGACGAGGAGGTCGTCGACGACGCCGAGCTCCCCGGCTCGAGGGATCTCGGTGGTGAAGCCGATCGCGCGGGCCCCGGCGACGACCTCGGCGTCCTCGACCATGCGCAGGGTCGCCTCGTCGGCTGTGTTGTAGACGCAGGCCGTGGTGACGTCGTGGTAGATCTTCGCTTTGTCCGCGGCGTACGCGTCGGCGCTGCCGTGCCAGTCGAGGTGGTCGGGGGCGATGTTGAGGACGACCGCGGAGGTCGCCGACATCGAGAACTCCCAGTGCAGCTGGAAGCTCGAGAGTTCGATCGCGAGGACCTCGAGTCCGGGTTCGAGCACGGCTTCGAGCAGCGGGGCGCCGATGTTGCCGCAGGCTTTGGCCCGCAGTCCGGCGGCGAGCAGCATCGATTCGAGCATCGTCGTCGTCGTGGTCTTGCCGTTGGTGCCGGTGATCGCGAGCCACTTGGCGTCGTTCGTCCCCCGGATCCGCCATGCGAGTTCGACCTCGCCGATGACGGGGATGCCGGCTGAGATCGCAGCGGCGAGCACGGGCTGCTCCGGTGCCCAGCCGGGTGAGGTGACGACGAGGTCGAAGCGTCCTTCGGGCAGGGCGGCCACGACGTCGGGTCCGCGTCGGATGTCGACGTCGAAGACCTCGAGGATCTGGATCCTCTCGCTGAGGTCGCGGTTCGCGTCGCCGTCGATGACGACGACCTCGGCGCCGCGTTCGGCGAGGTGCACGGCGGCGGGGAAGCCGGTCACGCCGAGGCCGGTGACGAGGATCCGCAGACCTGCCAGGGATGAGGACGGTCCGGTCAGGGCCGCCGGGACGGAGTCGGCGAGCGGATAGCTCAGGGCGGGGTCAGTGGCCAACGCGGGAGACCCATTCGGCGTAGAAGAGGCAGATGCCGGCGATGACGAAGAGGGCCGCGATGATCCAGAAACGGACGACGATCGTCACCTCTGCCCACCCTTTGAGTTCGAAATGGTGCTGCAGCGGGGCCATCCTGAACACCCGCTTGCCCGTGGTCTTGAACGAGGCGACCTGGATGATGACGGAGAGCGTGATGATGACGAAGAGTCCGCCGATGACGAGGAGGAGCAGCTCGGTGCGCGACATGATCGCCAGCCCCGCGATGGCGCCGCCGATCGCGAGCGAGCCGGTGTCTCCCATGAAGATCTTCGCCGGGGAGGTATTCCACCACAGGAACCCGAAGCACGCCGCGGCCATGGCCCCGGCGACCATCGCGAGGTCGCGGGGGTCGCGCATGTAGTAGCACGCGTTCGTCGCCTCGGACATGAGGTTGCAGTTCTGCGTCGACTGCCAGGTGCCGATGACGACGTAGGCGGCGAAGACGACCACCGAGGCGCCCGCGGCGAGCCCGTCGAGGCCGTCGGTGAGGTTGACGGCGTTGGAGACGGCGGTGACGATGAGGTTCGCCCAGATGACGAAGAGGATGAGCCCGAGGACTCCCCCGGCGAAGGCGAGGTCGAGGTTGGTGTCGCGGATGAACGAGATCTTCGTCGACGCCGGGGTCTCTTCGAACGAGTTCGGGAACTGCAGGGCGAGGACGGCGAACGAGATGCCGACGAAGGCCTGCCCGAGCAGCTTCGGGACCGGGCGCAGACCCAGCGAGCGCTGCTTCTTGATCTTGATGAAGTCGTCGAGGAAGCCGACGACGCCGAGACCGGCGGCGAGCCAGAGGACGAGGAGGCCCGAGGCGGTGGGCACCGAGCCGGTGAGCAGATGCCCGAGGAGGTAGGCGATGATCGCGGCGCCGATGATGACGACGCCGCCCATCGTCGGGGTGCCGCGCTTCGTCGCATGCGTGGTCGGACCGTCATCGCGGACGAACTGACCGTAGCCGCGCTTGACGAGGACCCGGATGAACAGCGGGGTGCCGACGAGCGCGAGGATGAGGCTGACACATGCTGCGAGCAGAACCGCGATCATTGGGCCCCCGAGACGCCGGCGATTTCGTCCCCGAGATACCGCAGACCGGCATCGCGGGAGGACTTGAACAGGACGATGTCACCAGCGGCGAGCTCCGTGGTGAGCAGATCCTTCGCCTCGGCGACGGTGGCCACCCACGTCGCCTCGTTGCCCCACGAGCCCTCGAGGTTCGCGGAGTTGAAGATCGGCTTCGCACCTTCGCCGACGACGATCGTGCGGGTGATGTTGAGGCGGACGACGAGTTCGCCGATGTCCGAGTGCGCGGACACGCTCTCATCTCCGAGTTCGAGCATCTCGCCGAGGACGGCGAAGGTCCGCCGCGGTCGGCTGTCCGCATCGCCGCGGCCCATGGCCGCAAGCGCCTTGAGGGAGGCCCGCATCGACTCGGGGTTGGCGTTGTAGGCGTCGTTGAGCACGGTCACGCCGGAAGGCGAGTCGATGAGCTCCATCCGCCACCGGCTCGCCGCCGAGGAGGTCGCGAGCGTCGTGACGATCGACTTGACCCCCACCCCGCACGTGCAGGCCACGGCGGCCGCGGCCAGGGCGTTGCCGACGTGGTGTTCGCCGACGAGCGCCAGGCGCACGTCCTGCGGTTCCTCACCCGGCAGGTGGAGGACGAAGGAGGGATGTCCGGAGGCGTCGGTGGAGATTCCCGTGGCGCGCACGACCCGGTCGTCTCCGACCCACTCGGGCAGCGACTCGCGCTGGGAGAACCAGAGGGTCTCGACGTCTGCGGCCAGGACTTCGCGCATCGCCGCGACCCGGGAGTCGTCGGCGTTGAGCACGGCCGTCGACCCGGCGATGAGCGATTCGACGAGTTCGGCCTTCGCTCGTGCGGTGTTGTCGATCGAGCCGAAGACGCCGGAGTGGGCGGTGCCCACGGCGAGTTCGACGGCGACGTCGGGGCGAATGAGGCCAGTGAGGTAGGCGAGGTTGCCGATCGACCGGGCGCCCATCTCGAGGACGAGGAACCGTGTGTCCTCATCGGCGCGCAGCGCGGTCAGCGGCACGCCCACCTCGTTGTTGTACGAGTTCGGCGGCCACACGGTCGGTCCGACGCCGGCCAGCAGGTCCGCGGTGAGGTCCTTGACGGTGGTCTTGCCGACGGAGCCGGTGATCGCGATGACCGTGAGCTCCCCGCCTGACCGCAGCGCCTCGACACTGGCGCTGGCCAGCTGCCCGAGCGCTTCGGTGGCGTCGGTGACGAGCACGGTCGGCAGGGGGCTGTCGTCGACGGTGGGGACGGATTCGCCGATGATCAGGGCCGCTCCCGCCTCGACGGCGGCGGCGGCGAATTCGATGCCGTCGACGTTCTCACCTCGGCGGGCGACGTAGATGTCGCCGGGTCCGATTTCGCGGGAGTCGGTGACGACTCCGGCACTCAGCAGGGTTTCGGGGTCAACGCCGTACAACTCGCCGCTGACGGCGGTTGCGATCTCGGCTGCACTCAGTCGCTTCATATCAACTGTGAACTTTACCTGTTTCCGAGCCGCCGAGTCGCGCGCTCAGGGCTCTGCGTGTCCTCGACCGGTCGTCGAATTCGGTGACGACGCCGGCGATCGACTGCCCGGTCTCGTGCCCTTTGCCCGAGATGAGGACGGTGGTCTCCGGGGCCGCCGCGGCGACGGCTTGGTCGATGGCCGCACCGCGATCGGCGATTTCGATGACCTTCTTCACACGGGCGCCTCCGGCGGCGATCTCCGCGTCGATGCCCGCGCGCACGGCCGCGCGGATCGCGGCGGGATCCTCGCTGCGCGGATTGTCGTCGGTGAGAACGATCACATCGGCGCCGCGTGCCGCGGCGGCTCCCATTCCGAAGCGCTTGCCGGGGTCGCGGTCGCCGCCTGCGCCGAAGACGATGACGAGCTCCTCACTGTCGGCGGCGAGCGAATCCAGCGCCTTCGCGACCGCGTCGGGAGTGTGCGAGTAGTCGACGATCGCCCGCGGCAGCTGCGCGAGCGCCTCGGCGCCGGCCTCGGTCTCAACCGGCGCCTCGGCCGTGATGATCTCCATGCGGCCGGGAACGGCGGCGGAGAAGGACCGGCCGATCGCTGCGAGTTCGTCTGCGGACACGCCGGATTCGAGGAGCATCGCGGCAGCCAGGGCGGTGTTCGTGACGTTGAAGTCCCCGGGAAGCGGCGATCGCAGGGGCACCGAGGCACCGTCGGGCAGCACCAGGCTGAAGTCGGCTTCGCCCGGCACGTGCGCGATGCGCATCTCGGCGCGGTCGTCGCGGCCGAGCGTGCGGACGGGGATCTGGCTGGCGGCGGCCATCCGCTCCCCCCACTCGTCCTCGACGACGATGACGCCCAGGTCGGAGAAGGCCCGCGTGAACAGGGCGGCCTTGGCCGCGAAGTACTCGTCCATCGAACGGTGGTAGTCGAGGTGGTCCTGGGAGAGGTTCGTGAAGCCCGCGACGGCGAAGTGCGCTCCGTCTACGCGGTGCTGGCTGAGCGCATGGGAGGAGACCTCCATCGCGCACGTGTCGACCTCAGCGGCGCGCATCCGGGCGAACAGGGCGTGGAGTTCGGGGGCCTCAGGGGTGGTGCGCACGCTGGGCACGGCCGTGCCGGCGATGAGCGTGGCGACGGTGCCGATGACCCCGGTGCGCCGCCCGAGGGCCTCGAGCATCCCGGCGAGCAGGTAGGTCGTCGTCGTCTTGCCGTTCGTGCCCGTCACGCCGAGGAGTTCGGGTCGGACGTCGGTGCCGTAGATCGCCGCGGAGACGTAGCCGAGCACGGCCCTCGGGTCGTCGACGACGAGGCCGCTCACACCCGCCAGGGTCTCGGCATCGACGTCGGCTGCGATGATCGCCCAGCCTGCGGGGTCGGTGAGGATCGCGTCGACGCCGCGGGTGATGAGCTCGGCGGCGAAGCGGGCCCCGTGAACGTTGGCGCCGGGCAGGGCCGCGTAGAGCTGGCCGGGTGTCACGGTGCGCGAATCGTGGGAGACGCCGGTGACGACCCGGTCCGGGTCGCCATGGATCGTGCCGGGGGCTGCCGGGAGCAGCTGGGAGATGCGCATCATTTCCATTCTCGAGCAGGAAGGTCGGGTTCCGTCTGCGACGGGGGGATCTTGTAGTGCCGCATCGCGTAGCCGGCGACATCGGAGAACACCGGCGCGGCGGCGGTACCACCGTAATAGCCCTTGCGCGGGCGCTGCAACGTCACCGAGATCGCATACTGGGGGTCTTCGGCGGGGATGACCCCGACGAACGAGGCGGTGTAGCCGTCGTAGCCGCCGCCTTCGGCCGCGGGAGCCTGGGCGGTGCCGGTCTTGCCCGCGACCCGGTAGCCGGTGACGGCAGCGGACTTGCCGGTGCCTTCGGCGACGACGCCTTCGAGCATGGCCAGCGTCTGATCGGCGGCCTTCTCGCTGACCACGCGCGTGGTCTGGCCGGGCGGCACCGGGATCGTCTTGCCCGAGGGCGAGATCGTCCCGTCGACGAGGCGGGAGGGAACGTAGACGCCGCCGTTGGCGATCGTCGCGACGACGTCGGTGGTCTGGATCGCGTTGGCCGCCACACCCTGGCCGAACATCACGGTGTACTTCGTCCGGCCGTCCCAGTCCTGGTAGGGGTGGAGGATGCCGCCGGTCTCGGCGGGGAAGCCGATGGGCGACTTCGACCCGAAGCCGAACTTCTTCATGTACTCATAGCGCTGCGCCTCGGTCAGGGCCTGCCCGGCGAGGATCGTGCCGGTGTTCGAGGATTCGGCGAGGATGCCGGCGAAGGTGAGCTTCTGGTCGGGGTGCGGCGAGGAGTCGCGGAACTCTTCGTCGTTGGGCGCCTTCCACTTGTCGGGGACCGTGAACTGCTGGTCGGGGGTGACGAGTCCCTGGTCGAGCAGGGCAGCGGCGGTGACCATCTTCGCCGTCGATCCCGGTTCGAAGACGTCGGTGAAGATACGGGAGCCGCGGTCGGCGCCGTCGACCTTGCCCGGATTGTTCGGATCGACGCTCGGTGCGTCGGCGGCGGCGACGAGGTTGCCGGTCTTGATCTCCTTGACGACGACCGACCCGGACTCGGCTTTGTTCTTCTTCACCTGCTCGGTGATCGCCTGCTGGGCGTAGTACTGCATGTTCGTGTCGATCGTCGTGCGGATGCCGTCGCCGTCCTTGGCCGCGCGGATGTTGTTGTCCCCGAGCGGGATGATCTCCCCGCGGGCCCCGCGTTCGTACTGCTGCTGGCCGTCCTTGCCGGAGAGCTGCTCGTTGTAGGAGAGTTCGAGTCCGGCCTGGGCCTGGCCGTCTGAGCTGAGGAACCCGACGAGGTTGCCGGCCACCGCACCGGACGGGTAGGAGCGGACCGCGTACTCCTCGGCGGTGATGCCGAGGATGCCGAGGTCGTCGACCTCCCGCCACGTCTCCGAGGTCAGACCCTTGGCCACGGGATTCCAGCGTTTGTCGCCGACGAGTTTGGGGTAGAGGACCCCGGGATCGGTCTTGAGCGGCCCGGCGAGCGCCTCGGCGGCACCCCAGGCGCCGAGCAGCTTGCCGTCCTTCTTGTACTTGGCGACGTTCTCCTGGTCGACGACGAGCTGGTAGCGCGAGACGCTGTCGGCGAGCACCGTGCCGTCGGCGGCGACGATCTGTCCGCGGTCGGCCGGCAGGGTGCGGGTGACGAGTCGGTTCTCCAGCGCCTTCTCCGCGAGCTTCATCGAGTCCATGCCCTGGATGGAGAACAGGCGCACACCGGTGACGACGAGGACGATGACGGAGATCACGGCGAGGATCGCGATGCGGCGGCGCAGATTGGGTGTCTTCGCCTCGCGTGTGCGCTTGGCCATGCCTGGTACCTCTTCGGCTCGGGTGTGTCTCGGGCGCGTCCCGCCTGGCGCAGTGAGTGCGGCGGGCGAGGATCAGTTGGGGGATTTCTGCGCGGGAGGAGCGATGTCCTTGCCCGGGCTGCCGCCGACGACGGGAAGCTTCTCATCCGATCGTAGATTGGGTCGGAGGTCATCGCGGGTATCGGCGCGCGGGCCGGGCACGACTGTCGGCTTCTTCTCACCGCTCTCGTCGATGGGCGGGGCGTCGATGACCTTCCCGGTCTTCGCGTCGAGGAACTCCGGGGAGGAGTCGCGGACGAGTCCGAGCTTCTCGGCGGTCTGCGCGATGTTCTGCGGGGATTCGCGGTAGGAGTTGTCCTCGACGAGGCGGTCCTTCTCCTCGACGAGCTTCTCCTTCTCCGCCCCCAGCTGTTCGATCTCGAACGAAGTGTTGGAGATGAAGATGTTGAGCAGGAGGACGGCGACGAGAGTGGCAACGATGATGCTCAGGCACAGCAGGGTGAAGGGCAGCTTCGACTTGGGCAGTTCGAACTTGAGCAGGCGCAGCGGCGTCGGGGTCGCCGTCACCTGCCTGCGGCGCTGGGGTGATGCGGTGGCGTGGGCGTGGCTCACGGCTGGTCCTCCCTGATCTTCTTCACGGCGCGCAGTCTCACGCTCTTGGCTCGCGGGTTGGTCTCGGCTTCCTCATCGCCTGCGACCTCGGCGCCGCGCACGATCTCCGTCAGCCACGGCTGCAGGTGCTCGGGCACGACGGGCAGGTCGGGCGGGGCCTGGCTGGTGGTGCCCGCCCGGAAGATCTTCTTCACGATCGTGTCCTCGAGCGACTGGTAGGACTCGATGACGGCCACCCCTCCGAGGTGGAGGGCAGCAAGTGCAGACGGCAGCGCCGTGCGGAGGACGCCGAGTTCGTCGTTGACCTCGATGCGCAGGGCCTGGAACGTCCGCTTCGCCGGATGCGAGCGCTTCTTCCCCTCCGGCAGCACTCGGGCGAGCATCGCGGCGAGCTGCTCCGAGGTCTCCCACGGGGTCGTGGTCCGGTCGGTGACGATGATCTTCGCGATCTTCCCCGCCATCCTCTCCTCCCCGTATTCGCGCAGGATGCGACGCAGCTCGGCCTCCGGGTAGGTGGCGAGCACCTCGGCGGCGGTGATCCCCGTGCTCTGGTCCATCCGCATGTCGAGCGGGGCCGGGCGGGAGTAGGAGAAGCCGCGTTCGTCCTCGTCGAGCTGGAGGGAGGAGACGCCGAGGTCGAGGAGGATGCCGCTGATCGCTGTGACGCCTAAGTCGGAGAGCACGGCGGGCAGTTCGTCGTCGACGGCGTGGACGATGTCGGTGCGGTCGGAGAAGGGCGCCAGGCGCGTCCCGGCGATGTCGATGGCCTCGAGGTCGCGGTCGATGCCGACGAGGTGGACGTCCGGGTAGGCCTGAAGCACCGCCTCGGCGTGTCCGCCCATGCCGAGCGTGCCGTCGACGATCACGGGGGTCAGACCCTGCTCGCGGGCGGCGGTGACGCCGATGCCCAGCAGCTCGACCACGCGCTCGAGGAGCACTGGCACATGCGGTGCGTTCATCCGTGGGTCCTTCGTGCGTGTCGGTCGTTCTCGGGGGTCCTGCTGGAGTCGGAACCTTGTCCGCCGCGGCCCTGGCACCGGGGAAGTGTGTCAGGACGGTGAGCTTCGGAACCGGGGAAGTGCCCCGAATCTCAGCACACGGCGGGCAAGGATCGAACCCGAGCAGAATCAGATCACTCCGGGGATCACCTCGTTCTCGCGTTCGGCGAAGGCCTGCTGCGCTCCCACAAGGTAGTCCTCCCATGTCGGGGCGTCCCAGATCTCGACTCGGTTTCCCATGCCGATGACCGCGACCTCCCGATCGAGTGAGGCGTACTGCCGCAATATGTGCGGAACGGTGATCCGTCCCTGTTTGTCCGGCTGATCCGCAAATGCCGCCGACAGGAACACGCGCTGGTAGTCGCGTGCCTCCTTGTTCGTCTTCGGCGCGTTCTGGATCCGCTCATGCTCGGCCTCGAACTCCGTGGTGGGGAACAGGGTGAGGCAGTTCTCCTGGCCACGGGTGAGAACGAGTCCTGGCGAGAGCTCGTCGCGGAACTTTGCGGGCAGGATGAGGCGACCCTTGTCGTCGAGCTTCTGCATATGAGTGCCCAAGAACATGTCGTCTCACCCCTTTCGAAACCAATCGGCTCCGATAGCAACCACCCTACTCCACTTCCCTCCACCCTATCCAGCACCTCACCCCTATTTCCTTCTCTTGACCTACAAAATTCCAGGTCAGACCCGTGGAGGAAAGTGGAGAATAATTCCCATCGGCGCGTTCATCGGGCCCGTCGGGCGGGTGGATCGACCCGCCTCGGCGCCGGGGTCCTGCCCTGAGATCCCCGGATCTCCGCGGATCCTCGCCGAGGTGGTGGGAAGTGGGGAGGGAAGTGGGGGTCCCGGTGGAGCGAAGTGGGGAGGAGAGTGGGGAGGACGATGGAGCCGGGTGGGGAGGAGAGTGGAGTGCGCCTCGTCGCAGGGCCCGCGTGCCCAGGTGGGACCCGAGTTCCTGAGAGGCTCCCGTGTGGATGCCGGGGGCGCGATAGGGAAGAATGGAGGCATGTCGACCAGCCAGGAAGCCACTCAGACCAATCCCGTCATCGGCACCGAGCACATCGAATGGGTGCAGCAGCTGACCTCCCGCGCTCGCACGGCCATGAACTCCGTGCTCGAAGGCAAGGACGAAGCCGTCGGCCTCTCCCTCATCGCCCTCCTCGCCGGCGGGCACGTTCTGCTCGAGGACGTGCCGGGCGTCGGCAAGACGCTGCTGGCTCGCGCGATGGGCAAGGTCGTCGACGGCTCGGTCCGCCGCATCCAGTTCACCCCCGACCTGCTGCCCACCGACGTCGTCGGGGTCAACCTGTTCAACCAGGAGACCCGCCACTTCGAGTTCCGCCGTGGTCCCGTCTTCGCCAACATCGTCATCGCCGACGAGATCAACCGCGCCTCCCCTAAGACGCAGTCGGCGATGCTCGAGTGCATGGCCGAGGGCCAGGCGACGATCGACGGTGAGACGCACACAATGCCCTCGCCGTTCATCGTCGTCGCCACCCAGAACCCGATCGATATGGAGGGCACCTACGCCCTGCCCGAGGCCCAGCGCGACCGGTTCATGACGCGGATCTCGCTCGGCTACCCGTCGGCCCGTGACGAGGTCGACCTGCTCGACAACCAGATCGAACACGACCCGCTCGCCGCAGCGCAGGCGGTCACGAGCCTCGAGCAGATCGGTCAGGCCCGCGACATCGTCCGCCACGTCGGCGCGAGCCGCGAGCTGCGGGAGTACATCGTCGCGATCCTCCAGGCCAGCCGCAACGATCAGGCGATCGTGCTCGGCTGCTCGCCCCGCGGCGGCGTCCACCTGCTGCGGGCGGCGAAGGCCCGTGCCGCACTCTCGGGCCGGACGTTCGTCACCCCCGACGACATCCAGGCACTCGCCCCCTTCATCCTCGCCCACCGCATCATTCCCCGCGACGGTGACGACTCCGAGCTCGCAGCCGAACTCATCGGCCGCGTGCTCGCCCGGGTGCCCGTCTCGACGAATCAGTGACGGCATGCGACTGAGCACGTCGGGAATCATCTTCGTCCTCGCCGGCGCCGCCCTCATCGTCGGCGCCTACCGGTTCGCCCTGCCCGGCCTGCTTCCCGCCGGTCTCCTCCTCATCGCCCTCGTGCTGCTCTCGGCGGCGCTCATCGGGTGGGGCACGCGGCGGATCGCGGTGACCCTGCGCACTCCCCTGCCCGAAGTCAGGCTCACCCCCGGAACGGACCGCTACCCGCTGGCGCCGGAGGGCAAGGAGGTCGAGCTCGAGGCGATCGTTGAGAACACCGGCCACCTCGCGGTGCCCGCCTCGACGATCGACTTCGTCGCCGCCGCAGGCTTCGGGGACTCCACGGTCGGCGAGGTGCCCCCGCTGCCCGGCGGGCGCGCGCAGACCGTGCTCACCTCCTTCACCCCGGGTCGCCGCGGGGTCAGCGGCATCGAATCCGTGCTCATCACAGTCGCCGGTCCCTTCGGGCTGGTCACGACGAAGAAGAAGGTCCTCGGTGCCTTCCCCATCGCCGTGGCGGTGCCGACCCTCGGCGGCCGGATTCCGCGCGAATCCGCGAACCGTCCCGCCCGCCTCGACGAGGGCAAGGTCCGGTCGGGTCACACGACGCGTGACTTCCACACCCGCGAATACGTGCCCGGCGACGATCTGCGCCACGTGCACTGGCCGACGACGGCCAAGTCGGGTGAGCTCATGGTCCGCCACGAAGCCGAGGAGGAGACGCTGCATGCGCTCATCGTCGTCGACCTCGCCGGGCCGGAAGGGCCCCCCGACGACCTCGAGACGGAGTTCCTCCTCGCCGCGGCCGCCGCGGCCGGGATCGCCTTCCTGCGCACCGACTACGAGGTCTGCATCGTCGCCCCCGGCCACGAGATCCGCTTCCGCGGGCAGCGCGACATCGACCGCCTGCGTCTGCTCACCGCGCTCATCGAGCCCGGGACGGCCAAGCTGCCCGCCCACGACAATCCCAACCACGTCGTCATCTGCGCCGCCGACGACTCCCGCGCCGAGGCGATGGCTGCCCAGTTCTCGAGGCGGATCCCCATCACGGTGCGCAGTCTCTCCGAGATCGACGACATGACGATGCTCGGCCTCAGCGAGGACCTGCCGGAATCGTGGACGACCTTCGAGACGAAACGGGTGAGCCGATGACCGCCGATGTCTCCCAGACCACCGAGACGAGGGCCTCGACCTGGCTCGAATCGCTCTCCGTGCTCCTCGCGATGATGCTCACCGCGATCGGCATCTCCGCGGTGTTCGCAGACTTCGACTGGCTGCCCTCGGTGCTCATCGCCGTCGTCCTCATCGTCGCAGTCGGTGCGATCTTCCGCAGCATCGGCGGCCTGCGGTCGACGGGCACCGCCGTCATCGCGCAGTGCATCGTCGGCGTCATCGCCGTCCTCGTCCTCTGCGCACCGCAGACCCTGCTCTTCGGCGTCATCCCCACGGGCTCGTCGTTCGTCGCCGTCATGGACCTCCTCTCCTCCGGGGTGAGCGACCTCTACTCCTCGACGCCGCCGGCGGCGAGCACGCCCGGGTTCACGACGATGCTGACCATCGCGTTCACCCTCATCACGATCCTCATCGACGGCCTCGTCTCCGACCTCCGCGCACCGAAGGTCAGCGGCGTCCTCCTCCTCGTGCTGTGGATGATCCCCGTCTTCTTCGCCCCCGCCGAGGTTCAGTGGTGGCATGTCGCGGCCATCCTCGCCGCGTTCCTCCTCCTCATGCTCAGTCCCTACTTCCCGGCGACGAAGTGGCGCGGCGGGCTGACCGCGCTCGTGGCCGGCGCGATCGCCGTCGTCCTCGGCATCGGCCTGCCGACGATCCTGCCGACCGTGCCGACCCTGCCGGATCGGGCGTCGAACAACCAGGGCGACCTCACGGTGACGAACCCGTTCCTCGATCTGCGCTCGGACTTGGGCGATCGCTCCGATGCGACGCTGTTCAGCTACACGACGAGTGCGGCGGATCCCGAACCGATCAGGCTGACGTCGATCAACTCGTTCGACGGTCAGACCTGGGCGCCGACCCCGTTCGGTCTCGACCAGTTCGCGATCGCCGCCGAGGGCCTGCCGTGGCCGCAGGGTCTGCCGCGGAACCGCAACTTCAATGAGGAGCGCATCGACGTCACGATCGGCGACGACTACGACCAGCAGTACCTGCCGACCCCCTACGCCCCGCAGCAGCCCACGGGGCTCAACCGCCGGTGGATCTACGACGAGAAGTCGCTGACGATCGTCGGCAACGGGGAGAGGTCCGCGGGGCAGAAGTACTCGATGGACTACCTCTCGATCGACCCGGCCGTCGAGGACCTCCAGTCCGCGGCCCCGGTGAACGCGAGCGACTTCGAGACCGAACTCGAAGTCCCGGCGAGCCTGCCCTCGAGTGTGCGGCAGACCGCGGAAGACGTCACGGCCGGGGCGAACAACCAGTGGGAGGCCGCGGTGCTGCTGCAGGCGTACTTCCGCAGCGGCGAGTTCGAGTACTCCCTCGACGCCCCCGAGGAGGCCAGCGGCGATGCGATCTCGGACTTCCTTTCCGAGAAGAAGGGCTACTGCGTCCAGTTCTCCTCCGCCATGACGATCATGGCCAGGACCATGGGAATTCCCGCCCGCATCGGCGTGGGCTTCGGCGCCGGCGACAAGTCCGGTGACGGCTTCGAGGTCTCGATGCAGGACTCGCACGCCTGGCCCGAACTCTACTTCGACGGGGTCGGCTGGGTCCGCTTCGAACCCACCCCCGGCGGACCGGCGGGAGCCCCGCCCGCGTGGACGCTCGCCGACGGCAGCACCGGGAACTCCGAAGAGGAGACCGAGGAGACGGCTTCGCCGACCGAGGAACCCACGGAGACCGCCGCGGAGTCCGCCCCGGCCGAGACCGAGGAGCCGACGACGGCGGCCACGGACACCGCGGCACAGCCGGCGGCCGCGGACTACTCCACGATCGTCTGGGCCCTCGTCATCGCCGTGGCCATCCTCCTGCTCCTCGCGATCCCCGCGATCTGGAGGGCGATCCTGCGCAGCCGCCGTACCGGTTCGCCCGTCGACGTCGAGGCCGTGTGGACGGAGATCCGGGCACTGGCCACCGACTACGGTCAGAGCCTCGACCCGAGCCGTACCCTGCGCCACGACGAGCTCGTCCTCGCCGGTGGTCCCGCGCTCGCCGATCCGGTGGCACGGTCGAGTGCCGGCGGTGCCGATCGTCCCGCTGGGACGGATGCGGCGTCTGCGGGCGCGGCGTCTGCAGACGGCCGTGACACCGACGGGCGCGTGCCTGCCGCTGCGGCGGCCACCGGATCCGAGAACTCGCCGTCCGGTAGCGGCGAAGCGCCGCGGTCGGCCTCCGCGCTCGGACTCGATGCCCTGCGTCGCCCGGTGCCCTCGGGTCCCGCGGCCGGACGCGGTGCCGATACGGCTCTCGCCGGGTTCATCGACGCCCTCGAAGCGAAGCGCTACGGCACGCAGCCGGTCGACCTCTCCCCCGCCGAGGCCCGTGCGGTCGTCGACGAGGTGCAGACGGACCTCTCCGAGCACGCGACCCCGGGCGCTCGGATCCGGGCGAAGATCTGGCCCGCGAGCATCTTCAACCCACCGAAGTGACCCGCGCAGCCTTCGGAGTGAGGGTCTCAGCCTCCGGAGTGGGCGTCACATCCTGCGGAGGCTGCGCAGGCCCAGCACCGCTTCGACGGGTTTGATCCACGGGATCTCGCCGAGGCGGTAGTCGGCTCCGCGGACGAGTCGCTCGGCGAGATCGGGCCGCAGGCGGTACAGGTGGAGGCGTGCCTTCTGCGCGTGGTGGGAGTTCGAGACGATCGCGATCGTCTCCGCGTCCTCGATGAGCGGGATCGCCGCGATGATGTTCTCCCATGTGCTCGTGCTCGCGGAATCGAGTCGGATGGGCCCGGTGAAGCCGAGTTCGTCCCGGGCGTAGCGCCGCAGGAGTTCGGCCTCGGGCACCAGACCTGCGACGGCGCCTCCGCAGAGGACGAGCACGCTCGACGAGGCGGCCGGATCGAGGGTGCGGACGCCGGCTCGGACCCGGAAGCGGTTGACGGCGTTGATGCGCTCGCTCGGGTTGCGGTATCCGAGGACGACGACGGCCTGGCGCCCGGTGCTTCGGCGTCCGCGACCGGAGGGTGCGCCGCCGTCTGCGGTACCAAGTGCCCGCCGGCTGGCCACCCATGCCGCGACCTCCCCGAAGGCGACGAATCCGAGGACGAGCACCCCGAGCGCGGCACCGACGGCCCACCTGCGACGCATGCGGATTCCTCCCGAGTAAAGCGGAATGTACTTTCCGGGGAAAGCGAAATGCGCCCTCCGTGGAGGACGCATTCTCTCAGTCATCAGCGAGCGGATCGCTCACGACGACATGGCTGCTCATTCGCCGCGCTGGCGCTTCTCCCACCGGTCTTCGATCCGGCTCATGAAACCGCCCGAGGTTCCCTTGGAGTTCGACTTCTGGGCCGAACCACCCGTGGCGCCCTTCGACGCATTGCCCACGCGGGCGGGGCGGCTGAACGCCCAGTACATGCCTGCGACCATGAGGCCGAAGCCGACCACTCCGAGCGCGATCCAGGCGACGGCCTCATTGACCATCGAGATCGCGAAGATCGTTGCGGCGAGACCGAGGAGCGCGACGAGGATGCCCACGACGAAGCGCTTCGCGGAGAACCCGGGACCGCTCACTGCCGCCTGGGTTTCCGAGATGTTGCGTGCGAACCGGGGGTCTTCGCTGCGCAGCTGCTTCTCCAGCTGATCGAGAAGCTGCTGTTCGTGATCGGAGAGTGGCATGTCGAACCCCCGTTTCCTTACTCTGGTCCAGTGCCTCAATCATAGTCTCTGAACACTGAAAAAACATCTCAGGAACGGGGCCGCCCCCGGTATTCCCATCCCGCCCACAGACTCAGTAGTCCCGGGTGCGAGCGGCGCCGCCGGGCCCGCTGCCGCCGGTGCCACAGCACCGGCTCCTCACCTGGGCTTGGACTGCCTGCGCAGGAGTGAGGCCTGGGAGATCGCCGCGGTGCCGAACCGTCGCCGGACATCGTCGAGGGCGATCTCCGCCTCCCGTCCCGCATGCTCGGGTTCGTCCAAGCGGGCTTGTCTCCCGCTGACGGCGAAGTCCATGAGCCCCGCCGCCCTCACCCCGAGCAGCCGCACGCCCTTGTGCCGCTGTGCGCGCAGACCGCGCAGCGCCGGACCGAGGGCTTCGTACATCTCCCGGGCGAGATCGGTGGGGGCATCGAGGGTGATCGACCGCGAGAGCGTCGTGAAGTCGTCGAGGCGGTATTTGAGACCGAGCGTCGTCGCGACCTTCTCCTCCCGTCGGACCCGACGGGCGACCTTGTCGCACAGGCGCAGCAGTTCGTGTTCGAGTTCCGACAGCTCCCACACATCCGCACCGAAGGTGTGCTCGGCGCTGATCGAGCGGTCCTTGACCTGCCGGTCGGCGCCGCGGGAGTCGAGTCCGTGCGCACTGCGCCACAGATGGTGGCCGTGGGCGCCGAAGACCCGTCCGACCCAGTCCTCGTCCATCGCGGCGAGGTCGCCGATGAGGCGGATCCCGTACTTCGCGAACCCCTCCCGGGTCTTCTCTCCCACCCCCGGCAGCGCCTCGAGCGGCATCGGGTCGAGGAAGTCCTGCGTCGCTGTGAGCGGGACGAGGAGCTGGCCGTGGGGCTTGGCCCGCGCGGAGGCGAGCTTCGCGACGACCCGGGAGCCGGCGATGCCCACCGAGGCGCTCAGTCCCGTCCGCGCTTCGATCTCCGCCCGCAGCGCAGTGGTGATCGCCACCGGTGAGCCCAGACGGCGCACCGCACCGGAGACGTCGATGTAGGCTTCGTCGACGCTGACCTGGGCGACGTCGGGGGTGACCTGGGCGACGAGATCGAAGACCTGGCGCGAATACTCGGAGTAGAGGCCGTGGGAGGGCGGGATCACCTCGGCGATGGGGCACAGGCCGAGCGCCCGGGACATCGGCATCGCGGCATGCACGCCGAACTCGCGGGCCTCGTAGCTCGCGGAGACGACGACGCCCCGACCGGCCCGACCGCCGACGATGACCGGCCGGCCGAGGAGTTCGGGGCGGGTGAGGAGCTCGACGGAGACGAAGAACGAATCCATGTCGAGATGGAGCGTCGTCGCACCGGTGTCGTCCGTGCCCAGATGCTCCAGGTCGCCGCCGGAGCGGGCCAGCTGTTTGCGGCTCATGTCCCACCCATGGGTCGGTCGGAGCCGAATCGGATCGTTCGGCTCCCGCGGGGGTCTGCGGGTAATCTGTCAAACATGGTATCGCGCAGGACTGTCACGACGATGACTCTCGCCCTCGGTCTCGCTCTCGCCGGCTGCACCGGCCAGACCGGTTCGACCCCGGAGGCCTCTTCCACTGCTTCTCAGACCGCCTCGGCGGGCGCATCCGCCGACCCGGCGGCCGACCCCTCGGCCTCCGGCAGCCCGGCACCGACGGAGGCCGCGGCCGAGGACGCCGCACTCCCCGACTTCATGGCGCCCTACCCCGACGCCGAGGTGATCTCGAGTTCGCGTGCCCAGGCCGAGTCCGGCAAGCTCGACGCCGTCAGCCTCGTGATGAAGGCGAAGGCCGAACCGAAGGACATCGTCGCCTTCTACACCGACCGGCTGGAGAAGGCGGGCTTCGAGACCTTCGGCAAGGAGTCGATGACGAAGTCCGCGCAGGTCGTGAACTTCCGCCACAAGGACAACGACGGCATGCTCGTCATCACCGTCAGCGACGACCCCGACGACCCGCAGTCGTCGATCGTCTCCGTCGGCGGGAACATCGCTCCGTGAGCGCCGTCGAGCGCCTCGACGATCCCTCCGACATCGCCGCCGAGGTGGCGGCCGTCCTCGAATCCTTCCTCCGGTCCAAGGCGGCCGAGTTCGAGGCCATCTCGCCGGAAACCGCGGAGATCGGGCAGAGCCTCATCGCGTTCACCCGCGGCGGCAAGCGCATCCGCCCGGTCCTCCTGTGGTGGGGGTACCAGCTCGTCGCCGGCCCCGAGACCTCCCCGGGTACGGCTGCGCGGACCGGGCTCGCCGAGGCGGCCGCCTCCTTGGAGCTCCTCCATGCCGCCGCGCTCATCCACGACGACGTCATCGACCATTCGGACACCCGGCGCGGGTCACCCGCCCTGCACCGGCAGTTCGAGGCCCTCCATGCGGATCTCGGCTATGAAGGCGATGCGGAGGCGTTCGGGGTGGCCGCGGCGATCGTCATCGGCGACATCTGCCTGGCGCTGAGTGAAGAGCTCTTCGAATCCGCCCAGGACCGCCTCGGCGCCTCGATACCCGCGCAACGGCTGCGCGCCCAGATGCGCCGCGATGTCATGGTCGGTCAGTTCCTCGACGTCCGCGCCGAAGTGATCCCGCTGACCGATGAGCGCATCGGGGCCCGGGCGTGGGAGGTGCTCAGCTTCAAGGCCGCGAAGTACTCGGTCGAGCAGCCGCTCCTCCTCGGGGCGGCCCTCGGCGGGGCAGACGAGGCCCAGCTCGCAGGCCTGACCCGCTTCGGCCTGCCCTTGGGTCAGGCGTTCCAGCTGCGCGATGACGTCCTCGGCATCGTCGGGGATCCTGCGGCCACGGGCAAACCCGCCGGCGACGACATCCGGGAGGGCAAGCGCACGGTGCTCATCGCCGAGAGCCTGAAGAGGATGAGCCCGGAGCAGACACGGCTGCTGGCCTCCCGCCTCGGCGATCAGAGCCTGAGTGAGGACACGGTGGCCGAGACGGTCGCGATGCTGCGTGCCGTCGGCGGACTCGACGCGGTCGAGGAGATCATCGCCGCCCGCCACGATGCGGCGCTGAGCGAGCTGGACTCGTGGACCGCCGACAACGGCCCGGCGGCGTTCCGGCTCGGCGAGGCGGCAGAGTCACGGCTGCGGGACTTCGCGCAGGCGCTCAGCTACCGGCAGCGGTGAGGCTCTGGAGGAGGTGACCTGTCGGCAGCGGTGAGCCGTCGGCAACGGTAGGGCTCAGAAGGCGAGTGCCTGGGCGCGTCGGCGGACTTCCTTGCGGTTGCCGGCACGCAGCAGATCGATGGGGCGACCGGGCAGGGAGTCGTCGGGGGTGAAGAGCCACTTGATGGACTCCTCCTCGTCGAAGCCGGCATCCTTGAGCGTGCTCAGCGTCCCCTTGAGCGGGGTGAGGACCTCGCCGTCGACGAAGAAGGCGCTCGGCACGCGCAGCACCTTGGGGTCGCCGTGCTTGTATCCGCAGATGGCGCCGTCTTCGAGCAGGCGGCGCACCTGGCTGACGCCAAGGCCCGTGGATTCGACGATGTCGGGCAGCGTGGACCAGTCCTGGACGAGTTCTTCGGTATTCACGCCCCCAAGCGTAGCAACTCGGCGAAGAAACACGCCGCCATGCCCGCCGCAATCCCGGGCTGGGCAGGGGGCAGTGGATACGCTGGAGGGTGAAACTTCCCCGCACGATATGCAGCCGAACAGGTGACAGATGACACGCTCGCGACGGACTCCTCCGAAGCCGATCACCGCCGCCCCTGACATCCGCGCGGCCTCCCGGGTGAACTCGACCGGTCCCGTCCCCCGCCCCGAGACTCAGCCCGCCGAGGCGGCCTCGCAGGCGACCCCGGAACCCACCGATTCTCCTGCCTCGAGCGACCGTTCGACCCGGACAGCCGCCTCGGCGCGCGCAGAGACGTCGGCAGACGGTTCGACGTCGGCGCGTTCCGAGACCTCGGCGTCCGCGGGACCGCAGTGGCTGACGGGCACGAAGAGCGAGACCGTGCCCGTGACCCACGGGGGCCGCACGTACAAGGTCAAGGCCGGTGACACCCTCTACGCGGTCGCCAGTCGGCACGGCGTCTCCGTGCCCGCGCTGGCCGAACTCAATCGGATCTCACCCCGACAGAACCTCTCCCAGGGCCAGGTGCTCTCGCTGCCGGAGAAGAACGACCTGCCAGAGACCGACCCCTCGCACATCGTCGCGCCCGGGGAGACCCTGCAGTCGATCGCCGCCTCGCACGGGATCTCCCCGTCGACCCTGCGGCGGGCGAACGCGATGGGCGAGGATTCCCTCATCCGCGTCGGCGAGCTCCTCCTGCTGCGCGACACCGGCACCCGTCCCCGCAGGCAGGCGCCCGAGGTCCCCGAGACCCTCCCCCATGTGTCCGTGGGCGCATGGGGCGAAGCGCTGCAGGCCGGCGTCGTCCACGCGGCCCGACTGAACAAGGCCACCCTGCTCGGCCGGGTCCATCCCACCCCGGAGCAGGCGCGCTTCCTCGTCGCGCAGATCGCCGAGGAACTCGGTGCCGAACCTGCGCTCATGCAGGCGGTCGCGGCCCAGGAGTCCGGGTTCCAGCACGCGACGGTGTCTGCGGGCAATGCGATCGGCATCATGCAGGTCACCCCGCGCTCGGCCCGGTGGGCCAGCGACATCGTCGGCCGGGGGCTCGACGTCCTCGACATCGCCGACAACATCGTCGCCGGCACCGTCATCCTCGGCTGGCTCATCGAATCCACTGACTCCGAGGACGAGGCGCTGGCCGGCTACTACCAGGATCTGCGCTCGGTGCGTGACGATGGGCTGCTGCCGGAGACGAAGGCCTTCGTCCGCGGCGTGCAAATGCAGCGGGGACGTCTGGAGGTCGCCCGATGAGCTCCCTTCCGGATCCGCTGCTCGGCGTCGTCCTCAACGACCGCTACCGGATCGATGCGAAGATCGCCCGGGGCGGCATGGCGATGGTCTACCGCGGCACGGACCTGCGCCTCGACCGCGAGATCGCGATCAAGGTCATGCACGAGCACCTCATCTCCGATGAGACCTTCGTCGAGCGCTTCCGCAGGGAGGCGATCAACGCAGGTCGGCTCACCCACCCCAACCTCGTCGCGATCCACGACCAGGCTCGTGACGGGGACATCGTCTACCTCGTCATGGAGCATCTGCCCTCGGTGACGCTGCGCCGCGAGCTCAAGCACCGGGGGTCATTCACGCCGAGGCAGGCCATCGTCGTGCTCGACGCGATCCTCGCCGCCCTCGAGGCCGTCCATTCGACGGGCATCATCCACCGCGACCTCAAACCCGACAACGTCCTGCTGGGAACCGACGGCCAGGTCAAGCTCGCCGATTTCGGACTCGCCCGGGCCGTCACCTCGGCGACGACGACGAAGACGCTCATCGGCACCGTCGGCTACGTCGCCCCGGAACTCGTCACCCGGGCCGGGGCGGATGCCCGCACCGACCTCTACACGGTCGGCATCATGTTCTACGAGATGCTCACCGGCACCCAGCCCTACACCGACGATGTGCCGATTCAGGTCGCCTACCGGCACGTCCACGACACGGTCCCGCCGCCGTCGGAGAGGGTCGACGGCATCAGCCCGCTGCTCGACGCCCTCGTCCTGTGGGCGACGTCGAAGGATCCCGAGGACCGCCCGGAGGACGCCGGGGAGTTCCGCCGTGCACTGGCCGAGGCCAGGGCGCAGATGACGGATGCCGAACTCGACTTCGGCGATCCCGAGGCCGAGGCCGGGAACCACTCCCCTGCCCTGACGGCGAGCATCGACCTCGGGGAGGAGGTGCCGAAGGAGAAGAAGTCGCGCACCGACGAGATCCCCTACCTCGACGACGATGAGACCGCCGAGGCGGGCGCCGGCTCCGTTGACGATGCCGAGTCTGCGAGCACCGGTGACTCTGTGGGCGAGTCCTCGGACGAAGCCGGGCCCTCAGACGCAGCCGAATCGCCGCTGGCAGCCGCTGCAGCCGGCGGTACCGCCGCCGGCCAGGAGGACGACGACGCTGCCGTGGTGGCAGCCTCGGCGCCTGCCCATCCGAAGCGCCGCCGGCGCCGGCGACTGGCGACGACCGTCGGGGCGGGACTCGTCGTCCTCGCGCTCCTCGCGTGGCTGATCATCGCCAACCTGCCCGCACAGAAGTCCATCGTGCCCGGTCAGCTCGCCGGGAAGGAGTTCGCCGAGGCGACCGCCGTGGTCGAGGAGAACGGCCTGAGCCCGAAGAAGCAGGAGGTCTTCGACGATTCGATCCCTGCCGGCACCGTGATCGGCTCCGAACCCGTCGGCGGCACCGAGCTCTCCCCGGATTCGACCGTCACCCTCGTCGTCTCGAAGGGCGTCGAGATGTTCGCCGTGCCCAAGCTCGAAGGACTGAGCGCGGACGAGGCGAAGACCGCGCTCACGGACGCCGGGCTCGCGGTGGGCAAGGTCGATGAGAAGTACGACGACTCCGTGGACAAGGGCACAGTCATCAGCGCCTCGAAGAAGGAGGGCGAACAGCTCGTCCACGATGAGAAGGTCGACCTCGTCGTCTCGAAGGGCGATGCCCCCATCGCGGTGCCGAAGGTCGAGGGACTGAGCTACGATGCGGCGTTCGCGACGCTGACGAAGCGCGGCTTCCGCGTCGGCAAGGAAGAGGTCTTCTCCGACACCGTGCCCAAGGGCGACGTCGTCTTCCAATGGCCCAAGAGCACCGAGGCGAAACCGTACAACTCGCTCGTCATCGTCCGCGTCTCGAAGGGCAAGGAGCCTAAGCCGAAGGATGATAAGCCCAAAGAGGACAAACCCAAGGACTCAGGGAAGTAGCCCTCCAGCGCGGTGGTGACCGCGCACACGACGAAGCGCCGGCGGATAACCGCCGGCGCTTCGTCGTGTCAGTGCTGCAGTGCGAGCCCTCAGCCGCGGCGGGTGAGGTATTCGGCGACCTGGAAGGCCATCTCGAGTGACTGGTCGTGGTTGAGGCGGGGATCGACCAGCGTCTCGTAGCGACGGCGCAGACCCTCGTCGTCGATCTCCGTGGCCCCGCCCATGATCTCGGTGACATCGTCGCCGGTGAGTTCGATGTGCAGACCGCCGGGAATGGTGCCGGCTTCCTGGTGGGCTGCGAAGAACCCTTCGACCTCGGCCATGACGTCTTCGAACCGGCGCGTCTTGTACCCGGTGCTCGAGGTGATCGTGTTCCCGTGCATGGGATCGCTCACCCACGTCACGTGCGGGAGCTGGTCGCCGATCCCGGCGAGGAGCTTCGGCAGGACGTCGTTGATCTTCCCTGCACCCATGCGGGTGACGAACGTCAGTCGGCCGGGTTCGGCGTTCGGATCGAGCTTCTCCGCAAGCGCGAGGGCGTCCTCGGCGGTCGCGGTCGGGCCGAGCTTGACGCCGATGGGGTTCTGCACCTTCGAGAGGAAGTCGACGTGGGCACCGTCGATCTCACGGGTGCGCTCACCGATCCACAGGAAGTGACCGGACACGTCGTAGGGCAGACCCGAACGCGAATCGATGCGGGTGAGCGCGCGTTCGTATTCGAGGAGCAGCGCCTCGTGGGCGGAGTAGAACTCCGTTGTCCGCAGGGCCTCGAAGTCCGCGCCGCAAGCGTCCATGAAGCGGATCGCGCGATCGATCTCGCGGGCGGTCTGCTCGTAGCGCTGGTAGCCGGGGTTCGAGGCGAGGAAGCCGCGGTTCCATTCGTGGACCAGCCGCAGGTCGGCGAAGCCGCCCTGGGTGAAGGCGCGGATGAGATTGAGCGTCGACGCGGAGACGTGGTAGGCCTGCAGGAGCCGGGCCGGGTCATGCCGCCGGGACTCCTCGGTGAACTCGTAGCCGTTGACGATGTCGCCGCGGAACGAGGGCAGGGTGACACCGTCGCGGGTCTCCATGTCCGCCGAGCGGGGCTTGGCGAACTGGCCGGCCATGCGCCCGATCTTGACCACGGGCATCGAACCGCCGTAGGTGAGGACCGCGGCCATCTGCAGGACGGTCTGGACGCGGGCCCGGATCTTGTCGGCCTGGGCGCCGGCGAAGGACTCCGCGCAGTCGCCGCCGGCGAGGACGAAGGCCTCACCGCGCGAGGCTGCGGCGATCCGCTGCTTGAGGACGTCGGCTTCGCCGGCGAAGATAAGCGGCGGGTAGCTGCGCAGCCTGGTCAGCGAATCGTCGAGGGCCGCCGAGTCGAGATAGGTCGGCTGCTGTTTGGCGTCCATCTCCCTCCAGTCGTCGAGACCGGAGAGGTCGTCGGTGCCGGCTGCGGTGATGTCCGTGTGGGCGAAGACCGGATCGATGTGGAGGCTCACGCTTGCTCTTTCTTCATGTCTCTTCGCCGGTCTCGAAGTCCTCGGCCGAGACGTTGTCGAGGAAGTCGCGGAACTGCGCGACCTCTTCTTCGTCTGCTTCGGGGGCTTCGATGCCGGCGTCTTTGAGGAGGTCGGAATCGACGTAGACGGGGCACTCTGCTGTCAGTGCCAGTGTCACGGCGTCCGAGGGTCGGGCGGAGATCGTCTTGCCGTCCTCGGTGTGGAGTTCGGCGAGGAAGATCTGACCGTCGCGGCCGGTGATGGTGACGTCGGAGAGCTCGTCGTCATGGGCGCCGAGGACGTCGAGCAGAAGGGCATGGGTCATCGGTCGCGGCGGGGTGAGTCCGCGCTGCGCGATCGAGAGCGCGTTCGCTTCGATCGCGCCCACCCAGATCGGCAGGTAGTACGCGGGCTCAGTGGCCTTGAGCAGGAGGATCGGCTGGTTGGCGGGCATCTCGATGCGCACCCCGACGACCTCGACTTCGACGTTGGACATTATCTCCTTCTCAGGAGCGCGGACGCTGCTGGAAGATCATCCGGAACTTCCCGATCTGCACGTCTGCGCCGTTCTGCAGTTCGATGGAGTCGATGAGCTGACGACCGACGTAGGTGCCGTTGAGCGAACCGGTGTCACGCAGGGTGAAGCCGCTGGGGGTGCGGATGAACTCGGCGTGCTTGCGCGAGACGGTGACGTCGTCGAGGAAGATGTCCGCGTTGGGGCTGCGGCCGACCGTGACGACATCGGTGTCGAGCAGGATCTGCGAACCGGAGTCCGGTCCCGAGACGACGACGAGGAGCGCATCCGTGTCCTGGAGTCCGTCGAGGTCGGGCACCGGGTGGATCTCACCGGTGTGCGGGTCGAGGATGCCCTGGAACGGCTGCTGGCCCGAATCGCTCGGGTTCTGCCCGCCGGAGACCGGATACTGCTGGTTCTGCTCGCTGCCGGGCTGACCGTACTGCTGCCCGCCCTGGTCGTACTGCTGCCCACCCTGGTTGTCGCGCGGGTCGTAGCCCTGCTGACCGCCCTGGTTGTACTGCTGACCGCCCTGGTTGTCACGCGGGTCGTACTGCTGGCCGCCCTGCTGCTGGTAGCCGGCCTGCTGCGGGGGCTGGTACTGGGCGTGACGACCCTGCTGATCGTCGTAGGCCCGGCCCGGCGCCTGCTCCCCCGTGGGGTGATCGGCGTGACGGCCGCGGCCCTGATCAGCGCCCTGCTGGGGCGGCTGGTACAGCTGCTCGTCCCGCCGAGGCGGTTCCTGCTGGTACTGGCCTGCACCGTTTCCGCCGCCGAAGTTCGGCGCCTGCGGCGCGCTGTCCACGGGAGGCTGCCCGTAGGCAGGGGTGTTCGGATGACCTCCGCCGGGCTGGCTGCCCTCGGCCTCGTCTCCGGTGCCGAAGGGGAACTTCTTCGACTGCGGGACTTCGCCGTTGTCGTACCACGGCTGCGAGGGGTTCCGGCGACCTTGGTCATTGTTCTGCGACATCATGCCTCCTCGCTCTGCACGAGCTTGTGGTACTGCTCCTCGTCCATGAGACCGGTCACCTGCACTGGATCGCTCGCCTCGACGAGGTACATCCAACCGTCCTCGTAGGGGGAGGAATTGACGGTCTCCGGCTTGTCTTCGAGGGCGTCGTTGACTTCCGTGATCGTTCCCGACAGCGGTGCGATGAGATCGGAGACGCTCTTCGTGCTCTCCACCTCACCACAGGACTCGCCCATCGTGATCGAATCTCCGACAGCAGGCAGATCGACATAGACGACGTCGCCCAGCTGGGACTGGGCGTAATCCGTGATACCCACACGGTAGACGACATTGTTCTCCGTGGTGTGGACCCACTCGTGGTCCTTTGAGTACAGGTAAGACACTGGAAACTCCAGTTCCGCCATGTCGACTCCTCTTAGCTTGTCGGTGTTCCAAGCATAGCCGCCTGAAGTGCTTGCATAACAATCACGAAACGGAAATGTTACCGACCCCCTGAACAGGGGTCGGAGAGCACCCGTTTCGCGGGCGGCTACCTGGGATGATACTAGTTTGTCGAAGGTCACGAACGGCAATTTTGGAAGTTGGGCGACGATCGTTATAGGCTAGTCCACGTTGCCCCGGCACAGGTGCTGGACAACGGGCTATGGCGCAGCTTGGTAGCGCGCTTCACTGGGGGTGAAGAGGTCGTGGGTTCAAATCCCGCTAGCCCGACATTTGTGATGTGTCGCGACATCGTTCCTACGATGTCGCGGCACATTTCTCATTTCTGGCCCGGGTCTGTCTCCAGACATCGTTCCGGTCATCGTGCTGATGTCTCACGTCATCGTTCCGGTTATGTCTCCAGTCATCGTTCCGGTTTCTGTTTCGCCTGATAGTCCCTGCTGGGATCGATGATGTGCTCGGCGATGAGCTCACCGCTGCCGGGCGCGATGACCATCGTCTGATCGGCATGGATGAGGACGATGACGCGCACACCGGCCCACCGGCGACCGATCCCCAGATGCCGCAGTCTCCCGGCATAGCGCAGGGACACCTTCCCGTCTCGATCGACTCGGTCGTAGCGGATGCGCCATACCTGGGAGTCGAGCTCGGCGACGGGTTCGGCCTTCGGGGTTGCGTAGTACGCCTCGTCCGGGGTTCGGCGCCCGATCGCCCGGTGGGGGCGTTGGGTGTTGTAGATCAGCATGAAGCGCTGCAGTTGCGCGTTGAGCTCCTCGACGGTGTCGACGAGCCCGTCAGCGGCCAGCCAGCGTTTGAGGGTCTGGTGGAAGCGTTCGATCTTGCCTTGGGTGGTGGGGTGGTTGCGGGCACCGTTCTTCTGGTGGATCTTCAGATCGGACAGGAGTTGTTCGAACGCGTTGGGTTGGGCTCGTTTCCCGTCGTGTCCGCGGGCGAATCGGGTGGTGGGGGTACCTCCCGCTTGCGGGGGAAAGACCATCCCGTTGTCGGTCAGTGTTGATGCTGGTGGGCCGTGTTCGTCCATGGTGGTGGTGAACGTGTCGATGACGATGGGTCCGGTGATCGCGGGGTAGGCGCTGGTGTGGAGGAGTTTGCGGGAGTGGTCATCGAGCCAGGACACGATCTCGACGTCGGTGCCGTCGGTGAGAGGCCAATGGGTGAAGTCGGATTGCCAGGATTCGTTGGGGGCGTCGGCGACGAAGCGGTGCCAGGAGGAGCGGGGGCGTTTCTGGGGTTGGGGTGTGATCAGGTTGTGGCGTTTGAGGGTTCTCCAGATCGTGGACACGCTGGGTCGGGTTTCGGGTGGGAGGCGGTCCCAGATGGATTCGGGGCCGGCGTCGAGTCCTTGGTCGGTGAGTGTGTGTCGCAGGGTGAGGATCGCGTTGACGGTGGACTCGGGGATGGCTCTGGGGTTGGTGTGGGGTGTGCGTGGGCGGGGGTCGACGGCGTCGAGTCCTCCGGTGCGGAACCGGGCGAGCAGGGTGCGGATCCAGCGGGTGGACACGCCGAAGCGGGTGGCTGCTTCGGTGTGGGTGAGGCCTCCTTCGGTGATGGCGAGGATGATGCTGCGGTTCTTGTTGTGTTCGTCCATATCGGAACGATGTCGTGGGACATGGGTGGAAGTATGTCGTGACACATATGGTGGAACGATGTCATGAGAGATCAGCGGAAGGATGTCGGGAGACATACCGGAACTATGTCGTGAAACCAGACACCGCTAGCCCGACATTTTCTCAGGTGCCGTGACGTCCACAGGATGTCACGGCATTCTCGCTTTCCCGAGCGGATCCGACCAGTGCCCGCACAGGCGACGGCCCGGCACCTCACCCGTGATCCGCAGGCGCCTCCCTGCCACCCGGCGTGTCGAGGCGTCCGGCGAAGATCGTCGTCGCCAGCCCGATGACCACGAGCAGTCCGAGCCCCCAGCGCAGGCTGGCTGCCGTCGCAACGATGCCGACGAGCGGGCTCGTGGCCATGAAGCCGACCCGCATGATCCAGTTGACCAGCGTCACTCCGGCCGCCCTGCCCGCACCCGGGATGTGTGAGGCGGCGCTGAGGGCGCCCGGGACGAGCGTGGCCGAGCCGTAGCCCATCGCCGCGAGGGAGACGAGCAGCTGAACGGGACTGGTCGCCGTCGCGAGTCCGAGACCTCCTGCCGCGATGAGGATCCCGCCGAGGCGGGCGATGCGTCCCGGACCGAACCGCTGGACGAGGACGTCGCCGGTGAACCGTCCGAGACACTGTGCGCCGATGACGGTGCTGAAGCCGATGCCGGCCATGGCCACGGGAATCCCCGCGAGTTCGACGGCGGCCAGTGACGACCAGTTGTTCGCGATGTCCTCGACCGCGGTCCCGCACACTGCGACGACCGCGAGCGGCAGCGCGATGAGGAGGATCCGCCTGCGCCGGCCCGGCTCCCGGGTCCCCTGTGCTTCGGCTCCGGACTCGTCGACGAGGCGCCGACCCCAATGCGTGCCCTCGGCCCCGATGAGCCGGCGGCCGATGATGACGAAAACAATGCAGGCGGCGGCGACGATCGCGATGTGGAATCGCATATCGACTCCCGCCGAGGCGGCCGCCGTGGCGAGCGCCCCGCTGACCAGTCCCCCGAGGCTCCACACCGCATGCATCGAGGAGAGGATGACCCGCGAGCGGTTCTCCTGCACGCCGATGCCGACGACGTTCTGGGCCACGTCGACGATCGCGTCGAAGACCCCGGCGAGGAAGAGGCAGCCGGCCATCATCCACCCGCTCACCGACCACGGGGTCGCAGCGATCGCGAGGACGAGGAGGACGGTCCCGACGAGCACAACGGCGTTGGCCCCGAAGCGCGCGATGAGGCGGGCCGGGAGCACGGAGGAGGCGATGGAGCCGATCGCGAAGGAGGCGACGACGAGCCCGAACTGGAAGGACGTCAGCCCCAAGCGGTCGACGAGCATCGGATACCAGGGCAGAAGGGCGGCGAACGCGGCGCCGTTCGATCCGAAGTAGATCGCGGCTCCGGCGATGCCGGCGAATCCCGGCTCGTCCTGCTTGGCCAACCCCGTTTCCTCTCCTCGGTGCCGATGGACCGCGCACCACTCTACCCATGCCCCGCGGCACCACTCGCCCACCTCGGCGGGAGGGAAGGACACCTGCCGGGACGGGCAAGGTCACCTCGGCGAGGAGACGGATCCGGGACCCGAAGAACATTTCCCCGCCGAGGTTGACCCCCAAGTCCGCTGACCTGGCGTAGCCTGGGTCACGATCCGAAGTCGGGGCCCGTCCCGACGCCCCAGCGCCCAAGGAGACCTCCCGTGTCCTCGTCCCAGAACCCAGCCGACAACCGGCTGCACGGAATGGAGCGGGTGTCCTCCCGCATCATCGGCATCTCGATCGCCGCCGCCCTCGGCGGCTTCCTCTTCGGCTTCGACACCGCCGTCATCAACGGCGCCGTCGACGCCCTCGCCGCGGACTTCGACCTCGGAGCCGCCCTCAAGGGCTTCGCCGTGTCCTCCGCACTCATCGCGTGCGCGATCGGCGCATGGTTCGCCGGCAGCCTCGCCAACCGCTTCGGCCGCCTGCCGGTCATGGTCGTCGCCGCGATCCTCTTCTTCGCCTCGGCGATCGGCTCGGGGCTGGCCTTCGGCGTCACCGACCTCATCATCTGGCGCATGGTCGGCGGGCTCGGCGTCGGTGCGGCCTCGGTCATCGCCCCCGCCTACATCGCCGAGGTGTCGCCCGCCCGGGTGCGCGGTCGCCTCGGCTCGCTGCAGCAGCTGGCGATCGTCACCGGCATCTTCGCCGCCCTGCTCTCCAATGCGCTGCTCGCCTCCGTCTCCGGCGGGGCGGCCGCACCGTTCTGGTTCGGCATCGACACGTGGAGGTGGATGTTCATGGTCGAGGCGGTCCCCGCCCTCGTCTACGGTCTCGCGGCCCTCGGCCTGCCCGAGTCCCCGCGCTTCCTCGTCGCCCGTGGCCGGGAGGATGAGGCGGCGAAGGTGCTGCGCGACTTCACCGGCGTCGTCGACACCGATTCCCTCATCGCCCGCATCCGCTCCTCACTGCACCGGGAGGAGCGGGAGTCGTTCCGGGACCTGCTGGGCAAGCGGTTCGGTCTCAAGCCGATCGTGTGGATCGGGATCCTTCTGTCCGTGTTCCAGCAGTTCGTCGGCATCAACGTCATCTTCTACTACTCGACGACGCTGTGGAAGTCCGTCGGCTTCGACGAATCGAGCGCACTGCTGACCTCGGTGATCACCTCGGTGACGAACATCCTCGTCACGATCGTCGCGATCCTCCTCGTCGACCGGGTGGGCCGGCGGAAGATGCTGCTCGCCGGCTCCGCGCTCATGGGACTGTCTCTGGCGACGATGGCGCTCGCATTCTCCTTCGCCGAACTCGTCACCGGCGCCGACGGCACGACGAGCGCGGTGCTGCCCGCCCCATGGTCGATCATCGCCCTCATCGCCGCCAACCTCTTCGTCGTCGGCTTCGGCGCGACGTGGGGACCGCTCGTGTGGGTCCTCCTCGGCGAGATGTTCCCCAACCGCATCCGCGCCGGCGCCCTCGCCGTGGCCGCGGCCGCCCAATGGGTCGCGAACTTCGCGATCTCGACGACGTTCCCCGTATTCGCCGACATCAGCCTCACCTTCGCGTACGGCTTCTACGCGTTCTTCGCCGTCCTCTCCTTCTTCTTCGTGTGGTGGAAGGTGCCGGAGACGAAGGGCATCGAACTCGAGGACATGAGCGAGGACGCCGCCCCCGTCCACCACAAGCGCGGCAGCTGACGCAGGCAGACAATTTTGGGCGCGCCGAGGCGGTGACGCCGGGAGTCTCAGGCGGAGTCGCCGTGAGGCTCAGGCGGTGTCGCCGGCGGCCTTCGCCGAGGTGGTGCCGCGGGAAGCCGCAGGCGAATCTTCCTCGGCGCCGGTCGTCTCGTGCGGAGCCTCGTCCGGCGTCTCGTCCTTGCGCTTGAGGCCGATGATCAGTCCGCCGATCGCGAGGACGAAGCACGCGCCGAGGCCGATCGTCAGTCCCGGCGCCACCTCATAGGCCTTCGCGACGGCGCGGAAGCCGATGAGGCCGACGGTCGAGTAGATGAGCGCCCACACGGATCCCCCGACGATGAGGGCCGGGACGTAGCGCTTCGCACTCATCCCCGAGGTCCCGGCGGCGAGGTTGAGCACCGTCTGCACGCCGACCATGAGGAAGGACACGGCGATGACGGGCGCCCCGAAGCGTTCGATCATCGCCTCGGCCTTGCGGTACTTGCGTCCCGACATGATCCTCTCGACCCGGTCGATGCGCTGCATCCCCTTCCGGGCCAACCGCCCGAGCAGGTAGGTCCCGCCGGCGCGGGCGAGGATGATCCCGAAGAGGATGAGCCACGTGACCGCGATCGGCAACGACCAGTCGAGGGGATTCACGTGCGCCTCCGTGTCGGGTTCGGGTGGGTCTTCGCAACGATTCTACGCCGAAGTTAGCCTCACCTCACACGCGGGTGCCGTCGAGCCACACCTCGCTCACCCGATCCTCGATGCCGCGGACATCGGCGGTGCTCAGATCACCGTCGACGAGGACGAGATCGGCGAGCATCTCGGCGGCGATGCGTCCCCGGTCGTCGTGGCCGAGGAGTTCGGCCGCCGTCGAGGTGCCTGCGGCGAGCGCTTCGGCCCCGGAGAGACCGGCCTCGGCGAGGAGGCTGATCTCCTCGAGGTTCCTCCCGTGCGGTCCCACTCCGGCGTCGGTGCCCATGGCGATCCGCACTCCCGCCTCGTGGGCCTTCGCGATCGACTCGCGGTGGGTCTCGATGACCGAGTGGGCCTTGTCGATGACGGACTGGGGCAGGCTCGCCCCCGCCTCGGCGGCCGTGATCACGGCCTGCGGGGCCTGCAGGGTGGGCACGAGGAAGGTGCCGTTCTCGAGCATGAGGTCGATCGCCTCGTCGTCGAGGTAGATGCCGTGCTCGATCGAGCGGACCCCGGCGCGCACGGCGTTCTTGATCCCTGGAGCGCCCTGGGCATGGGACATGACGTGCGCACCCTGGGCGGCCGCCTCGGCGACGATGACGGTGATCTCCTCCTCCGTGAACTGGGAGTGCCGGGGGTCGTCCCGGGGTGAGAGCACTCCCCCGGTCGAGCAGATCTTGATGTGGTCGGCCCCGGCCCGCAGCAGCTCCCGGGTCTTCCGCTGCACGCCCTCGACGCCGTCGGCGACGCCGGAGGGGCGACCGGGGTGCGGGGAGAGGAACGGGGAGTCGGCTCCGGAGACGAGGTGGAAGTCCCCGTGCCCGCCGGTCTGGGACATGATCGTCACCGCGATCGTCATCCGCGGGCCCCTGACGACCCCGGTGTCGACGGCGACCTTGGCACCGAGGTCGGTGCCGCCGGCGTCGCGCACCGTCGTCACCCCGCCGGCCAGCGTCTCGGACATGTGGCGCACCGAGGAGTAGAACGGCAGGGAGAAGGGATTGTGGAAGTTCGAGGTGCTGTCTGCGCCGGAGCTCATGAGGTGGACGTGGCAGTCGATGATGCCGGGGATGAGGGTGCGCTCGGAGCAGTCGACGAAGGTGTCGCCGGCGTTGTGGGAGCCCTGCCCCGCCTCGGTGATCGCGGTGATCTGCGACCCGTCGACGACGACGTCGCGACGGCCGGGGATGAACCGGGTGCCGTCGAAGACCGCTGCGTTGGAAAAGACCGTGACCATTGTGCTGTGCTCCTCGCCGTTGTGGAATCTCGCCTCCTCACATCTATCACGACCCCCGCGGCCGCGTCATGTTCACTGCTCCGACACCTTGACGCAGTATGATCAGGGCCGATACTGGTCGACCCCTGTGAGAGTCGGCCCTTGGTCGCTCGATCCGGAAGAACTGTGACAGACTACGCCGCGCAATTTCCTGCTCAGCCTCGCCCCCGCGAGGACCGCACCCTCATCGACGTCCTCCTCGAGACGGCGGGCGCCCATGGCGATCAGCCCGCGATCGACGACGGCCGCACCGTGCTCAGCTACGCCGAGCTCATCGCCGAGATCAGGGATCTCGCGCTCTCACTCGCCGACGCCGGCATCGGACCCGGCGACAAGGTCGGCATCCGGGTGCCCTCAGGGTCGGTCGACCTCTACGTCTCGATCCTTGCGACGATGATGCTCGGCGCCGCGTACGTCCCCGTCGACGTCGACGATCCCGATGAGCGGGCGCGCACGGTCTTCGCCGAGGCGGCCGTGACCGGAGTCGTCACCGCGGAGCGGGCCATCGAATCCCGCAACGACCGCGGACCTCTCGACCGGTCCGCCCTGCGCAGCCCCACCCCCGACGACGACTGCTGGGTGATCTTCACCTCCGGGTCGACGGGCACCCCGAAGGGTGTGGCCGTGACCCACCGCTCGGCGGCGGCCTTCGTCGACGCCGAGGCGGCCCTGTTCTGCCAGGACGATCCGCTAGGTCCCGGCGACCGGGTCCTCGCTGGTCTCTCCGTCGCCTTCGACGCCAGCTGCGAGGAGATGTGGCTGGCCTGGCGGCACGGCGCGTGCCTCGTGCCCGCTCCCCGGGCGCTCGTGAAGTCCGGCATGGATCTGGGCCCGTGGCTGTCCTCGCGCGGGATCACCGTCGTCTCGACCGTGCCCACGCTCGCCGCCCTGTGGCCGGCCGAGGCCCTCGACGCCGTGCGCCTGCTCATCTTCGGCGGCGAGGCGGCCCCGCCCGAACTCGGCCGCAGGCTCAGCGATGAGGGCCGGGAGGTGTGGAACACGTACGGTCCCACCGAGGCGACCGTGGTCGCGTGCGCGGCGATCCTCGACGGCACCGACCCCGTGCGCATCGGCCTGCCCCTGGCCGGGTGGGCACTGGCCGTCGTCGACGCCGCAGGAGTCCCCGTGGCCGAAGGCGAGACCGGTGAGCTCATCATCGGCGGCGTCGGCCTCGCCCGCTACCTCGACCCGGCCAAGGACGCCGAGAAGTACGCTCCCATGCCCACGCTCGGCTGGGACCGGGCGTACCGGTCCGGTGACCTCGTCGTCAACGACTCCGCGGGTCTGATCTTCGTCGGTCGCGCCGACGAGCAGATCAAGCTCGGGGGCAGGCGCATCGAACTCGGGGAGATCGACGCAGCCCTCCAGGCGCTGCCCGGGGTCGAAGGTGCTGCGGCCGCGGTGAAGAAGACCCCGGCAGGCACGGACATCCTCGTCGGCTACCTCGCGACCACCTCGGCGGGAGCCGACGAACGGATCCCTGACTGGGAGGAGGCCCTGCGGGCGGAGCTGCCCGCCGCCCTCGTCCCCCGGCTCGCGCTCGTGAGCGAACTGCCGACGAAGACCTCCGGCAAGGTCGACCGCAACGCCCTGCCGTGGCCGATGGGCGGGACCGAGCAGGCCGAGGACTCGGCGGAGGCGTTCGCGCCCGAGACCGAATGGATCGCCGAGCAGTGGACGGCGGTCCTCGGCACCCGGCCGGGCACGGACACGGACTTCTTCACCGCCGGCGGCGGCAGCCTCGCCGCCGCCCAGCTCGTCTCCCGGCTGCGCCAGGAGCACCCGAGCGTGACCGTCGGCGACATCTACGCCCACCCCCGCTTCGGGGCGCTGGCGACCCTGTGCCTCGGCGATGAGGGGGCCGCGGTGCCCGCCGGTCCACAGCGCGACATCGGGCGCACCTCGAAGGGAATGCAGGCGTTCCAGACACTGCTGGCGATCCCCGTCCACATCCTCGCCGGCGTCCGCTGGGTCGTCATCGCCATGGTGCTCGCCAATGTCGCTGACCTCCTCGGCGCGGCCGTCCCCTTCACCCCATGGCCGGTCGTCATCACCCTCTACCTCGTCTTCGTCACCGCGTGGGGGCGGATGCTCATCTCCGCCCTCGCCGCCAGACTCCTCCTCGCAGGCCTCCGCCCCGGGGTCTACCCGCGTTCGGGCTGGGTGCACAAACGCCTGTGGCTGGCCGAGCACATCGCCGACATCGCCGCGGCCGTGTCCGTGGCGAGCGCACCGTGGGTGACGTGGTACGCCCGTCTGCTGGGCAACCGGGTCGGTGCGGGTGCCGACCTCCATTCGGCACCCCCGGTCACCGGGTTCCTCACCCTCGAAGCGGGGGCGGCCATCGAACCCGAAGTCGACCTCAAGGGCTGGTGGGTCGACGGGGATCTGCTGCGCATCGGGACGATCGAGGTCGGTGAGAACGCGACCGTCGGCGCCCGCTCGACGCTCATGCCCGGCACCCGGATCGGGGCGGGGGCGCTCATCGAGGCTGGGTCCGCGGTGACCGGGAAGGTCCGCCGCAACCAGATCTACTCCGGTTCCCCGGCCGTGCGCATCGGCAAGGCGAAGAAGACGTGGCCGGCCCCGCCCGAGCGCCGCCGGCTGCCGTTCCTCTTCTACGCCGCAGGCTCCCAGCTCAACGCCGCCCTGCCCTACCTCGCGGCCCTGCCGGGACTGTGGCTCATGGTCGCCGTCTCCGGCATCGAGGTCGTGGAGAATCCGTGGCTCGTCCTCGCCTGGTCCCCGCTCATCGCGTGCCTGTGGTTCGTCACGGTCGCCCTCCTCATCCTCGCCTCCGTGCGTCTGCTCGCGATCGGCATGGAGGAGGGCGAGTTCCCCGTCCGTTCGGGACGCGGCTACCGGGTGTGGGCGACCGAACGCCTCCTCGACCTGGCCCGCGACCTCCTCTTCCCCCTCTACGCCTCGATGCTCACCCCGTGGTGGCTGCGGGCGCTCGGGGCGAAGGTCGGTCCCGGCACGGAGATCTCCACCGTCGTCTTCGTCCCGAAGATGACGACGATCGCGGCCGGAGCGTTCCTCGCCGACGACACGATGGTCGCCAGCTACGAACTCGGCCACGGCTGGATGCGCGCCGGACGGGCGAAGGTCGGCAAACGCGCGTTCCTCGGCAACTCCGGCATCGCCTCCCCCGGGCGGCGGGTGCCGAAGAACGCCCTCGTCGCCGTGCTCTCCGCGGCCCCGGCGAAGGCGAAGAAGGGCTCCTCGTGGCTCGGCTCTCCCCCGGTGCAGCTGCGCCGGGCCGCCGTCGACGCCGATGAGGCGCTCACCTACGCCCCGAAGTTCGGGGTCAAGGCCGCCCGCGGGCTGTTCGAGACGATGCGGATCACCTCGGTGATGGTCGGCGGTGCCCTCGTCGCCGCGGTCATCCTCACGATCATCGCCCTCCTCGGTGTGCCGGCGGCCCTGTTCGGCGACGCCGGGCAGCAGGAGTTCTTCGCCTCGGTCGGACTCGCCCTGCTCACCTCCGGCATCGTCATGATGGCCGCCGGTGCGGTCGCGGCCGGTCTCGCCGTCATCGCGAAATGGGTGTTCGTCGGCCGCATCTCCCCCGGCGATCATCCGCTGTGGTCGTCGTTCATCTGGCGCGGCGAGGTCGCCGACTGCTTCGTCGAACTCGTCGCCGCCCCCTGGTTCACCCGCAACGCCGTGGGCACGCCTGCCATCGTGTGGTACCTGCGGGCGATGGGCGCCAAGATTGGCCACGGCGTGTGGTGTGAAAGCTACTGGCTGCCCGAGGCCGACCTCGTGCGCCTCGGCGACAATTCGACGGTCAACCGCGGCTGCGTCGTCCAGACGCACCTCTTCCACGACCGGGTGATGAGCCTCGACACCGTCGAACTCGAAGCCGGGGCCACCCTGGGACCCAACAGCGTCATCCTGCCGGCGGCGACCCTCGGGGAGAACTCGACGGTCGGGGCGACCTCGCTGGTCATGCGCGGCGAGTTCGTTCCCCCGCATGCCTACTTCAGCGGCAATCCTGTCATACCCTGGGTGGATGCCCCAGAACTTCCCGAGCGCCACCGGAACGACGACACCGCCGACCGTGTCCATGCTTGATCCCTACACCCCCGGCGTCGGCACCCCAGACCTGCACATCGACCACTACGACATCGACCTCGACTACCGGATCGGACCCAACCGGCTCGCCGGCCGCGCCCGGCTCACCGGTCGGGTGCTCACCGACACGACGTCGATCGTCCTCGACCTCACGGGCATGCGGGTGACGAAGGCGAGCGTGAACGGCCGCAAGGTCCGCTTCACCGCCCGCGGGAAGAAGCTGCGCCTGACGACGGAGCCGCTCGCGCGCAACCAGCCGGTGCGCATCGACATCGCGTATGCGGGCAACCCGCAGCCGGCCATCGGGACGTGGGGCGACATCGGCTGGGAGGAGCTCGAGGACGGGGTCCTCGTCGCCGGACAGCCGATCGGGGCCTCGACGTGGTTCCCGTGCAACGACCATCCCTCGAACAAGGCGAAGTTCCGGATCACCGTGCTCACGGAATCCGAGTACACCGTCGTCTCCAACGGCGAGCTCACCGACAAGGTCCGCAAGGCCGGACGCACCGCGTGGACGTACCAGTCGACGACGCCGCTCGCGACATATCTCGCGACCGTGCAGATCGGCCGCTACCGGCAGGGCCCCATCGCGGTGCCGGTCGGGGCCGCGCCGAGTCCCGTCCCGCTCGGACTCTTCGCCGGACAGCACTGGCACACCGCGGCCCTGCGCCTGCCCGTCCAGCACACGATGATGAATGTCTTCGTCGACCTCTTCGGGCCCTACCCGTTCGACCGCTACGACGTCGTCGTCACCGATGAGGAGCTCGAGATCCCCCTCGAGTCGCAGCCGCTGTCCGTGCTCGGACCCAACCATCTCGGTCCCGAATGGGAGTCCGAGCGTCTCATCGCCCACGAACTCGCCCACCAGTGGTTCGGCAATTCGCTCACCCCCAGGACCTGGTCGGACATCTGGCTCAACGAGGGCTTCGCGTGCTACGCTGAGTGGCTGTGGTCGGAGGCCTCGGGCCGGATGAGCGCCCACGACTGGGCAGTGGCCTGGTACGAGTCGCTGGCGGTCTCGCCCCAGGACATCATCCTCGGCGATCCCGGCGGACCGGGCATGTTCGACGACCGTGTCTACAAGCGCGGGGCCCTGTGCCTCCATGCCCTGCGGGTCAGCCTCGGCGACACCGTCTTCTTCGAGGGGGTGCGGGAGTGGACGACCCGTCACCGCCACGGCAACGTCGACACCGCCGACCTCATCGCGTGCTTCTCGAAGGTCGCCGGCCGGGACATGGCCGAGGTCGTCGATCCCTGGCTCTTCGGTGCAGCCCTACCGCAGCTGCCGCACCAGCAGGTCTGAGTCCCCGTTGCGTCCGACGGTGGCGAAGCCCTCGTCGAGGTAGAGGCTCTTCGCGCCGTTGCCGTCCTCGACGGCGAGGCTGACCGCCTCGACTCCGCTCATCCGTGCCAGGGTGAGGAGGACGGTGAGCAGGGCCCGCCCGATGCCCTCACCCTGGTGGTCGGGCAGGACCGCGATCGAGAGTTCGGGGATGTCGGCGGCCACCCACCCGTAGCCCGCGAAGGGGTCGTCCGCTGGTTCGGAGTCGTCCGCTGGTTCGGGGTCATCCGTCGCCGAGGCGGTCGCGTCGTCGGACTCGGACGTGCCGTCGGACTCGGCGTCCGCCTCGGCGGGGTCGGACTCGGCGTCCTTCCCGGAGCCGGCATCCGCCTCGGCGAGGACATCGGAGGGCACGGTCCGGCCGGCCTCCGAGGGATCCTCACTCAGCCCCGCCGCGAACGCGGCATCGGCCGGGGCGCCGTCTCCGGCGTCGACCCCGCCGTCCTCGGCCAGACGCAGCCAGGCGAGGCCGACGATCTCCTCACCGGTCTCGTCGAAGCAGGCCACGGCGAGATCCCCGGGTCGCCCCCAGCCGGCGAAGTAGTGGCGGGCATCGGCTCGGTGGACGAGATCCTCGCGCGGGATCGTCGGCGCGTCCATCGACCAGTTGAAGCAGAGGTCGAGGAACGGCAGGAACGTCTCCTCGGGGGTGTCGGCCGGCAGGGGACGGATCCGCGCGCGCAGATCCGGCGCGGATTCGGGGGTGTCGGTGCTGCTCATGTGATTCCCTTCTCGACCGCGGTGCGGATCCACCGGTGGTTCCGGACTCGCCACCCGAGCGTGATCGCCCGGAGCCCGACGAAGCCGAGGCAGAACGCCGCCCACAGCCCCTGCGCGCCGGGCACGAGTCCGGTGATCGGACCGAGCAGGAGCACATAGCCGATCACCGCGACCAATTGTGCCAGAGCGAGATAGCGGGCGTCCTCGGCCCCCATGAGGACGCCGTCGAGGACGAAGACGTACCCGGCCACGGGCATGCTCACCGCGAGGATGGGCAGGAGGCCTGTGAGCACGGCAATGACGCCGGGGTCGGAGGAGAACGCGTACGGGATGAGGCCCGAGCCGGCGATGAGGATGAGGCCGACGACGACGCCGAAGCCGATGCCCCAGGCGATGAGGCGACGGTTGATCGCGGCGACGACGTCGACGGCCCTCGCCCCGAGCTGGAGGCCGATGAGCGCCTGCCCGGCGATCGCCAGGGAGTCGAGGGCGAGCGCGAGGGCGAAGAAGATCGACTGGGCGACCTGGATCGCGGCGAGCTGCGTCGTCCCCAGCGCGGTGGCGAGGACGACGAGGATGATGAGGGAGGCCCGCAGGCTCGCATTGCGCAGCAGCAGCCAGCCGGAGGTCTTCGCCGAGGTGAGCACCCCCGCCCAGTCGGGACGGAAGCTCGCGTGGAAGCGGCGGGCCGCCCGCAGGGCGATGAGGATGTAGACGGCGCACATGCCGGCCTGGGCGATGACGGTGCCGAGCGCGGACCCGGCCACACCCATGCCGAGACCGTAGATGAAGAGGGCGTTGAGGCCGATGTTGGCCACGCAGCCGAGAGCGGCGACGACGAGCGGGGTGCGGGTGTCCTGGAGTCCGCGCAGCAGCCCGGTCGCGGCGATGACGACGAGCATGAACGGCAGACCCCACCACGAGATCGCGAGGTAGGACTGGGCTCCTGCGGCGATCGCGGGGCTGGGCCCGAAGGCGGCGATCGCCGTGCCCAGCAGCGGCAGGCCGACGGCGAGGAGGACCACCGAGGTGGCCAGCGCCAGCCAGATCCCGTCGAAGCCCGCCCCGACCGCGCCCCGCGTGTCGCCGGCGCCCATCCGCTTGGCCACCCGCGGCGTCGTCGCATACGCGAGGAAGACCATGAGCCCGAGCACCGTCTGGAGGATCGTCGAGGCGATCGCGAGCGAACCGAGGGCGTCCGCGCCGAGGTGGCCGACCATGGCCGTGTCCGTGAGGAGGAAGATCGGTTCGGCGATGAGCGCGCCGAGCGCCGGCAGCGCCAGCCGGATGATGTCCCTGTCGATCGCTGCCACGACAGCGAGTCTAGCGAATCGGCACCGGGTCGCAGGCTGCCGGGCCCGGCTCGGCTCAGACGACTTCGAAGAGTCCCGCGGCTCCCTGCCCGCCGCCGATGCACATCGTCACGACGACGTACTTCACACCTCGGCGCCTGCCTTCGATGAGGGCGTGGCCGACGAGGCGGGCCCCGGTCATCCCGTACGGGTGGCCCACGGAGATGCCGCCGCCGTCGACGTTGTAGCGGTCGGGGTCGATGCCGAGCCGGTCACGGCAGTACAGGGCCTGGACGGCGAAGGCCTCGTTGAGCTCCCACAGGCCGATGTCGTCGATCGTCAGCCCGTGGGCGTCGAGGAGCTTGGGCACGGCGAAGACGGGACCGATGCCCATCTCGTCGGGGGCGACTCCGGCCACGGCCATGCCGCGGTAGATGCCGAGCGGGGTCAGTCCCCGCCGGGACGCCTCGGCATCGGACATGAGCACGGACGCCGAGGCGCCGTCGGAGAGCTGGGAGGCGTTGCCCGCGGTGACCGAGGGCACCGTCGAGGCGACCCCGGGGTCGAGGACGGGCTTGAGCTTCGCAAGCCCCTCGAGCGTCGTCTCGGGGCGGTTGCCCTCGTCCTTCGTCAGCGTGACCTCCTGCTTGGAGGTCTCTCCCGTCTCCTTGTCGAGAACGACCTTCGTCGAGGTCAGCGGGACGATCTCGTCATCGAAGCGACCGGCGGCCTGCGCGGCCGCGGTGCGCTTCTGCGATTCGAGGGAGTAGGCGTCCTGGTCCTCGCGGGAGACCCCGTAGCGTTCGGCGACGACCTCGGCGGTCGCGAGCATCGGATAGTAGATGCCGGGCACGTTCTCCTCGAGCCACGGATCCTTCGCCCGGTAGGTGTTCATGTGCTCGTTCTGGACGAGGGAGACGGATTCTACGCCGCCGCCGACGGCGATTCGCTGCCCGTCGACGATGATCTGCTTCGCCGCGGTCGCGATCGCCATGAGCCCCGAGGCGCACTGCCGGTCGACGGACATGCCGGCCACGGTGACGGGCAGTCCCGCCCGCAGACCGGCCTGCCGGCCGATGTTCGTGCCCTGGCTGCCCTGTTGGAGGGCCGAGCCGATTATGACGTCGTCGACCTCACCGGCCTCGACGCCGGCCCGCTCCACGGCGTGGGCGATCGCGTGCCCGGCGAGCTCCTGGGCCTGGGTGTCGTTGAATGCTCCGCGGTAGGCCCGTCCGATCGGGGTGCGGGCGGTGGAGACGATGACGGCGTCGACCATGGTGTGGCTCCTTCGTGGACGTGTCTGCGGTACGGGATTCGGCGTTGGTGGGTGCGGGTGCGGCTCGGGCCGGGGTCCGGTCTGAGTGCCCGGGGCCGGAGTCATTCCTTCGGGCCGCCGGCGACGTAGATGACCTGCCCGGAGACGAAGCCTGCGCCCTCGGAGACGAGGAACGCCGCGGTGTTCGCGATGTCCTCGGGGTGTCCTGCCCGGCCGACGGGGATCTGGCTGATCGCGGCCTTCTTGAAGTCCTCGAAGTCGACGCCGACGCGGTCGGCCGTCGCCTTCGTCATGTCGGTCTCGATGAATCCGGGGGCGATCGCATTCGCCGTGATCCCGAACTTCCCGAGTTCGATCGCCCAGGTCTTCGTCATCCCCTGGATGCCGGCCTTCGCCGCGGAGTAGTTCGTCTGCCCGCGGTTGCCCAGCGCCGAGGTCGAGGACATCGAGACGATCCGCCCGAACTTCTCGGCCACCATGTGCTCCTGGACGGCCTTGGCCATGAGGAACGCCCCGCCGAGGTGGACGGAGAGCACCTTCTCGAACTCCTCGTAGGTCATCTTGAACAGCAGGTTGTCACGGAGGATCCCGGCGTTGTTGATGAGCACGGTGGGCGCGCCGAGGCGGTCGGCCACCTCGGCGACGGCACCGTTGACCGAGGTCTCGTCGGAGACGTCGGCATCGAGACCGATCGCCTCTCCCCCGGCGGCGGTGATCGCTGCGACGGTGTCCTCGGTCGGACCCATGTCGAGGACGGCGACCCTATGGCCCTCGGCGGCGAGCTTCTTCGCGATCGCGGCGCCGATGCCGCGTCCGCCTCCGGTGACGATTGCTGTACGTGCCATGCGGGATCCCTCCGGGAGTCAGGTGCTGGGTTGCTCGGGGCCGCCGGGGTGGTTGATACACCGGGGTGCGTGATGCACCTCTCACTGCGGCCACGACTCACTCTAGCCCAGAAACGCTCCTGAACGAATGATTGCTCACTGGCCGGACGGACGCCGCAGACCCAGAGCCTCACTGATCGTCGCCGCGGCCGCCACGACATCGCCGGCGGCAGCCTCCAGTCGCTCGGCGGACAGTCGATACTCGGGCCCGCTGATGCTCAGTGCCGCCACGCACCGCCCGAGATGATCGCGGACAGGGGCCGCGACACCGCTGAGCCCGAGCTCCATCTCGCTCTCGGCTGTCGCCCATCCCCGGCGGCGCACCTCGGCGATCTCAGCGTCGAGCTCCTTCCGCGTGGTCAGGGTGCGGTCGGTCTCTCGGGTGAGCTCGGCGGGTCGGCCCTCGGCGAAGGCCATGAGCACCTTGCCGTCGGAGGAGGCGTGGAGGGGTGCGCGTCGACCGATCCACTGGCGCGCGGAGATGAGGTGGGGGCCGTCGACCTGCGCGACGTCGACCGCCTCGCCCTGGTCGAGGGTCGAGAGCACCACGGTCTCCCCCGTGGCCCCCGCTAGTGCGTCCATCGTCGATCGCGCCGCGGTGATGAGATCGACCGAGCCCCGAGCCATCGTTCCGAGTCGCACGAGCTCGGGTCCCAGACGCCAGGCGTCCCCGCCGGGCACACGTTCGAGGAAGCCACGCTCGGCCAGGGTGCCCACGAGTCGCGACACCGAACTCGGATGGACATCGAGCGCCGTCGCGAGCGCCCTGACCGTCAGTTCGCGGGAGTCGTCGCTGAAGGCCTGCAGCAGCTGCAGCGCACGATCCACCGTCTCCAGTTTCCTCATGGTCTCCAGATCGTAGCATCGGCGCCACCAGGCAGAACGGAACGGCGGTCGCACCCGGCCTGCACCCGATCGGAATTCGCTCTTGACGACCCCTCCCGCGGATGTCACTCTGGTATCGCCATATGTACCCATTGTTGCCCATATGGCAATTAAGGAGTATCCTGTGATCGACTGCGACGTCCACAACAGCTGGACCTCGGCTGAGGTTCTGCTCGACTATCTCGACCCTGCCTTCCGGGAGTATCTCGACCGAGGCGAGATCCCCGGGCCGCGCGGGGCCTTCCCCCACGCGCATCGCCCGTGGCTCCACCCGGAGGGCTTCATGCGCTACGACGCCGTGCCCCCGTCCGGAGTGACCCCGGGTGCCGACCTGCCGTTCTTGGCCGAGCAGCTGCTCGATCGGTACTCGATCGACTATGCCGTGCTCACCGGCGACGAGAGCATCGAGGTCTCGACGCTGGCCAACCCGTACTACGCCCAGGCGCTGGCCAGCGCCTACAACGACTGGATGATCGAGAACTGGCTCTCGGCCGACCCGCGTCTGCGGGGATCTCTCATCGTCGCACCGCAGAACCCGCAGCTCGCCGCCGCCGAGATCCGGCGCCTCGGCGACCATCCCGACATCGTCCAGGTCCTCGTCTCCAGCGGCTCCCAACGGCCGTACGGCGATCCCTTCTTCCACCCCATCTGGGAGGCCTGTTCGGAGTACGATCTGCCGTTCGCGGCCCACCTCGGCGGGCAGGGCGGTCTCAACTCCACGCCGATCGCGTGCGGCCCCACGACGTTCTTCTGGGAGACCCACGCCCTCCTCTGCGAGACCGGGATGGCGCACCTGGGCAGCACGATCGCCCACGGCGTGTTCGAGAAGTGGCCCAATGCGAGGCTGATCCTCATCGAATGCGGCGTCGCCTGGGTGCCCCCGGTCCTCTGGCGCCTCGATGAGGACTTCCGCGCGCTGCGCAAGGAGACGCCGTGGCTCAGACGCCTGCCCAGTGAGTACGCCCGCGACCACATCCGGCTGACCACTCAGCCCCTCGAGGTGCCGAACTCCCCGCAGGCGCTGTGGCCGGCGCTGGCCGACATCGGCGCCCAGGACATGCTCATGTTCGCCTCCGACTACCCGCACTGGGACTTCGACGATCCCAACTTCATCCGACTGCCCGAGGACTGGCGTGAGGCCGTCCTCGACGGCAATGCGCGGTCGGTGTACCGGCTGCCGGCACAGGAGGTCGTCGATGAGCTCGCCGGCTGAGACGAGGCGGGACGGTCATCCGGTGTGCACCGTCGACGAGCTCGCGCCCGGTCAGCGGCGGATCGTCGAGGTGGAGGGCCGCAGCATCGGCGTCTTCAACGTCGCCGGTCGGTTCTACGCCCTCCACAACGGCTGCCCGCACAAGGGCGGCGCCCTGTGCGAAGGCCCGATCTGCGGAACCACGATGCCGACCCAGGGCACGGACTTCGAGTACGGTCGCGACGGCAGCATCGTCCGCTGCGCGTGGCACGGTTGGGAGTTCGACATCACCACCGGAGAGGCACTCGCCGACCCCAAGTTCAGGGCCCGCCGCTACCCGGTTAGAGTCGACGGCGAACAGGTGGTGATCGAACTGTGAGGTCTCAGCGCACCGTCATCATCGGCGGCGGCGTCGCCGCCCATCGCTGCGCGACCGTGCTGGCGGCCTCCGGTCGGGCGGGAGAGGTCACGGTGATCAGCGACGAACGCACCGCGCCCTATGACCGCACCCTGCTGTCGAAGGAGTTCCTCTCCGGGGCAGTCGCGGCGGAGGACACTCTGCTGCAGCCGGGAGGCTACGAGGACGCCGGGGTCGAGATGGTCCTCGGACGCCGGGCTGTGACGCTTGACCCGCAGGCGCATCGCGTCGAGCTCTCAGACAGCAGTGCGATCGGCTACGACAGTCTCGTCATCGCCACCGGGGCCCATGCCCGGCGCACGGTGCCGGGGCTCCTCACCGACCCCCGGATCCATGTGCTGCGCGATCTTCCCGACGCCCGCGCCCTGCGCAGTCAGCTTCCCGGGCTGCGACGGCTCATCGTCGTCGGTGCAGGCTTCGTCGGCTGCGAGGTCGCCTCGACCGCGGCGTCCCTCGGCTGCGAGGTCGTCATCGTCGACCGCAGCGCCAGGCCGCTCGCCGCCGCGGTCGGTCATGCTGCCGCCGAGCGCATGGCGGAACGTCACCATGCCAAGGGGGTGCGCTTCCTCGGCGGTCGTGCGGTCGCCCTGTGCTCGACGGACTCCGGTGTCGACGACATGCTCGGCGACGGCACGCATCTGAGCGGCGACGCCGTGCTCGTCGGCACGGGCATCGTCCCCAACGATCGGTGGTGCCCGACCGTCACCGACCTCGTCGACGAGACCTCCCGCCTCGGCGGCATCAGCGTCGATGCCTACGGCCGCACGGGTGTTGCCGATGTCTTTGCCGCCGGCGACTGCACCCGACGATGGAGTCCCCGGACACGGTCGTGGCTGCCCGGCGGTCACTGGCACACGGCTGCCGAGCACGGTGCGGCAGCGGCGAGGACCGTCCTCGCCGAAGGGGAGGTCGCCGACCTCGAACCGTTCGACCCTGTCCCCTACTTCTGGTCGCATCAGCACGGGCTGCTCGTGCAGTGGTTGGGTCAGGTGCCGCCGGGAACTGACATCGACTGCCTCGACGTCGAGTTCGACGACGGTGAGGCCGAAACGTTCATCGCCCACTACCGGCACCGGGGACGTCCCGTCGCCGCCCTCGTCGTCGGCAGGCCCCGAGAGTTCGCCGCACTGCGGCGGGAGTTCACCGTCCGACACACAGAGAGCGCAGCATGATGTCGAATCCTGAGAAGGTCACCGTCGAGGAGCCCATCTGCATCGGCTCGGGCAGCTGCGCACGGCTCGCCCCCGGCTGGTTCAGGATGGATGAGGCCCGCGGTGTCGCCGTGGTCACCGACGACGTCGACGACCGGGACCCCGCCCGATTGGAACTCGCCGAACGCACGTGCCCGGTCGGGGCGATCATCATCGAGAGCACCTGAGGATCGGTGCCCGGTTCGCCGAGGCGGTCCTGCCACCTCGGCGAGGAACCCTACTCGTCGAGGAAGCGGGAGACGTCACCGGCGCCGACGCGGGCGACCTCCGGGTACTTGCCCGTGAAGTCGATGACCGAGGTGGGCACGACGCCCGGGGTGCCCGACTCGATGACGACGTCGACGTCGTGGCCGATCTGGTCCATGACGTCCTCGGCCTCGGTGAGCGGGTCCTCATCGCCGGGCAGCAGGAGTGTCGAGGAGAGGATCGGCTCCCCCATCGCCTCGACGAGGGCCAGTGCCGTGGTGTTCTGCGGGATGCGCGCGCCCACCGAGTGCTTCTTCGGGTGCATCATCCGGCGCGGGACCTCCTTCGTCGCCTTCATGATGAAGGTGTAGGGACCCGGCGTCATCGACTTGATCGCCCGGAAGTCCGAGTTGTCGACGATGACGAACTGGCCCAGCTGGGCGAAGTCGTGGCACATGAGCGTGAAGTGGTGCTTCGAGTTGAGCTGGCGGATGCGGGTGATGCGCTCGATGCCCTCTTTGTTCTCGAGCGCGCAGCCGAGCGCGTAGCACGAGTCCGTGGGGTAGGCGATGAGTCCGCCGTCGCGGAGGACCTCAGCGGCCTTGGTGATGAGTCGGGGCTGGGGGTTCTCGGGATGGATCTGCAGCAATGTCGCCATAGTCCATGGTAGTCACGCGTGCCGCCGATTGTCAGCGACGCCGACAGCGGCATCCGTCCGTGCCGATCCACGCGGAGCACGGAAATCGACGCCCCCACGATCCGCCGCACCGCCGATCCACGCCAGGCACGAAATCAGCGCCGCCCGCGACGCGGAAATCCGGCCCCGCGTGGATCGACAGAATGTCGCCGAGGCGGCCGACCGGAAACCCAAGTCAGTGCGCCGGGTCAGTGGACGGGGGTGTGGGCCGTCTTGGGGTCGGAGGCGAGCAGGATGTTGACCCACCGCGCCTTCGGGTCGGCGTCGACGAGGAGCGCCTTGACGAGCAGGGTCGCGGGCAGCGCGAGCAGGGCACCGAGCCATCCGAGCACCCACACCCAGAAGAGCAGCGAGAGGAACGAGACGAGCGGGGTCACCCCGACGGACTCTCCCGTGAACTTCGGCTGGATGATCGCCTGGATGACGAAGTTGAGCACACAGTATGCGACGATCACCCACAGCGCCGACTGCCAGCCGCTGTCGACGAGGGCGAGCAGGGCCGGCGGGATGAGGCCGATGACGAAGCCGATGTTGGGGATGTAGTTGGTGAGGAACGCGAGCACACCCCACACCCACACGAGCGGGACGTCGATGATCGCGAGCGCCACGACGTCGAGGATCGCGACGATGAGACCGAAGATCGTCGCGACCACCCAGTAGCGGCGCACGCCGGTGGCGAATCCGCCGAGGGCCTGCGCGAGCGACGGCTTGGCGTCCCGCAGCATCCCCATCCGCATGCCCACGCCCATCGAGTCCATCGCGACGAAGAAGACCGCCATGATCACCGTGGTGAGCAGGCCCGCGCCGAGGGAGATGTTCGTCAGCAGCGGGGTGATCGCATCGAGGATCGACCGGACGTTGAACTGCCGCAGCTGCGCCTCGAGCAGGTTCGAGGTCACCCCGAGGTCCGAGAGCATCGACATGAGACTGTGGTACGTCGCCACGAGCTCGCTGCCGTAGCTGGGGATGAGGATGACGAGTTCGGCGATCGACCACGCCGTGAGCCCGAAGAACGCGAGGATCATGAGCAGCACGAGGACGACGGACACGCACGCCCCGATCGCCCCGGGCACCCCGCGCTTGGTGAGGAGCCGCTGCACAGGATAGACGACGATGTAGAAGTTGAGCGCGAGGAAGACGGGGGCGACGATCTCCTGGAGTCCCCGGAAGAAGGTCAGAGCGTAGGCGAGGCCCGCGATGGTGAGGACGACAGCGAGCGCTCTCGCAGGCGGCCGGGCATGCCATGGTGGGGCTGCCTTCGGCTCAGCGCCTTCGCTCATCTACCGACCTCGTCTCTTCTCCCGAATCCGCATCGAGACCTCGATCGGCGTTCCTTCGAAGCCGAACGTCTCGCGCAGACGCCTGATGATGAACCGACGATACCCTGGTTCGAGGAATCCGGAGGTGAAGAGCACGAACTTCGGCGGCCGGGACTGGACCTGCGTGCCGAAGAGGATGCGCGGCTGCTTGCCTCCGCGCACCGGGTGCGGGTTCGCGGCGACGAGTTCGCCGAGGAACGCGTTGAGACGCCCGGTGGGGATGCGCTTGTCCCAGTTCTCCAGCGCGGTCTCCATCGCCGGCACGAGCTTCTCCGCGTGCCGGCCGGTCTTCGCGGAGATGTTCACCCGCGGCGCCCAGGCGACGTGGGCGAGGTCGCGTTCGATCTCGCGTTCGAGGTAGTAGCGGCGTTCCTCGTCGAGGAGGTCCCACTTGTTGAACGCGAGCACGATGGCCCGTCCCGCCTCGGCGGCGGTGGTGACGATGCGCACGTCCTGTTCGCTCAGGGGTTCCTGCGCTTCGAGGAGGACGACGGCGACCTCGGCGCGCTCGAGCGCCGTCTGCGTGCGCAGGGCGGCGTAGAAGTCCGCGCCGCTGGCCTGGTGGGCGCGCCTGCGGATGCCGGCGGTGTCGACGAAGCGCCACTGCTTCCCGCCGAGCTCGATGAGTTCGTCGACGGGATCACGGGTGGTGCCGGCGACATTGTCGACGAGCACGCGTTCGGAGCCGACGAGCTTGTTGAGCAGGGAGGACTTGCCGACGTTGGGCCGGCCGACGAGGGCGACCCTGCGGGGTCCGCCCTCCTCGATGCGGGTCTCGACCTCGGAGACCTCGGGCAGGACGGAGATCGCCTCGTCGAGGAGGTCGGCGACGCCGCGCCCGTGCAGGGCCGAGACCGACCACGGCTGGCCGAGGCCGAGGCCCCAGAGTTCGGCGGCCATGAGCTCGCCGCGTTCGTCGTCGACCTTGTTCGCGGCGAGGATGACTGGTTTCTTCTTCTTCCGCAGCATCTTCACGACCATCTCGTCGGTGGCCGTGGGCCCGGTCGTCGCGTCGACGACGAGGACGACGGTGTCGGCCATGTCGACGGCGACCTCGGACTGGATCGCGATCCGCGAGGCCATGCCCTTCGAGTCGGAGTCCCAGCCGCCGGTGTCGACGAGGGTGAAGTCCTTGCCGTTCCACTCCGCCCGGTAGCTCACTCGGTCGCGGGTGACGCCGGGAACATCTTCGACGACGGCTTCACGGCGGCCGAGGATGCGGTTGACGAGGGTGGACTTGCCGACGTTGGGCCGGCCGACGATCGCGAGGACCGGATCGGCCCCGTGGGCCTCCTCCTCTTCGATCTCGAAGCCGAGGGTGTCGAGCAGCGCCCGGTCCTCGTCCTCGAGTTCGTAGCTCTCGAGTCCGGCCTCGAGCGCGGTCGCCCGCTGCTCGGCCTCTTCGTCGCTGATCTGCCCGAGGCGCTCGGCGAGCGCCTCGTCGGGGGTCTCGTGGAATTCCTCGTCGGTCATTCTGCGTCCTTCACCAGGTCGAGCACGGTCCCCACGACCTGCTCGAAGTTCAGATCGCTCGTGTCGAGGGTGAAGACGCCCTCGGCGGCGGTGAGGAAGCTCGTCGTGGCCGCATCCTTCGCGTCACGGCCGGTGACCAGGTTCGCGGTGGCGGCGACCGCCTCGGCATCGGCACTGCCGTGGACCTCCTTGGCCCGGCGGGCCACACGGACGTCGTCGCGGGCGGTCATGAGGATGCGCACGGGCGCGTCGGGGGCGACGACGGTCGTGATGTCACGGCCCTCGACGACGATGCCGGGGGTGGCGGCCGCGATGATCTCGCGCTGCCGCTCGATGAGCTCGGCCCGGGCATCGGGGACGGAGGAGACGGTCTGGACGTTCTCGGAGACCTCGGCGCTGCGGATCTCTTCGGTCACGTCGATGCCGTCGACGGAGACGGAGAACTCGTCGGGGTCGGTGGAGATCTCGAGGTCGGCGCCGCGGACCTGTTCGAGGACGTCGACGGGATCGGTGACCCCGCGGCTGAGCGCCAGCCACGCCATCGCCCGGTACATCGCACCCGTGTCGAGGTACGCGTAGCCGAGCCGACGGGCGACCTCCTTCGCAGTGCTCGACTTGCCGACCCCGCTGGGTCCGTCGATGGCGACGACGCTCATGTGGTTCCTTCCTTCTCGATGGCGGATTCGGGGATCCGCCATCCCAGTGACTGCAGTCCGGTTTCGAGGTCGCTCGCGTTCGCCGGCATCACCGAGACGTCGACGATGCCGAGCCTGCGCCCGGGAGCGTGGTCCATGCGGAAGTCCTCGACGTTGATGCCGAGGTCCCCGATGTCCTTGAACAGGGAGGCCAGCGTCCCCGGCGTGTCGGGGATGAGGACCGTGACGACAGCATATGCCGTCGGGGCCTGTCCGTGCTTGCCGGGGATCCGGTCGTGCCCCTCATTGCCGTGCGCGATCGTCCGTGCGATCGCCCCGGTCGATCCGGGTCCGAGTTCGAGGGCCTCGATGACCGTGTCGAGTTCGGTGCGCAGGGCCACGAGGACGGCCCTGACCTCCTCGGCGTTGCCGGCCAGGATCTGCGTCCACAGGCCCGGTTCGGAGGCGGCGATGCGGGTGACGTCGCGCAGTCCCTGGCCGGCCAGGGCCACCTCGTCGAGGGGGGCATGGCGCAGCTGGGAGGCGACGAGGGAGGACACGACCTGTGGGACGTGGGAGACCTTCGCGACCGCGGCATCGTGGATGCCGGGATCGAGGTGGGTCACCGAGGCGCCCGTGGCCTCGGCCATCTCCTCGACCTCGCGGAGGCGGTGGGTCGGGGTGTCGGCGTCGGAGCAGATCACCCAGGGGCGGGCGATGAAGAGGTCGGGCCGGGCCGAGATCGCCCCCGACTTCTCCCGCCCGGCCATCGGGTGGCAGCCGATGTAGCGGTCGAGCTCATCAGCGGTGACGAGGTCCCGGACGGTCTCGAGGAGACGGGTCTTGATGCTCGCGACATCGGTCACCGTCGCCTGCGGGTAGTCCCGCAGCGCCTGCGCGATGACGGCGGCGGCGACGTCGGGCGGGGTGCCGACGACGACGATGTCGGGGTCGATCGGCTCACCGGCGGTGTACGGGCGTCCCGCGCCGAGGTCGGCGGCGAGCTGCTGGGCCGTGGGCGAGGTGTCCTCGAGGGTCACCGTGTGCCCGCGCCCGGTCAGCGCGAGGCCCAGGCTCGCACCGAGCAGCCCGGTGCCGATGATGTGGACTCTCACAGGTCGACGGCCTCGAAGAGCTCGCCGATCTCGTCCGAGCGCAGGGGACGGATCTTGCCCTGCCGCTGCTCGGCGAGCGCGATCGGCCCGAACTGGGTGCGCACGAGGCGTTCGACGGGGTTGCCGATCGCTGCGAGCAGGCGGCGCACGACCCGGTTGCGTCCCGAGTGGAGGGTGAGTTCGACGACGGAGCGGCCGGGGGTGGAGTCGACGAGGCGGAACTCGTCGACCTTCACGATGCCGTCGTCGAGTTCGATGCCGGCTTTCAGCCGTGCGCTCGCGTCCTTCGCGAGCTGGCCCTTGACCTGCGCGAGGTAGGTCTTGGGGATCTCGTAGCGCGGGTGGGCGAGGCGGTTGGCCAGCTCCCCGTCGTTCGTGAGCAGGATGAGGCCCTCGGTGTCGGTGTCGAGGCGACCGACGTGGAAGATCCGCTCCGCGCGGTTGCCGACGTAGTCGGCGAGGTTCTTCCGGCCCTCGGGGTCCTTCATCGTCGAGACGACTCCCGCGGGCTTGTTGAGAGCGAGGTAGACCTTCTGCGTCGACGTGGAGATCCGCAGCGTGTCGACGTAGACGGACTGCGTCTCGGGGTCGATGCGGGTGCCGAGTTCGGTGACGATGTTCCCGTCGACCTCGACCCGGCCGTCGAGGATGAGCTGCTCGCAGGCCCGACGTGAGCCCAGTCCCGCCTCGGCGAGGACCTTCTGCAGGCGCACTCCCCCGCTGACGTGGGCGTCCGAGGTCTCACCCGTGCCGGTGGGCGCCTTCTTCGTGCTGGCGCGCTGCTTGCGGCTGGGACGGTTGCTGCGCCCGCCGGGCGCCCTGGGATCGCGGTAGGGACTCATGGGGACCATTGTCTCAAATCAATCGTCGTCTGGTGACATTCCGTCCTCGACTGTGGCGAGGACCTCGGTCTCGTCGGCTCCGAGCTCCTCGACGTCGGCGTCCTCGGGCAGGTATGGGGCGATGTCGGGCAGTTCGTCGAGGCTGACCATGCCGAGTGCGTCGAGGAACTGGTGCGTCGTGGCATAGAGCAGCGCCGAGGTGGTCGCCTCCTTCCCCGCTTCGACGATGAGTCCGCGCAGCAGCAGGGTCCGGATGACGCCGTCGACGCTGACTCCGCGGATCGCGGCGATGCGGGGGCGAGAGATCGGCTGTCGGTAGGCGATGACCGCGAGGGTCTCGAGCGCGGCCTGGGAGAGCTTCGCGCTCTGCCCGGCCGTGAGGAAGTCCTTGACGACGTCGTGGTAGTCCCCGCGGGAGTGGATGCGGAAGCCGCCGGCGACAGCCCGGATCTCGAAGCCCCGCTGTCGGCGGGCCGGCTGACTGTCGTCCGCCGAGGAGCCGGCCGGGGTGCCGTCGTAGTCGCGGGAGAGCTCTGCGATCGCCTCGGTCACCGTGTCCTCGTCGATGCCGAGGGCCGCGGCGAGTTCCGCGGTCGAGACCGCGGCGTCGCTGACCATGAGCACGGCTTCGATGCCTGCGAGGATCTCGTCATCGATCATGCGCTGCCGTCCTTGTCGTCTGTCCCCGCCGAGGCGGTCGTCTCGTCGTTCTCCCCCGCCGAGGCGGTGCCCTCGTCCTCCTCGGCGCTCCACGTGCCCTCCGTGCGGAGGTCGACGCCGTCCTCGGGGGTCTCGGTCCGCGTGATGAGGAGCTGGCCCAGCGGCTCGTCCTGTGTGAAGTCGCAGAGGCCGACCTTGAAGAGTTCGAGGAGGGCGAGGAACCGGGCGACGATGACGAGCGTGTTCTCCGAGGTCTCGAGGAGGTCCTGGAAGTCGACCTCGCCGGAGCGCAGCAGCCCCAGGATGTGCCCGCGCTGTTCGGAGACGCTGACGAGCGGCAGGTGGATGTGGTCGACGGCGACCGTGGGCGGGGTGTGGTCGCGTTGGAGGACGGTCGCGAAGAGGGAGGCAAGCTCCCCGGGGCCGATGCTCAGCTCGAGCGGCGGGAGGACGTCCTGGAACTCCTCCTCGAGTCCGACGGCACGGGGCACACGGATCGACCCGGCCGTCATCGCCTCGGAGAGGAACCCGCTCACAGCCTTGTACGCCTTGTACTGCAGAAGCCTCGCGAAGAGGAGGTCGCGGGCCTCGAGGAGTTCGAGGTCGAGCTCCTCCTCCCCCTCCTCATGGGGCAGGAGACGCGCGGTCTTGAGGTCGAGGAGGGTCGCTGCGACGAGGAGGAACTGGGAGATCTCGGCGAGGCTCGCCCCGCTTCCCTCATCCCCCAGCGTCGTCGTGTACGCGATGAACTCGTCGGTCACCTCGGCGAGCGCGATCTCGGTGATGTCGAGGCGGCGCTTGGAGATGAGCCCGAGGAGGAGGTCGAAGGGACCGGAGAAGTTCTCCAGCTCGACCTGGAAGCCGTGCTCCGCGGCCTCCTCGGCAGCAGCCTCGCTCAGGGCGCGCCTCCGCGGGCGATGAGCTCTCGGGCCAGGCGCCGGTACGCCTCGGAGCCGGGATGCTTGGGGGCGAAGCTCGTGATCGGTTCGGCGGCGACGGAGGCGTCGGGGAACTTCACGGTGCGGTTGATGACGGTGTCGAAGACCTTGTCGTCGAAGGCCTCGGACACGCGCGTCATCACCTCTTTCGAGTGCAGGGTCCGCGAGTCGAACATCGTCGCGAGGATCCCGTCGATCTCGAGCGAGGGATTGAGCCGGTCCTGGACCTTCTCGATCGTCTCGACGAGGAGGGCGACGCCGCGCAAGGCGAAGAACTCGGTCTCGAGCGGGATGATGACGCCGTGGGCGGCGGTGAGCGCGTTGACGGTGAGCAGGCCGAGTGAGGGCTGGCAGTCGATGAGGATGACGTCGTATTCGCCTGCGACCTTCGCGAGTGCCCGGGAGAGGACCTGTTCACGGGCGACCTCGCCGACGAGCTGGACCTCGGCCGCGGAGAGGTCGATGTTCGCGGGCAGGACGTCGATGTTGTCGAAGTCGGTCTCGACGATGACCTCGTGCGGGTCGAGCCGCGGATTCATGAGCAGGTTGTAGACGCTGATGTCGAGGTCGTAGGGGTTGATGCCCAGTCCCACGGACAGGGCGCCCTGCGGGTCGAAGTCGACGAGGAGCATCTTGCGACCGTACGCAGCCAGGGAGGCGCCCAAGTTGATCGACGAGGTCGTCTTCCCGACCCCGCCCTTCTGGTTGACCATGGCGATGATGCGGGCGGGACCGTGCGAGTCCAGGGGTGCTGGTTCGGCGAAGTCCTCGGCTCCCGCCGTGGGGGACTTCACTGCGGGCAGATCCAACGCCTGTTGCGGATTCATCACTCGGTCGGCCACCTTTCGTTGCGTGCTGAGACCAACCCTACCGCGCTCGGGGGTGCGAGGTGGCGTAGACCTCGCGCAATGTTTCCTCCGACACCTTCGTGTAGATCTGCGTCGTCGTCACCGAGGCGTGACCGAGCAGTTCCTGGACGACGCGGATGTCCGCCCCGCCCTCGAGGAGGTGGGTGGCGAACGAGTGCCGGAACGTGTGCGGGGACACCTCGGTGCCCACCCCGGCGAGCTCACCGGCCCGCCCGACGATCTTCCACGCCGTCTGCCGGGACATCCGCGTGCCGCGGGCGTTGAGGAACAGGGCCCCTGCCTGGGTGCCGGCCTTCGCCTTCGCCGCCATCCCCGGGCGGACCCGGGACACCCACGCCCCGAGCGCTGCCTGGGCATGCGAGCCGAAGGGGACGATCCTCTCCTTCCCGCCCTTGCCGTAGAGGCGGATGAGTCCGGTCTCCAGGTCGATGTCGTCGAGGTCGGCGCCGACGGCCTCGGAGATCCGGGCGCCCGTCGCGTAGAGGAGTTCGAGGAGGGCTGAGGCCCGGATCTGCGCGGGCTCCTCCCCGCCCGTGGTCGCGAGCATCGCCTCGATCGCGGCCACCGACAGCGCCTTCGGCAGCCGCAGTCCCTCCCGCGGCGGGCTGACCTCGGAGGCGGGATCGGCGTCGGTGATGCCGTCGGCGTGGGCGAAGGAGTGGAAGCGGCGGACGGCGACGAGTCCGCGGGCCCGGGTGCGCGGGGCGAGACCGGAGTCCTGGAGGTGAAGGGCGAAGTCCTCGATATGCGTGCGGGTCACCTCGCCGAGGTGGTCCACCCCGGCTTCTGCCAGCCACGTCCCGTACCTCCCGAGGTCACGGGCGTAGGCGTCGATGGAGTTGAGTGAGAGCCCGCGTTCGAAGCGCAGGGCTGCGAGGTAGGCCCCGATCGCGCGGGCGATCGCCGCAGGCAGTTCGGGGAGGAGTTCGGCGCCGTGCCGGGCCATGGGGGTCTAGGAGTCCGCGTCGGTCGGCTGCACGGCCGGCGGGGTGTCACGGCCGTCGACGAGGAGGCGGGGCGCATCGAGACTGCGCGTTCGCGTTCTCCGGCCGGCCGCCTCGGCGGCTAAGACATTGCTCACCTGGAGGATCGCGAGCTGGGCGACGGCATTGGTGATCCGGCCCTCGCCGATCGCGGTGAGGGCCTCGTCAAGGCCGACCCACCGGTAGACGAACCCGGCCTCCTCGTCGCTGCGCTCATGCTGGTCCGCGGCGGGCACCGGGCTGAGCCCACGGGCGAGGTAGAGGCGGATGGATTCGCTGCTGCCCCCGGGTGACAGCGCCGAGTCGGAGAGGACCTCCCAGCGGGCGGCGGTGAGGTCGGCCTCCTCGGCGAGTTCGCGTTTGGCCGCGGTGAGCGGATCCTCGCCGGGGATGTCGAGCAGGCCCGCGGGAACCTCCCACAGACGCGCCCGGACGGGATGCCGGTACTGCTGGACGAGGAGGAGGCGATCCTCCTCGTCGACGCACGCGACGGCCACGGCCCCGGTGTGGGCCATGAGGTCGCGGACGAGGCCTGCGGCTTCGGGCAGGTCGAAGGTCTCACGCCGGATCGTCCACACGGCGCCCCGATACACCTCGTCGGAGGCAGTGATCTCCGGGGTGAACGGGACGTCGTGCAGATCGCTCATCGGCGCCCGGCCCTCACTTCTGCTTCAGGGCTGCGGCGACGAGTCCCGCGAAGAGCGGATGCGGCTTCGTCGGACGCGACTTGAGCTCGGGATGGGCCTGGGTCGAGACGAAGTACGGGTGCTCGGACTCGGGCAGTTCGACGAATTCGACGAGCTCGCCGTTGGGCGAGGTGCCCGAGAACTTCAGCCCCGCCTCGGCGAGGTCGTCCCGGTAGGCGTTGTTGACCTCGTAGCGGTGACGGTGGCGTTCGCTGATGTCGGTCGAGCCGTAGGTCTCGGCGACGACGCTGCCCTCGTCGAGCTTCGCCCGGTAGGTGCCCAGGCGCATCGTGCCGCCGAGGTCGCCCTCACCGTCGACGATCGACATCTGCTCGGCCATCGTCGCGACGACGGGGAACTTCGTGTCGGGGTCGAACTCCGAGGACGAGGCGCCCTCGATGCCGGCGACGTTGCGTGCGTACTCGATGACCATGCACTGCAGACCCAGGCACAGACCGAGGGTCGGGATGTTGTTCTCGCGGGCGAACTTCAGGGCGCCGACCTTGCCTTCGATGCCGCGGATGCCGAAGCCTCCGGGGATGCAGATCGCGTCGAGGCCGCCGAGGACGGCAGCCGCCTCGGCGTCGGATTCGCAGCTGTCGGACTGGATCCATTCGATCCGGACCTTCGCATCGTTGGCGAACCCGCCGTGGCGCAGGGCCTCGGTGACGGAGAGGTAGGCGTCGGGCAGGTCGATGTACTTGCCGACGACGCCGATCGTCACCTCGTGGGCGGGCTTGTGCACGCGGTCGAGGACCCAGTCCCACTTCGTCCAGTCGACGTCGCGGAAGGGCAGGTTGAGGCGGCGGATGACGTAGACGTCGAGGCCGCCGTCGTGGAGGACCTTGGGGATGTCGTAGATGCTGCGGGCGTCGACGCAGGACACGACCGCTTCCATGTCGACGTCGCACGACGAGGCGATCTTGCCGCGGATCGAGTCGGGCAGCTCGCGGTCGGAGCGGAGCACGATCGAGTCGGGCTGGATGCCGATCGAGCGCAGGGCTGCCACCGAGTGCTGGGTCGGCTTGGTCTTCAGCTCGCCCGAGGGCCCGAGGTAGGGCACGAGGGAGACGTGGATGAAGAAGACGTTGTCGCGGCCGACGTCGTGGCGGACCTGGCGGGCGGCCTCGAGGAACGGCTGGGACTCGATGTCGCCGACGGTGCCGCCGATCTCGGTGATGATGACATCGGGACGGTCCTCGGCGGGACGTTCGGCCTGGGCGCGCATCCGGGACTTGATCTCGTCCGTGATGTGCGGGATGACCTGGACGGTGTCGCCGAGGTAGGCGCCGCGGCGCTCCTTGGCGATGACCGAGGAGTAGACCTGACCGGTCGTGACGTTCGCGGCCCCGTCGAGGTCGATGTCGAGGAAGCGCTCGTAGTGGCCGATGTCGAGGTCGGTCTCCGCTCCGTCCTCGGTGACGAAGACCTCACCGTGCTGGAACGGATTCATCGTGCCCGGATCCACATTGAGGTAGGGGTCGAGCTTCTGCATGGCGACCTTGATGCCGCGCTGTGTGAGCAGGTGTCCGAGGCTCGATGCCGTCAGACCCTTGCCGAGAGAGGAGGCGACGCCTCCCGTGACGAAGATGTGCTTTACTGTGTTCGGCTCAGTCGGCCCGGTTCGATTCACCACGGAATTTGATTCTATCAAACTCGGCTTGCCGTCTTCGACCGGGCCTCGACCTCGGCGTAGAGACCGAGCAGGCTCGCCGCGATCTCCGAGGGGCTGTCGACGTCGATGACACGCTTCTTCGCTGCGATCGCCTGGGCTCCGCGCGCGGACGGGTCGTCGAGAAGATGATTGATCTCACTCAGCAGGGCGTCGGTGTCGTCGGCGGGGACGATGTCGGCTGCGTCACCCCAGATGCCGGCGCGGCGTTCGGCGCCGATGAAGACGGTGGGCTTGGCCAGTTGCATGAGGTCCTCGTGGCTCAGGCCCGTCATCTGCTCGGCGGCGATGACGACGTCGGCGGCCGCGACGACGTCGACGAGGTCACCGGTCGGGGCGACGATGACCCCGCGGTCGGCGAACGCCCGGGCGATCTGGCGGCGGTCGCGTCCGGTGCCGGTGAGCACGAAGACGACCCGGCGGTCGGGGCGGCGCCGGTTGATCTGGTCGGCGGCGTCGAGGACGGTCGCGAGCGCCGTGTGGTCCTTGAGCGCGATGGGGCTCGCGACCATCCACGTGCCCTCGTCGATGCCGAGTTCGCGGCGCACCTGCGCGCGGGAGGCGGTGACCGTGAGGTCGGAGTCGATGTCGGGGGTGACGAGTTCGGCGCGTTCGGTCAGCGGCACGGAGCCGGAGAACCATTCGACGACGGGTTCGGTCGTGCCGAGGACCGCGCTGGCGGTGCGGGCGACGATCTCCGCCCCGGTCTTCTCGATGACGTCGGCGGGGTCGAAGTTCTCGATCGTGCCGATGGCCCGGGGGCTCAGCCGCGAAGGCAGACCCGTGAAGCCGAGTCCCGTGAGGGTGGCCGCGTGGAGGCCGTGACCGTGGACGATGTCGACGTGCGGGTAGATCTTGTGGAGGGTGAACGCCGAGGCGGGGTCGGAGGGTGAGAGGCGGCGCTTGGCGCTCAGCTCGATCTCCCGGTAGTTCTCGACCAGGTCTGCGGGCACCTCGAGGGTCTCCAGGATCGAGGGGTGGGCGGCGAGGGCGACCTGGTGGCCGGCGCGCAGGTGACCGATGACGGCGAGCTTCGCCACTTCGGCGACGGGTTCCGTGGTGTCGGCGAGCACGTGGAGGATCCGTGTCTGCGTGCTCAGCGGCTCGATCTGATCGGTCTCGGTCATTCCCTCGTCCTTCTCGTTGGTGTGTCTCTAGCCTACCTGGGAGACGGCACCGTTTCGGGCAACGGCCGCATCAGCCTACCTGCCGGTATCCGTGCTTGCTCAGTGCACGGAAACCGCGGGGATCGAACGCGCGGAAACCGCAGGGATTCAGTGCGCGTTGTCGCCCGGCTCAGCGCTCGGTGTCGGCTTCGGCGTAGACGGCGAGGATCTCGGCGGCGACGGCGGCTTCGTCGGGCAGCTCACGGCCGCGGTTGCGGGCCCGCTCCCCCAGTTCCTCGCGCAGCGCCGGGTCGGCGGCGAGGGTCCGGATCGCCTCGGCGAGCGCCGCATCGTCGTCGGAGTCGATGAGGACACCGGCGTCGGCGACGAGCTCCGGGGTCCCGCCGGTCGCCGTGGCGACGATCGGCTGACCGGTGATGAGCGCCTCCTGGAGGACGAGGGCGCGGGCCTCCCACACGCTCGTGAGCACGTAGATGTCCGCGGCGGCGCCGAGTTCGGCGATGTCCTGACGGGCGCCGAGGAAGTGGAGGGCCGGCAGCGCCGAGGCGGCCGCGGCCTCGGCGTACTGTGCGCGGATGTCGGCGAGCACGGTCTCATCGGCGGCCCCGGCGACGAGGACGACGATCTCGCGTCGGTCCGCTGCCTCGTCCCCATCCGCGTCCGCTGCGTCGGCCCGGTCCGCGTCGACGTCGCGGAGGTGATCTGCGTCCGCGCCGAGGCGGGTCAGGGCGCGCACGAGCATGCCGTAGTTCTTCTGCGGGGCGACCCGCCCGACGGCGAGGACGATGACGGCGTCCTCGGAGAACCCGAACTGCGCGGCGAGCGCGCGGCGGGTCGCTGCCGCCTCGGCGGCGGTGACGGTGCGCACGGCGGGGGCTGCGGCCGGGGCGAAGCGGGCGTCACGGGAGCCGAGCTCGTGGGCGCGGACGACGAGGTCGGTGCTCGCGGCGAGCGTGAGATCGGCACCGCGAGCGAGCAGACGTTCGATCCCCGTCTCGACGCTTCCGCGCACTCCGGTGCTCGAGGCGCGGTTGTGGAGGCTGACGATGAACCGCGGTCGGGGACGCAGCAGCCGGGTGGCGAGGTAGGCGAGCAGGCCCGCGCGGAAGCCGTGCGCGTGGACGACATCGGGGCCGAAGCCGCGCAGGATGCGGCGCAGCCGGGCGACGAGCACGGTGTCGCGCGGGTCGACGCCGGTGCCGACGTCGAGGGCGGCGAAGCGCACCCCGGGCAGGGCGGAGAACCCGAAGTGCTCATCGGTCTCCGCCGGTCCGATGACGCCGACCTCGTTGCCGGCCGCGGCGACATCGCGGGCCAGGGCCCGCACATGCGTGCCGACCCCTCCCGTCGAGGTGCCGATGACGTAGACGATCCTCATGGTCTCTCCTCATCAGTGTCCGACTGGGTTCCGGGTGCTGTTCCGGGTGCGGTGCCGGGCGTCGACGGCGGGATGCCGGGACCCTCGTGGTCGGGGCCGGGTTCGGGAACGGTCGGCACGGCCGGATCCTGGGCGGGCGGGGCCTGCCGGCGGGAGGCGAGCATGCCGCGCACCTCGGCGACGTAGCCGCGATCGAGGAGGTGAAGGCCTGCGAACACGAGGACCCCGACGAGGGCTGCGAGGACGCCGACGATGACCGAGGGCACGGCGGCCGTGCCGAGCAGGCCCGCAAGCCACCACGCGACGAGGACGCCGATGCCCGAGGCGACCGCGGCGGCACCGAGGGAGAGCAGCCCCCGGCGCAGGAGACCGCGCAGAGCCTCGGGACCGAGGACCCGGCGGATCGAGACGAGCAGCGATACGGCGGCCGCACTCATGCCGATGACATAGCCCAGGCAGATCGCCACGAGCGTGCGGGCGGGACTGCCGGCCGCCTCGGTGAGGGCGATCGTCGCGACCATGCCGACGATGACGAGGACCCACCCGGTCGTCGTCGCGACGGCGGCGTGCCGGGAGCGTTCGAGGGCGTAGAAGATCCGCGATCCCCACGCGATGAACGACCAGCCGGGCACGGCGAGGGCCATGACCATGATCGCTGTGCTCATCGCGTCGAAGGGTGCGGCGTCCTTCCCGCCGACGGCGTCGATGGCGGTGAAGAACGACTGCAGGGGGCCGGCGGCGCTGAAGAGGATGACGGTGCCGAGGAGTCCGATGGTGACGATGACCGCCGAGGTGGTCGCCGTCATCGACCGCAGCCGCACTTCCGCACCCGCCCGGTCCGCAGGGGGGAGGTCGACGTCCTTGGTCCGCCCGACCCAGGTCGACAGCGTCGGGAACATCACCGTGACCACGGGGATCGCGAGCACAGCGTAGGGCAGGAGGTAGACGGCGTTGATGTAGTTGAAGAGGACGAACGTGCCGGTGCCGCCGGAGCGGTTGGACAGGAGCATTGTGACGAGCACGGCGCCCTGCTGGGCGAGCAGCGCGGTCATTCCGGCTCCGGCCAGGCGGAGTGCCCGGTGGGCCACACCGGGTGGGAAGACCCAGGTGGGGCGGATCGTCAGTCCGGTGCTGCGCATCGGCAGGGCCAGCGGGAGGGCGAGGGCGGCGACTCCGGCGGTGGTCCCCCAGCCGAGCCACCCGATGTGGGTCTCCCACGTGGCATCCGTGCCGCCGACGCTGCGGTAGGTGATGTAGGAGCCGATGACGACGAGGCTCGAGAGCAGCGGGGCGAAGGCCGGCCAGAGGAACTTCCGGTGGGCCTGGAGGACGCCGGTGAGGACCGCGCCGATGCCGTAGAGGACGAGCTGCGGGGAGAACATGAGGAGGAACACGGCCGTGGCGACCTGTTCGTCTCCCGCGCGGGGCACGAGGAGGCCCGCGATCGGCTGGGCGAAGACGGCGAGGATGACCGACAGGGGCAGGGTCACGCTCACCGCCCAGGTCAGCAGCGCCGAGGCGATGCGGCCCGCCGTGTCCCGGTCCGAGCGGGCGAGCGGGATCGCGAGCAGCGGGATGATCGCTCCGGCCAGCGCTCCGCCGGCGACGACCTCGAAGAGGATGTTCGGCACCTGGTTGGCGCTCTGGTACGCGGTGCCGACGGTGCCGGCGCCGACGGATCCGGAGAAGACGAGCCACCGGAGGAACCCGACGAGTCGGGTGATGAGGGTGATGACCGAGACGAGCAGCGCCGCGGAGGCGAAGACCCGTACCAGCTTATTCACTTCACCGCTCGCCCGAAGGCGTCGATCTCGCGCAGTCCGGGGGTGGATTCGATGACGGTGGTGAAGGAGACCTTCTCGCTGGCCAGGGTGAGGCCGACGAGGACGGCGAGGACGACGGCGCGCTGTCTGGGCGTCAGGTTCGCAGAGAGAGTGGTGCCGATGGCGGCGCCGAGCGCATTGGCGCCGGTGTCGCCGAGCATGACGGACCCGTCGAGGTCATCGGGCCACGCGGCGATGCTCGTGCCGGTGACCACCGCGGTCGGCACGCAGGTGACGTTCCGCTGGTGCGGCATGAGACCTGCGACGAGGAGGCCGGCCTTGAGCGCGCGACCGGGGCGGAGGTCGAGGAGGTTGAAGAGGTTCGCGGTACCGGCGATGACGCCGCCGGTGACGACGGTCTCGACCGCGGCCTGCCACCATGACCGTTCTTCGGCCGGGTGCACCCAGTCGAGCAGTCCGCGGCGGCGGCTGGATTCGGGTCCGAGGACGGCGGCGGCGATGATCGCGGCGACGGGGATGCCGGTGACCTTGATCGCCCCGGTCGTGATCTCACCGTGGGCCAGAGCGCTGAGGTGGCCGCGCAGACCCTTCGACGACCCGGATTCCATGAAGTCGTCGACGGCGCCGAGGGCCCCGGAGATCGAGGTCGCGAGCAGGGTGGCCGCGCGCTGGCGGGGGTCCTCGATGAGGACGCTGCCGGCGAGGAGCCCCGCGGTCACGGCGGGGCCTTCGACGAGGGAGACGTCGCGGCCGGCATGGTTGGTCCGCACGGTCGAGCGGTGGGTGCGCAGCGGCGAGTGGAGCACGGCTTTCGTCACGCCGTAGCCGATGAGTCCGGCGACGGCGGAGGACACGAGGGTGCGGATCATGTCAGACCTTCCCGGGCAGGATCGATTCGGCGTCCGAGGCGAAGCCGAAGTGGCCGTGGGTGCCGGCGTTGCCGGCGGCGATCGCGCGGACCGTGATGATGGCGCCGGCGCTCAGGCCCAGACCGTCGACGGTCGAGGCGCGGGACTTCTCGGTGCGCAGCACGGAGACGAGGCCGTTCTGCGCCGAGGCGGCGTCGCCTGCGACGACGACGGACTTCGCCTCCGCGGTCAGGGCGTTGACGAACTCGGTGATGATGTCGCGGGTCGCCTGGTCGTTCGTGGCGTCGGGGCTCGGCTTCGTCTCGTCGGCGAGCTGGGAGTCCTCGTCGTCGATGATGACGAAGAGGTCGGTGGTCTTGTGGTCGGTGTCGGTGCGCAGGCGGCCGGCATCGACGAAGGCGGTGAAGAGCTCCCCGGCCTTGGCCTGCGCGTCGTCGCGGTCCTTGCCTTCGGCGAGCATCGAGGCCTTGCCGGTCAGGGCGATGACGAGCGCCGAGCGGATGGCGGTGGCGTCGTCGGCGGGCAGGGCGGGCAAGATGCCGCGCAAAGTGGTGAGGAAGTCCCCGGCACCGCTGACGCTGAGCGCGTCGTCGACGAAGGAGACGTCCCCGGCGATCGTGCCGCCTGCCTCCTTGATCCGGTTGCTCACCTGTTCGACCTGCTCCTGCTGAGCGTCGGGGGCGGAGATCATCGTGATCGTCGTGCCCTTGAGGGTGTCGCCGATGAGTTCGGGGGCGGCGGCGGTGACGAAGTCGTTCTGCTTGTCGATGTTGCCGTTGGCGGCCTCGAGCTTCCCGCGCAGGTCGTCGCGGTCGGTGCGCAGGGCGTCGACCTGGCTCTGCAGGGATTCGCCGATGGGCTCCTTGAGGGGGCCGGCGCCGAGGACGATGCCCACGGCGAGGGCGAGGAACACCGAGACGAGGGAGACGAGGTGGTAGCGGAAGTCGATCACTTGAGTGTCCTTGAGTCGAGTCCGGCCCAGAACGCGCCGGCGGAGTCGGAGGTCACAGCGGGGTCGCCGCCGAACAGGGAGCCGATCCACCCGAAGACGCTGTCGAGCTGGGCGGCGATGAGTCCGAGGAACGTCTGCCCGGCCGCGGTCGCAGTCAGTGCGACGCCGAGGGCGACGAGACCGGCGATGATGAGCACGGTGAGCTGGAGGCTGGAGATCCGCTGCCGGTAGAGCAGGGACACGCCTTTGGCGTCGATGAGCTTCGAGCCCACGCGCAGTCGGGTGAGGAACGTCGAGGCCATGCCCTTGCGTCCCTTGTCGAGGAACTCCATGAGGGTGTCGTGGGTGCCGACGGCGACGATGAGGTCCGCGCCCTTGTCGTCGGCGAGCAGCATCGCGATGTCCTCGCTCGTGCCGGAGGCGGCGAAGGCCACGCAGTCGACGCCGAGGGCCTGGACCCGTTCGGTGCCCGGGGCGTGGCCGTCACGGTAGGCGTGGACGACGATCTCGGCCCCGGAGGTCAGCGCCGAGTCGGAGACGGAGTCCATGTCGCCGACGATCATGTCGGGTTTGTAGCCGGCTTCGAGGATCGCATCGGCACCGCCGTCGACGCCGATGAGCAGGGGCCGGTACTCCCGGATGTAGGAGGCGAGGATCGCGAGGTCCTCTTTGTAGTGGTAGCCGCGGACGACGATGAGGGCGTGGCGGCCGCTGAAGTCGGTGCGCACCTCGGGGACGACGAGTTCGGCGGAGAGGAGGTCGGAGTCCTTGCGGATGTACTCGATGGTGTTGTCGACGAAGTCGACGAGCACGGAGTTCATGCCGGCTTCGGCTTCGTGCATGTCCTCGGCGATGGTCTCCGGGGTCTGGAAGACGCCGGAGGCCACCTCGGTGCCGTTCCGGTAGACGGTGCCGGATTCGATGCTGATCTCGTCGCCTTCTGCCACCGTGTCGAAGATCTCGGCCCCGGTGGCGTCGATGAGCGGGATTCCCGCGTCGACGATGATCCCGGGGCCCAGGTTCGGGTAGCGGCCGGAGATCGACTTGTCCGCGTTGATCACGGCGACGGGGCGGCACGCGACGAGCGCCTCGGCGGAGACGCGGTCGATGTCGGAGTGCTTGATGATCGCGATGTCACCGGGGGCCAAGCGCTTCGTGAGGTCCTTCGTCCGTCGGTCGAGCTTGGCCGGGGCCGCATCGGACCGGGTCGGGACAGGGGGGTTCTCCCGTAGTCTGCGCGCTTTCATGGTTCGCCTATTCTCTCATGAGGCCGCGACGGACCCGGCTTTGACCTGCCGCGCGGAGTCGAGGAGTTCGGCTGCGTGGGCCTTCGCCGAGGCGGAGTCCTCCATCCCGGCGAGCATGCGGGAGAGCTCGACGACGCGTTCGTCCTCGCTGAGTTCCCGCACCCCTGAGCGCACGGTCTCTGCGTCGTCGTCCTTGACGATCGTCACATGCGTGTCCGCCCACGCGGCGACCTGCGGGAGGTGGGTGACGACGATGACCTGGGCGTGGCGGGCGAGTTTCGCGAGCCGGCGGCCGATCTCGACTGCGGCCCGTCCGCCCACCCCGGCGTCGACCTCGTCGAAGACGTACGTGGGCACTCCGTCCTCGGCGGCGCGGACGACCTCGATGGCGAGCATGACGCGGGAGAGCTCACCGCCGGAGGCGACCTTGCCGATGTCGTCGCCGCGTGAGGAGTCGTGCGGGGCGAAGGTGAGGCGGATGTCGTCGAGGCCGTGGATCGTGGGTTCGCGGTCGGTGATCTCGAAGCGCACCTGCGCCTTGGGCATCGACAGGGCCGTGAGCTCCTCGCTCACCGCAGCGGAGAACGTCTCCGCGGTCGCCCGGCGGGCCTCACTGAGGGCGCCCCCGGTCTCCCGCATGGCCGCCTCGGCGGCGGCGAGTTCGGCGTCGAGCTGGTCGAGGTCGCGGTCCTCGGTTTCGAGTTCGGTGAGTTCGGCGGCCGCGCGGGTCTCGAAGTCGAGGACCTCGGCGACGGTGTCCCCGTAGGGGGCGAGCGTGCCGAGTTCGGCACGGCGGGCTTCGGTCTCCTCGAGCGAGGTCTCCCCCAGTTCGTCGAAGCCGGAGAGGTAGGAGCTGAGCTCCGCTGCGGCGTCGGAGAGGCGCAGCACCGTGTCGGAGAGGCCCTCGCGGATGCGGACGAGTTCGGGGTCGGAGCTCTCGACGTCGGTGAGTGCGCTGATCGCCTCGTGGACCCGGTCGACGGCGGCACCGGTCTCATCGAGTTCGGAGCCCAGCAGGAGGTCGTGGGCGCCGCCGACGGCGCGGGTGATGTCGGCGGCGGCACCGAGCTTCGCGGCCAGGGCGGTGAGTGCCTCGTCCTCGCCGGGTTGGGGGCGGACTGTGTCGATCGCGTCGAGGCAGCCCTGGAGCCAGAGGATGCGTTCGCGCCTGGCCGCGGTGGAGTCCTTGATGCGCTGGACGCGGGCCTCGGTCTCCCGCCAGTGCCCGAACGCGGTCCGGTATGCCTCGGCGGCGTCGGCGAGGGCCGGTCCTCCGGCTGCGTCGAGGAGGCGGCGCTGCGCGGTCTGGCCCTTGAGTCGGAGCTGTTCGGACTGGCCGTGGAGGGTGATGAGGTCATCGGCGATCTCGGCAAGCACACCGATGGGCACGGTCCGGCCGCCGGCGGTCGCCCGCGCCCGGCCTTTGCTGGCGACGGTGCGGGAGATGATCGCCTCGTCCTCGGCGCTGCCCCCGGCCTCTTCGATGCGGGTCTGCACGGGTTCGGGCACCTCGGTGAAGATGCCTTCGACCTCGGCCTTCTCCGCGCCCGTGCGGACGACCCCGGCACCGACCTTCTCCCCCATGAGCAGGCTGAGGGCGGAGACGAACATCGTCTTGCCGGCACCGGTCTCACCGGTGACGACGGTGAATCCGGGGGCGAGTTCGACCTCGGCTGCGGCGATGACGCCGAGGTGGGAGATGCGCAGTTCGGAGATCATTCAGCCTCCTTCGATCGGTCCCCGCCACCCGGAGACGGGGAGGCGGAACTTCGCGACGAGGCGGTCGGTGAAGGGACCGGTGTGGAGGCGGGCGAGCTTGATCGGGGATTCCGAGCGCTTGGCTTCGACCCGGGCCCCGGCGGGCAGTTCGAGGGCCCGGCGGCCGTCGCACCAGAGGACGGCGGCGAAGTCGGGGTTCGATGGGGTGATCTCCACGCCGAGGCGGGAGTTCGGGTTGACCACGAGCGGTTCGGTGAACAGCGCGTGGGCGGAGATCGGGACGAGGAGGAGCGCTTCGACCTCGGGCCACACGATGGGTCCGCCGGCGGAGAACGAGTATGCGGTCGACCCGGTGGGGGTGGCGAGGATGACGCCGTCGCAGCCGAATGCGGAGACGGGGCGGGAGTCGACGCCGAGGACGACGTCGATCATCCGTGACTTCGAGGTCTTCTCGACGGTCGCCTCGTTGAGCGCCCAGGCCGAGTAGATCTGCTCGCCCTCATGCCAGACGCTGACGTCGAGGGCGAGCCGCTCCTCTACGAGGTAGTCGCGTTCGGAGGCACGGTGGACCGCCTCGGCGAGGTCCTCCTTCTCGCTTTCGGCGAGGAATCCGACGTGGCCGAGGTTGATGCCCATGAGCGGGACCCCGGAGCCGTGGAAGCGTTCGGCGGCGCGCAGGATCGTGCCGTCGCCGCCGAGGACGATGACGAGTTCGCACTTGGACTTCCACGTCGCGAGCTGGCTGGCGCTGATGATGACGCAGCGGGAGAGGAGGTCCTGGTGGACGTCCGGGTAGGAGCTGCGGGAGGCGACGTCGAGGATCTCCTCGTCGAGGACGACGGGGGTGATGCCGTCGTCGAGGAGGGCCTTCCACACCTGCACCGCGGCGACCGCGGAGTCCTCGCGCTGCGGGTGGAGCAGCACCATGATGTACCGGCTCACGACTCTCCTTCCATGATCTCCTCGAGGCGGGCGCGGACCGCCGCCGTATCGAGCCTATCGGACGCAGGTGGGGTGGATTCGGGTCGAACACGCAGGAAGTACTCCCGGTTTCCGCTGGGTCCGGGAAGCGCCGAGGCGGCGATGTCGGTGACGCGGGCCCCTGTCGTCTCGATCGCGTCGAGGACGGAGGCGATCGCGCGGCGGCGGTCGGCGGGCTTCGTGACGACGCCGTGCTTGTCGAGGACGGAGCGGGCGAGTTCGAACTGGGGTTTGACCATGAGGAGGAGTTCGCCGCCGGGGCGGACGGTGGCCAGGAGGGGTTCGAGGAGGAGGCGCAGGGAGATGAAGGAGACGTCGGCGACGACGAGGTCGACGCCGTGGGCGGGCACATCGGAGCCTGAGAGGGCCCGGAGGTTGAGGCCTTCGCGGACGTGGACGCGGGCGTCGGTGCGCAGGGTCTCGGCGAGCTGGTCGTGGCCGACGTCGACGGCCCAGACCTCGGCGACGCCGCGGCTGAGAAGGACCTGGGTGAATCCGCCGGTCGAGGCGCCGGCGTCGAGGGCGGTGAGCCCGTCGAGGCGGTCGATGCCGAAGTCGGTGAGGGCGCCGAGGAGTTTGTGGGCGCTGCGGGCGACCCACGGGTCCGGGTCGTCGACGGTGAGGGTGTCTGCGGCGGTGACCTCGACGGCGGGTTTGACCACTGTGGTGCCGTTGACGCTCACGCGGCCGGCGGCGATCTCACGGGCGGCGCGGGAGCGGGAGGGCAGCAGGCCGCGGTCGACGAGGGCACGGTCGAGGCGGGTGCGGGGCTGGGGTCCCTGTGGTGGGGCGTCGTCGAGTTCGGGTCGGCCGGGGTCGGGCTGGCCGGAATCAGGCTGCCCAGGAGGGGTCGGGCCGGGGTGGCTCACAGAGAACCCACCTGGGTGTCGAGGTCGTCGAGGAGGGCGGAGATCGCGGTGTGCCGGTCGGCGGCCGGGGCCTCGGCGGCGGCCGCGAGATCACGCTTCCACGCCTCGGCGGGGACGTCCTTGTTGGCGCTTCCCGGTGTCGGGGCAGGGGTCTCAGTCATCGATCCTCCTCGGCAGGTTTCCCGGCTCAATGCTCTCACCGGCGTCGATCGCCTGCCAGGCCAGACGCAGCGCGCCTTCGATCGCAGCCGGGTCGGTGAGTGCCGCCTCGGCGAGGTGGAGCTCCCTGCCGCCGGAGGCGGGGGCGAGCTCCACGCCGTGTCCTTCTGCGTCCTGCGGCCGCGCTTTCGCGGAGTCGAGCACGCGCGGCAGGTCGTCAAGCGTCGGCAGGATGAACGTGGGCCGGCGGATCGGATCGGCGGCCAGGGCGTCGTGGAGATCGTGGACGCCGGTGAGGACGAGGGCGGTGTCGAAGCCGGCCCGGTTGCCGCCTTCGATGTCGGTGTCGAGGCGGTCGCCGACCATGAGCGGGCGGGCGGCGCCGAGCCGCTTCCCGGCGTGGGTCATGACGTCCGGGGAGGGTTTGCCGACGATGCGCGGAGTTCGGTCGGTGAGACGGGAGAGCATGTCGAGGAAGGCGCCGTTGCCGGGAACTCTGCTCGCCCGGCCGACCATCGAGAAGTCGGGGTTCGTCGCCCACCAGTCGAGGCCGGTGGTGATCGCTTCGGCGGCGCGGACGATGCCGGCGTAGTCGATGTGCGGGTCGAGTCCCTGCGCAAGGGCGGCGGGAGTGTCCTCGAGGGAGTCGACGATCGTCAGGCCCGCTTGGGTGAGCGCCTCGGAGAGTCCGGTCGTGCCGACGAGCAGGATCTTCGCACCCGCGCCGTACTCCTCGCTGAGGCGGGCCGCGAGGACCTGGGGTGAGGTGATGACATCGGTGGGGGCGGTGGGGATGCCGAGGTCGGAGATGTGGGCGGCGACGACCTCGGCGGTGCGGGTCGCGTTGTTCGTCACATAGCCGACGGGGATGCCGCGGTCGTGGAGTCCGGTGATGCCGGTGACCGCGCCGGGGATGGCCTCGGGGCCGTGGTAGACGACGCCGTCGAGGTCGAAGAGCACGCCGTCGATCGGCGTCCCCGCGGGGACGCCGTGGTCTCGGGCGTGCTCAGCGGCCTCGGTCACCGATCTCCGTTCGCCGAGTCCGATCCCTCCGGCTCGTCGGTCGCGGTGTCGTCGGCGTCGGTCGCAGTGTCGTCGGCCGGTGTCGCATCTGCCTCGTCGCCGGCGTTCGGCGCTTCGACGGCGTCGGCGTTCGCGTCACCGTCGGTCGCATCGGAGGCGATCTGCGTTTCAGCAGAGTCGGCGGCGTCCGCTTCGGCGAGGAGCTCGTCAAGCTCTGCTTCGATCTCGTCGTCGGAGACCTTGACCTTCTTCAGCTCCTTCTCGGAGACATGCGTCTTCGAGGAGGGCGCTGTAGAGGTCGGAGCATCCGCCTCGGCTGCAGGTGCTGAGTCGTCGGCAGCGGATTCCGCGCTGGCCTCCTCACCTGTCGAGGTCGGAGCTTCGTCGTCCGTCGAGCCGGTCTGCCCGGCATCGGCGTTCAGCGCGCTCTCGTCGGTCGACGGGGTCTCGTCCGACACCGTGCCGTTCGACGCCGTGCCGTTCGACGCGAAGTCATCCGCTGCCACGTCTTCGTCTGCGTCGGCGTCGGCATGCGCGTCAGCCTCTACATCGGCGTCGGCGTCGGTGTTCGAGTCAGAGTCACCGTTCGAGTCAGCGTCTGCGTCGTCTCCGCCCTGGAGATCCTCGTCGGGGATCTCCTCGATGGTCTCGATCTCGACGCCGAAGTTCGGGTCGGGCTCTTCGTCGCCGAACAGGGTTCCCGTGGCCTTCGCGGTGCGGCGGGACAGCTCTTCGTACTTGTCGGCGAGTTCAGTCTCACCGTGGAGGCGCAGCACCTCGGCGTAGGCGGACATCAGGCGGACGAGCGCACCGCTCGGACGCTGAGTGAAGTCCTCGGCCTCGATGAGCGCGCGGGCTGCATCGATGTCGCCGAGGTCGGACTTGGCGCCGGCGGCGACGATGACGAGCTCGGTGCGAGTGTCATTGTCGAGTTCGGCTTCCTTGGCCCATTCGAGCAGTTCGAGGGCCTTCTCCGGCTTGCCGCGGCCGCGTTCGGCGTCGGCGATGAGGGCGATGTTCTCGTTCGACCCGGAGATGCGGCGATGCGTGCGCAGTTCGCGGACGGCTTCGTCGTACTTCTCGACGTGGTAGGCCGCGATGCCGAGCGCTTCACGGACGAGTCCGACGCGGCCGGCGCGGGCCATTGCGGCCTTCGCGTGTTCGTAGGCGCGTTCGGGGTCGACGTCGAGGAAGCCACCGGTCGCGACGAGGTGCTTGGCGACGGTCTCGGCGTTCTCCTTGTCGAGAGAGCGCAGCTGGCCACGGATCTCCTTGTCGAGTTCCTTGCCGGTGATGTCCTCGGGGATCTCGGGTTCCTGGAGGCGGGGGCGGCGAGCGCGCTGCTCGCGTGCGTAGTCGCCCGTGTCGGTCGCGCGGGAGGCGCGACGGTCGTTGTTGTTGCGGCCGTAGCCGCCGCGATCGCTGCCGCGTCTGCCCTGGTAGCCGTCCCGGCGATCGTCGCCACGACGGTCGCTGCGATAGCCGCCCCTGCGGTCATCGTCGCCGCGGTTTCCGCGGTAACCGCCCTGACGATCGTCGTCACGGCGATTGCCCTGGTAACCACCGCGACGGTCATCGTCGCGACGGTTGCCCTGATAGCCACCTCGGCGTTCGCCGTCGTTACGGTTCCCGCGGTAGCCGCCCTGCCGGTTGTCATCTCGGCGATTGCCCTGGTAACCGCCACGGCGATCATCGTTGTTGCGGCGATCTCCGCCGAACCCACCCCGACGATCATCATCACGACGCTGGCCCTGGTAGCCATCTCGGCGGTCGTCGTTGCCGCGGTTGCCGCGGTAACCACCCTGGCGGTCATCGTCACGACGATTGCCCTGGTACCCGCCACGACGCTCACCGTCGTTGCGACGGTCCCCGCTGAAGCCGCCTCGGCGGTCATCATCCCGGCGCTGGCCCTGGTAGCCACCTCGGCGGTCGTCATCACGGCGATTGCCCTGATACCCACCACGGCGCTCACCGTCGTTGCGACGGTCCCCGCCGAAGCCATCCCGGCGGTCATCGTTGCCGCGGTTGCCGCGGTAACCACCCTGACGGTCATCGTCACGGCGGTTGCCCTGGTAGCCACCACGGCGGTCATCGTCACGGCGGTTGCCCTGGTAGCCACCACGGCGGTCATCGTCGTTGCGACGCTGGCCCTGGTAGCCGCCTCGGCGGTCGGAATGTCGTGGCCCGCGCGAGGACGACGAGTCCTGTCGGCGGTTGTGCTGGCTGTCTCGCGAATCCCCTTGGGCCACGATTCTCCCTATAAAGACTTTTCAATGATTCCGCACCATTCTAGTCCACACTCGCGTCAGGCACCTTGTGGGCGGGGACACGTCCTCACCTGCATCCGCGCACTCGGATCGCCCGCTCCCCCACCCTCGGATCACAGCCATTCCCACCTCGGAGTCCGCTCCGATCGCTCTGTTAGACTCGTCGCGAACCGATCAGAGAGCCTCGTCTTCCGGGGCGACCACCCATGCACACGCAGTCAGTGGGGTTTTCATGGCCGCAGAAACGACAGATGTCGTCAACCTGCTTCTGCATCGGGGATTCGCAACCGCCTCGGCGAAATCTCCGTCACCGTCGACGGATTCCTCTCCACCACCTTCAGCCCACCTGTCGGCGCATCGTGCCGGCGGCTATGATCGCTGACCACACGAACGCATCCGAACGATCGCACCAGGAATAGGAGACATCGTGCCCAACACACTCTTCATCGATGGACAGTGGGTCTCGGCCCAGGACGGCCGCACCCGTGAGATCCGCAATCCTGCCGATGACACTCTCGTCGCCGTCGTCGACGAAGCCAGCCCCGCCGACACCGAGCTCGCGATCGCCGCGGCCCGCCGCGCCTTCGACTCCGGCGTCTGGTCGAGCGTGCCCGCCAGCGAACGCGGTGACTTCCTGCTCCGCTTCGCCTCCGTGCTGCGCGAGCGCAAGGAGGAGTTCGCCGTCGCCGAGTCGCTGGACACCGGCAAGCGGATCATCGAGTCGCGCATCGACATGGACGACATCGCCAACTGCTTCGACTACTTCGGCAAGCTCGCTGCCAACGACGCCGGTCGTATCGTCGACGCCGGCTCCGACGCCGTCGTCAGCCGCATCTCGTACGAACCCGTCGGCGTGTGCGCGCTCATCACCCCGTGGAACTACCCGCTGCTGCAGGCCGCGTGGAAGATCGCCCCGTGTCTGGCTGCGGGCAACACCTTCGTCCTGAAGCCGGCCGAACTCACCCCGCACACCGCGATCATGACGATGCAGGTCATGGAGGAGCTCGGGCTGCCCGCCGGAGTCGGCAACCTGATCCTCGGCGCGGGTGCCGATGCCGGCGCCCCACTGTCGACGAGCGAGGACGTCGACATGGTCTCCTTCACCGGCGGCCTCATCACCGGACGTCTCCTCGCCGCCAACGCCGCCGCGACCGTGAAGAAGGTCGCGCTCGAGCTCGGCGGCAAGAATCCCAACGTCGTGTTCGCCGACGCCGACCTCGATGCGGCCCTCGACAATGCGCTCAACGGCGCGTTCGTCCACTCCGGCCAGGTGTGCTCGGCCGGTGCCCGTCTCATCGTCGAGGAGTCGATCGCCGAGGAGTTCGTCGACAAGCTCGTCGAACGGGCCTCCCAGATCCGCCTCGGCGGGCCCTTCGATCCCGACGCCGAAACCGGACCGCTCATCTCCGCCGCCCACCGCGACAAGGTGACGAAGTACGTGGAGAAGGGCGTGGCCGAAGGTGCCCGTGTGCGCTGCGGCGGCAAGTGGGGCGAGGGCGACCTCGAGAACGGCTACTACTACCTGCCCACCGTGCTCGACCAGGTCGAACGCGGCATGTCCGTGGTCTCCGATGAGGCGTTCGGTCCCGTCGTCACGGTCGAGACCTTCTCCTCCGTCGACGAGGCGGTCGACACGGCCAACGACACCATCTACGGTCTCGCCGGCGCCGTGTGGACGCAGGATGCGGGCAAGTGCCAGGAGGTCGCGGCGAAGCTGCGCCACGGCACGATCTGGATCAACGACTTCCACCCGTACCTGCCGCAGGCCGAATGGGGCGGTTTCAAACAGTCCGGGTTCGGGCGTGAGCTCGGACCCACCGGCATGGCCGAGTACCAGGAGGCCAAGCACATCTACCACAACCTCGAGCCCGCCGTCACCGGCTGGTTCCCCGTGCACACCGAGAGCGAATGAGGAGAGTCCCCGTGGATACCACGCACAGCTTTGACTACGTCGTCGTCGGAGGCGGATCGGCCGGAGCCGCGGTCGCCGCTCGCCTGAGCGAGGACCCCAGCGTCACCGTCGGCCTGCTCGAGGCCGGTCCCACCGACGTCGACGAGGACGTCATCCTCCGCCTCAACAGGTGGATGGAGCTCCTCGAATCCGGGTTCGACTGGGACTACCCGATCGAGAAGCAGGAGCACGGCAACTCGTTCATGCGCCACGCGCGGGCGAAGGTCCTCGGCGGGTGCTCCTCGCACAACTCGTGCATCGCCTTCTGGGCGCCGAAGGAGGACCTCGACGAGTGGGAGACGAAGTACGGGGCCACCGGCTGGGGCTCGAAGGACACCTTCGGCCTGTACAGGAAGCTCGAGAACAATGAGCTGCCCGGCGACCACCACGGCCATGACGGCCCGGTGCGTCTGATGAACGTGCCCCCGGTCGATCCCTGCGGCATCGCGCTCCTCGAGGCGTGCGAGCAGGCCGGCATCCCGAAGGTGCAGTTCAACGAGGGCGAGACCGTCATCAACGGGGCGAACTTCTTCCAGGTCAACCGCAAGGACGACGGCACCCGGTCGTCCTCCTCGGTGTCCTACCTCCACCCGATCCTCGACCGTGAGAACCTCACGATCCTCACCGACACCCAGGCCAAGGAGATCGAGTTCGACGACGAGAACAACGCCACCGGCGTCCTCGTGGTCAACAACGCCTTCGGCAAGACCCACCGGATCGAGGCGAAGAAGGAGGTCATCGTCTCCGCCGGTGCGATCAACACCCCGCAGCTGCTCATGCTCTCGGGCATCGGTCCGGCAGACCACCTCGCCGAGGTGGGCATCGAGACCCGTGTCGACGCGCCGGGAGTCGGTGAGAACCTCCAGGACCACCCCGAGGGAGTGATCTCGTGGGAGGCGAAGAAGCCGATGGTCGAGGACTCGACGCAGTGGTGGGAGATCGGCATCTTCTCCCCCACCGAGGATGGACTCGATCGTCCGGACCTCATGATGCACTACGGTTCGGTGCCCTTCGACATGCACACGGTGCGTCAGGGCTACCCGACCTCGGAGAACACGTTCTGCCTCACCCCGAACGTCACGCATGCGCGCTCGCGCGGCACGGTGCGGTTGCGTTCGTGCGACTTCCGTGACAAGCCGCTCGTCGATCCGCGCTACTTCACCGATCCCGACGGTCACGACATGCGCGTGATGATCGCCGGCATCCGCAAGGCCCGGGAGATCGTCTCGCAGGATGCGATGTCCGAGTGGGCCGGTCGTGAGCTGTTCCCCGGCACCGAGGCGCAGACTGATGGGGAGCTCGAGGACTACATCGTGCGCACCCACAACACCGTCTACCACCCGGTGGGCACGGCGAAGATGGGTGCGGCCGACGACGTCTCGGCGCCGCTCGATCCGCAGCTGCGGGTCAAGGGCGTCAACCGTCTGCGCGTCGTCGACGCCTCGGCGATGCCGGAGATCACCACCGTCAACCCGAACATCACCGTGATGATGATGGGTGAGAAGCTCGCGGAGATGATCAAGTCCGGGCAGTGATGTCCCGCTGATCGCCGAGGCTGTGGCTGCGCAGGCGGTCGGTGACCGCCCACGTGCTGTTCGCGTCGCGGGGCCGGTCGTTCACCAGTGAGGTGAGCGGCCGGCCCTCTGCTGTGCTGCGGTCACTCCGCCTCGGGGCCACCCTGGTCGTCGGGACCGTCGGGTTCAGGGCCATTGGGCTCGGTTCCGTCTTCGGAATCGGCACCGTCTTCAGTCTCGAGCGTCTCTTCCGAGGACTTGAACGTCTCGAACCACCAGCCCAGCAGTTCTCCGCCGGCCGATAACACTTCGCCGATGTCCATCGAGAGCTCCCTTCCGGAACCTCGTCGTGCAGGCTTCGAACATGGCCCAATCCCGGTGGGAACCGAGCCTAGCGCTTCCGCACCCGAATCTTCTGTGCTTCCGAATTGCGTGCCTCCATTATTCCTGGGGCATGCCGGACCCGCCTCAACCCGACTCCCCCTTCGGTCGGGCTTTGCTCCCGGTGCGACTGGCCAATGTGCTCTGCCGCTTCGACCGGGCACTGCGCTTCGCAGACTCGTCGACATATGGGTCCCGGAACTCCGGTGCAGGTTCTACGGGTTCGGGCGCGACGACGGTTTCGACCGAGTCGTCGTACTCGTCGTTGAACTCATCGCCCGCGTCCTCGCGGCGTTCGACCTCCTCGGGCGGGAGCACCTTCTTCCACCGTCTCATCCGCACCCTTGGCAGCTCCCCTGCATCTTCGCGAAGCGCGCGCATGAGTGCATAGATCTGGAAGTAGGCGATGACGAAGAAAGGCAGTCCGACGAGGATGATCGTCGACTGCAGCGCTTCGAGGCCACCGGTGCCGGAGAAGACGAGCAGGGTTGCGGTGACCACGGCGATCGCGAGCGCCCAGAAGATCCGCTGCGGCAGCGGGTTGAAGTCCTCGTGCCCGTTGTTCATAGTGTCGACGACGAGCGCAGCCGAGTCGACGGACGTAACGAAGAAGATGACGACGAGGAGGATCGCCACCGTCGAGACCGGTCCTGCCAGCGGATAGTTCTCGAGGAAGGCGAACAGCGCTCCGGGGATGTCACCCTGGTTGACGACGCGATCGACGAGTCCTCCTCCCTGGTTGAATTCGATGTCGAAGGACGCGTAGCCGAATACGCCGAACCAGACGACTGAGAACGCCGAGGGGATCGCGAGCACGCCGATCACGAATTGGCGGATAGTACGTCCCCGCGAGATGCGGGCGATGAAGATGCCGACGAACGGAGACCACGTGATCGTCCATGCCCAGTAGAAGACCGTCCAGCTGCTCTGCCAGCCGGTGTCGGCGAAAGTGTCGTTCCACAGGGCGAGCTGCGGCAGCTGTTGGATGTAGGTGCCCAGCGATTCGAAGATCCCGCGCGCCATGAACAGCGTCGGTCCGAGAACGATGATGAAGATGAGCAGCAGGATCGCGACGACGATATTGATGTTCGACAGGACCTTGATACCCTTGTCCAGGCCCAGGGACACCGAGATCGTCGCGAGTCCGCAGACGACGCCGATGATGATGAGCTGCCACAGCGCGCTTTCCGGAATGCCGAAGAGCTGAGCGAGCCCACCGTTGATCTGCAGCGTCCCGAGCCCGATCGAGACCGCGACGCCGAAGACCGTGCCGATGATCGCGACGACGTCGATAGTCTTGCCGATGGGACCATGGATCCTCTCGCCGAGAATGGGCTGGAAGATCGAACTCACCCGCGGCGGCAGGTTCCGTTTGTGGATGAAGTAGGCGAAGCACAGCGCCGGCAGCGTGAAGATCGTCCACGTGTGCAGGGTGAAGTGGTAATAGGTGAAGTTCATCGCGTCGACTGCCGCCTCGACGGTGCCCGGTTCGATGCCGGTGCTTGCCCGCGGCGGATCGCCGAGGTGGCTGACCGGTTCGGCGACACCCCAGAACATCAGGATCGACCCGATCCCGGCAGCGAAGAGCATCGCGAACCAGGCACCGTTGGAATGCTCCGGAGGTTCGTCGTCGGGACCGAGTTTCGCCCGCCCGTACCGAGAGGCGGCGATGTAGATGAGGAAGACGAGGAAGGCGGTGACGCCGAGGATGTAGAACCATCCGAGGTTGCGCAGCAGCCAGTCCGAGGCCGCGGAGACCCCGGTGTCGAGGGCGTCGGTGAAGAGGATCGTGCCGAGGACGAAGAGGGTGATCACGGCCGCCGAGGAGAAGAAGATGATCGGGTTCGTCCGCAGACGCAGAACATCGTGCAGTCGGGTGAGCATGAGCTGGACCTTCCGTTGATGTGTGCTCACCACGCTATCGAAGATGACGAGAATGACAACAACTCGTATTGCTGCAAACTGTTGCATCGCCGCATCCCACCGAGCCGGAGACCGCTTCAGCACTGCACTGAGATCCACGGGACCGCCTCGGCGATTCATTCACTCTGCGTCTCGATCAAGACGCGATCGGCTCTGTGTTTCGGGCCTATTCGACTCTAGGCTGGAGGGCACACTGCACGAGCGGCCAACCGCTGAGGGGACCGACACCGGATGGAATCGACGATGGAGAACCTCGACTTCCGTGCGCTTCCGAACACGTTCATCCAGTCGATCGATCGTGCGCTGCTCATCGTGAAAATCCTCCGCGATTCCGCGCCGCTGCCTCTGCAGGAGATCACCGCGCGCACGGATCTGTCGCCGTCGACGTGCCACCGGATCCTGCAGATGCTCGTCTACCGTGACTTCGCCGTCCAGCTCGATGATCGGCGCTACACGGTCGGACCTGCCGTCACCGCGCCGCTGCGGGTCAGCGATGAGTTCCATGCGCTGCAGGAGAACGCGCGCGAGCCACTGCGGCGGCTCGTCGAGGAGATCGGTGAGACGTGCAACCTCATGGTGCGCACCGGAACCAGCGTCCGCATCGTCATCTCGATCGCCGGCAGCACCGAACCGTACGTCGGGAGTCGGGAGAATGCGGTCCTGCCTGCGGCGACGACTGCGGGTGGGCTCACGCTGCTCGCACAGCTGCCCGACGAATGGCTCATCCGGGTCTTCTACAACCAGCAGCGCGACCCGGCCTCACCGCTGCGCCGGCATTTTCCGACGGCCGCGGACTTCATGCGGATGATGGAGCAGGTGCGCTTCGACGGATACGCCCAGGTCTCAGGCCTCATCGAGCGCGGGGTCGATGCCCTGGGCTTCTCGCTCGGCCGGTTCCAGTCGGTCGAGCCGGTCGCCCTGAGCGTGGCGACCCCGAGCGTGGGCGCCGCCGTGCTCTCGGCGACGCGCACGCATGAGGCTATCGCCCGGTGTACTGCGGAGATCGAGGAGCACGCGCCTCGACCGGACTGAGTCCGAAGAGCCGCTGCGCGTTGCCGGCGGCGATCTTGTGCTTGTCACGGTCGTTGAGTTCGACCCGGTCGAACCATGTCGCCGCTTCCTCCATCGACTCGAACGGGTAGTCGGCGGAGAACATGATCCGATCCGCACCGACCTCCTGGATCGCATTGAGCAGGGTCGGCGTGCGGAAGTTTCCGCTGGTGGTGAGGTAGAAGTTCGTGCGCAGGTAGTGCCCGAAGGAGTGTTCGACGTCGAGTCCGCGTGGGGCGACGGCGAGACGGTGGTCAGTGCGCCAGATGTTGTACGGCAGAAGCTCGCCGAGGTGGCCGAGGATGATCGTGAGATTGGGGTGGCGGTCGAAGAGGCCGGATCCCATGAGCCGCAGCGCGTGGGTGCCGGTTTCGACGGAGAACGCCCACGATGATCCGTACAGCCACGGGTGCCCGTCGTACTGAGGGCTCTTCGAGGCGAGCGGGTCGCGCGGGTGGAGGTAGACGGGGACGTCGAGTTCGGCGACGGTGGCCCAGAACTCCGCGTAGCGGGGATCGTCGAGGTAGACGACGGTGTCCTCGTCGTCGACTTGGGAGAAGCCGTTGATGAGGGCGCCGACGAGGCCCAGGTCGTTGACGGAGCGTTCGAGCTCCTCGGTGGCGCGGTCCGGATCCTGCATAGGCAGGGCGGCGAAGGATTCGAACCGGTCGGGGTTCGCCCCGACCTGGTCGGCGGCGTAGTCGTTGAGCCTCTGCGCCCAGTCGACGGCCTGCGTGCGGTCGTACAGCGATTGGATGCCGGGGGCCAGCAGGGAGAGGATGACCTTCTCGATCTCGAGTTCGTCCATCTGCTTCAGCCGCGCCTCGTGGATGTCGAGCAGCTCGGCGCGGCGGCCGGGCCAGGCCTGCGGGGTGAAGTGCTCTTCCGACTGCTGGACGATGTTCGGGTCGGTGGCGCCGAAGTGCTCTTCGAGGGCGATCTTCTTCATGGTTGCTCCTTGTTCTGGGGTGGTGGTGAGCTTCGGGGTGGTGTTGGGGTCACGGTGCGCGGATCGACGGCGAGACCGCCTCGGCGATCAGGCTGTCGGGACCTTCGACGCGTCCGAGTCGACCGCCTCGTCGCCGGTGCCGAGTGCGGCACGGCGGATGACGAGGATGAGGGCGACCATGAGCACGGCTGCGATGATCGCTCCCCCGGCGAAGACCGAGTACACGGCCGCGACTCCGGCGGCGGTGCCGATGAGCAGACCGCCGGCCTGCGGGGCGAGGACCGCGCCGAGCCTGCCCATGCCCAAAGCCCAGCCGAGTGCGGTGCCCCTGTCCTGCGCCGGATACGTGTTGTTGATAGCCCCAATGATCAGGCACAGCGAACCGTGGGTGCCGATGCCGGCGACGACGAGGAGGAGGTAGGTGACCGTGGTGGGCAGTTGGTCGGAGATCATCACCACCATGGCGATTCCCGTTGCGGCTGTGGCCACCGAGGCGGCGGCGAGTGAGCCGAATCGTGTGCCCGCCCAGGCGGTGAGGATCGAACCGATGACCGCACCGAGGTTGAGGGAGAGGGTGAAGGTCAGCGCGGATCCGAGGTCGTAGCCTTGGGTCTCGAGCAGGCGGGGCAGCCAGGTGCCGAGTCCGAACCACACGAAGAGTACGGCGAGTGCGGCGATCGCGAAGAGGACGGAGATGAGCGCGTACGGGCCGGCGAAGAGGGAGCGCTTGGCGGTCGCCTCGGCGCCGGCACGGGCGGTCTCATCGGCCCGGGAGGGCAGGTATTTCAGGGCGAGGGGGATGATGAGGAGTGAGACGAGGGTGAGGAAGAACATCCATCGCCATCCGAGGGTGGGGATGACGATGAGGCCGGTGAGGGCGGCGAGAACTCCGCCGACGGGGACGCCGGACATCATGATGGTGGCGACGGTGGCCCGCCAGCGTGGGGCGACGAGGCCGGCGACGAGGGCGTTCGAACTCGGGAGGAGGCCGCCGAGGCCGACGCCGGCGAGGAAGCGGAGGATGCCGAAGAGGACGGGTGAGTCGACGGCACCGCAGAGGGCGTTGAGGACGGTGAAGGCGATGGTGCAGGAGATGACCATGCGTTTCTGTCCGAAGCGATCGCCGAGGCGGCCGCCGAAGAGGGCACCGATCATCATGCCGACGAAGGCCAGGGAGCCGAGGGTGCCGATCGAGGCGTTGGTCAGGCCCCAGCCGGTGGCTTCGATGAGCGAGGTCTGGACGGTGCCGTAGACGATGAGGTCGTAGCCGTCGGAGACGACCAGCAGCCATGACACGAAGATCGCTGCGATCGGGACCAGCTTGGTGCCGTGTTCGTTGAGCGCGGACGGTGTGCCCGCGGGGTTAGGAGTGCTCATTGCCATCTCTTCTCAGATCCTCACCGTTGAGGTGCGCATGCAGACTCTCTGCGACGCAATGGACGTTACGGGCGTTTCGTGACTGGATGGCTCAGATGCCGTCCGAATTCCACATCATGAAAACGACCGGTCTGTCACGGCGTCGGAGAGCCGGGGTGAGGTGCTCGGCCGGGAAGTTGACCGTGGGGCCGGTCTGGGATTCGATGAGTGCATGTTGACGATTGTGCCCGCCGACTTCGATGATCCTCAGTTGGCTGACTTCCTGCAGCAGCATCTCGACGATATGGCGCCGACAGCGCCGGCCGAGTCCAGGCATGCACTCGATCTCTCCGCGCTTCAGGTTGATGAGGTTCGCCTGTGGGTCGCCTACGACGGGAGCACAGTAGTCGGCACCGTCGCTCTAGCGCGACTGCTCCCCCGCCATGAGGAGCTCAAGAGCATGCGCACCTCTCCTGAGCATCGTGGCCGAGGCATCGCTTCGCAGCTGCTGGATCACGTCGTCGCGGATGCGCGTTCGCGCGGGGTCGAGCAGATCTCCCTGGAGACGGGGAGCATGGAGTTCTTCGCTCCTGCTCGAGCGTTCTATCGCAAGGCCGGGTTCGCCGAGGTGGCACCCTTCGGAACGTATGTCCCGGATCCGAACAGCGTTTTCATGACGTTGATGCTGTGATCAGTGCGGCCGGCGGCTGTGGAGCGAAACAAGTCGTGAATGCAAAGAAGGAGGGGACCCTACCCTCATGGGCAGGATCCCCTCCTCAACGAATATTGCGGCAGTCACTTACTCTCCCACAACCACCAAGTTGCAGTACCATCAGCATGACATGGGCTTAGCTACCGGGATCGGAACGGTTAACCGGGCGTTTCCCCACCACTATCACCACCGCAAAACTTTTCAGACACACCACACACGAACCGTGTGTGGTAGTGGTCCAAGAACCGTACAGCGAACGCGAACACCAACATGTGGTTACTCATCAAAAAACTCAGAATGTCATTCCCGCACACACCAACCCAACAGGGTTGTGTGAGTGATCGGCGTATTAGTACCAGTCAACTCCACACCTTACAGTGCTTCCATACCCGGCCTATCAACCCAGTGTTCTCCTGGGCACCTCCCCCCACAAAATGGGATGGAAATCTCATCTCGGAGCAGGCTTCCCGCTTAGATGCTTTCAGCGGTTATCCTTCCCGAACGTAGCCAACCAGCCATGCACCTGGCGGTACAACTGGCACACCAGAGGTTCGTCCGTCCCGGTCCTCTCGTACTAAGGACAGCCCTCCACAAATTTCCTACGCACGCAGCGGATAGGGACCGAACTGTCTCACGACGTTCTAAACCCAGCTCGCGTACCGCTTTAATGGGCGAACAGCCCAACCCTTGGGACCGACTCCAGCCCCAGGATGCGACGAGCCGACATCGAGGTGCCAAACCATGCCGTCGATATGGACTCTTGGGCAAGATCAGCCTGTTATCCCCGAGGTACCTTTTATCCGTTGAGCGACCACGCTTCCACAAGCCATGGCCGGGTCACTAGTCCCAGCTTTCGCTCCTGCTCGACACGTCCGTCTCACAGTCAAGCTCCCTTGTGCACTTACACTCGACACCTGATTGCCAACCAGGCTGAGGGAACCTTTGGGCGCCTCCGTTACTCTTTAGGAGGCAACCGCCCCAGTTAAACTACCCATCAGGCACTGTCCCTGAACCCGATCAGGGTCCGAAGTTAAGGAATCCAGAATGGTCAGAGTGGTATTTCACTTGTCGACTCCACCCGATCTGGCGACCAGGCTTCAACATCTCCCACCTATCCTACACAAACCACACCGAACACCAATACCAAACTATAGTGAAGGTCTCGGGGTCTTTCCGTCCTGCTGCGCGTAACGAGCATCTTTACTCGTAATGCAATTTCGCCGAGTTCGTGGTTGAGACAGCAGAGAAGTCGTTACGCCATTCGTGCAGGTCGGAACTTACCCGACAAGGAATTTCGCTACCTTAGGATGGTTATAGTTACCACCGCCGTTTACTGGGGCTTAAATTCTCCGCTTCACCCAAGGGTTAACGGGTCCTCTTAACCTTCCAGCACCGGGCAGGCGTCAGTCCGTATACATCGACTTACATCTTCGCACGGACCTGTGTTTTTAATAAACAGTCGCTTCTCTCTGGCCTCTGCGACCACCACCAGCTCCCAACCGCTAGGGTTGTTCACCAGGATGGCCCCCCTTCTCCCGAAGTTACGGGGGCATTTTGCCGAGTTCCTTAACCACGATTCTCTCGATCACCTTAGTATTCTCTACCTGACCACCTGTGTCGGTTATAGGGTACGGGCAACACACACCCTCACGTCGATGCTTTTCTCGGCAGCAGAGGATCACCAGATCACCCCACCATTGTGGGGCGCCCATCAGCTCTCACACTCCTGTGGGGACGGATTTGCCTACCCCCACGTGCTACGACCTTAGACCACGACTACCATCGCGTGGCCTGGCTACCTTTCTGCGTCACACCTCACGCTGACCGACTCCACACTCAGGTCCTCACCTCACCCCAACAACCAGGTCCGAAGACCCGATCGGGGGATCGGGGAGTTAGTGTCATGTGTTTTGGTATTGTCGGTTGTGTGTCGGTACCAGAATATCAACTGGTTGTCCATCGACTACGCCTGTCGGCCTCGCCTTAGGTCCCGACTTACCCAGGGCGGATTAGCCTAGCCCTGGAACCCTTGGTCATCCGGTGGACGGGTTTCTCACCCGTCTTTCGCTACTCATGCCTGCATTCTCACTCGTGACGCCTCCACCACTCGTTCACACGGCGACTTCACTGGCGACACGACGCTCCCCTACCCAACATCACACCATTACAGTATCGTGATGCTGCCACAACTTCGGCGGTGTACTTAGCCCCGCTACATTATCGGCGCTCAATCACTTGACCAGTGAGCTATTACGCACTCTTTCAAGGGTGGCTGCTTCTAAGCCAACCTCCTGGTTGTCTTCGCAACTGAACATCCTTTCCCACTCAGCACACGCTTAGGGGCCTTAGTTGATGGTCTGGGCTGTTTCCCTCTCGACAATGAAGCTTATCCCCCACTGTCTCACTGCCACGCTGAACCTTACCGGCATTCGGAGTTTAGTTGACGTCAGTAACCCGGTGGGGCCCATCAGCCATCCAGTAGCTCTACCTCCGGCAAGAACCACGCAACGCTGCACCTAAATGCATTTCGGGGAGAACCAGCTATCACAGAGTTTGATTGGCCTTTCACCCCTAACCACAGGTCATCCCCTCCATTTTCAACTGAAGTGGGTGCGGGCCTCCACAACATCTTACTGCTGCTTCACCCTGCCCATGGCTAGATCACTCCGCTTCGGGTCTAGGACACGCGACTCAAACCGCCCTGTTCGGACTCGCTTTCGCTACGGCTACCCCACACGGGTTAACCTCGCCACGCACCGCTAACTCGCAGGCTCATTCTTCAAAAGGCACGCCATCACACCAACAAGGGTGCTCTGACGGATTGTAAGCACATGGTTTCAGGTACTCTTTCACTCCCCTCCCGGGGTACTTTTCACCATTCCCTCACGGTACTGATCCGCTATCGGTCATCAGGAAGTATTTAGCCTTACCAGGTGGTCCTGGCAGATTCACACGGAATTCCACGAGTTCCGTGCTACTCGGGAGACTGTGTCACACTGGGGCCACGCGTTTCGTCTACGGGACTCTCACCCACTCCGGTACTGTTTCCCACCAGCTTCGACTACACGCAGCAACACATCAGTGTCTCGGTCATGCTGAACCGAACACACACACCCCACAACACCGTGTACGCAACACCAGCACGCTTGACACGCACACGGTTTAGGCTCATCCGGTTTCGCTCGCCACTACTCCCGGAATCATTCTTATTTTCTCTTCCTACGGGTACTGAGATGTTTCACTTCCCCGCGTTCCCTCCACACACCCTATATATTCAGGTGCGGGTCACCACACTCACATGTGGCGGGGTTTCCCCATTCGGACATCCTCGGATCAACGCCCGTTTATCGGCTCCCCGAGGCTTATCGCAGATTTCCACGTCCTTCATCGGCTCCTGATGCCAAGGCATCCACCATGCGCTCTTACACACTCACACCACCCGATCCGGGTTGGTGTTCGTGTGTGCGAAAATTTTCACACTAAGATTTTTTGACTCAAAGAAAATCACACTACACACCAGCCTTGACGGCTGGTGCTTGATGCTCGCGTCCACTATACGATTCTCAAACCACTACCAAACACCACCCCCAACAGCAGCCGAACTCGGCTGTGTCGGGGTTGGGTTGGTGACCTGTGGAACCACTTTTGTGGTTCCAGGACCCAACAGCGTGCCTGTCCTATCCGCTCGATCCCACTCACCGTCACCCGAGGCACCTAGCCTGGGAACGCTGTGTGGACGAGAGGAGGAATGTGATGTTCCACCCTTGAGCAACCCACCCGAACCACGCTCTGGGTTCGTTGGTGGGCACCATGTTGGTGTGCTCCTTAGAAAGGAGGTGATCCAGCCGCACCTTCCGGTACGGCTACCTTGTTACGACTTAGTCCCAATCACCAGTCCCACCTTAGACGGCCCCCTCCCACAAGGGGTTAGGCCACCGGCTTCGGGTGTTACCGACTTTCGTGACTTGACGGGCGGTGTGTACAAGGCCCGGGAACGTATTCACCGCAGCGTTGCTGATCTGCGATTACTAGCGACTCCGACTTCACGTAGTCGAATTGCAGACTACGATCCGAACTGAGACTGGCTTTAAGGGATTCGCTTGCCCTCACGGGTTCGCCTCTCTCTGTACCAGCCATTGTAGCATGCGTGAAGCCCAAGACATAAAGGGCATGATGATTTGACGTCATCCCCACCTTCCTCCGAGTTGACCCCGGCAGTCTCCTATGAGTTCCCACCATCACGTGCTGGCAACATAGAACGAGGGTTGCGCTCGTTGCGGGACTTAACCCAACATCTCACGACACGAGCTGACGACAACCATGCACCACCTGTACACCAGCCCCAAAGGGGAAGGACTGTTTCCAGACCGGTCCGGTGTATGTCAAGCCTTGGTAAGGTTCTTCGCGTTGCATCGAATTAATCCGCATGCTCCGCCGCTTGTGCGGGCCCCCGTCAATTCCTTTGAGTTTTAGCCTTGCGACCGTACTCCCCAGGCGGGGCACTTAATGCGTTAGCTACGGCGCGGAGAACGTGGAATGCCCCCCACACCTAGTGCCCAACGTTTACGGCATGGACTACCAGGGTATCTAATCCTGTTCGCTCCCCATGCTTTCGCTCCTCAGTGTCAGTTACAGCCCAGAGTCCCGCCTTCGCCACCGGTGTTCCTCCTGATATCTGCGCATTTCACCGCTACACCAGGAATTCCAGACTCCCCTACTGCACTCTAGTCAGCCCGTACCCACTGCACGCGCAACGTTAAGCGTTGCGTTTCCACAGCAGACGTGACCAACCACCTACGAGCTCTTTACGCCCAATAATTCCGGACAACGCTCGTACCCTACGTATTACCGCGGCTGCTGGCACGTAGTTAGCCGGTACTTCTTCTGCAGGTACCGTCACCGTGAGGCTTCTTCCCTGCTGAAAGCGGTTTACAACCCGAAGGCCGTCATCCCGCACGCTGCGTCGCTGCATCAGGGTTTCCCCCATTGTGCAATATTCCCCACTGCTGCCTCCCGTAGGAGTCTGGGCCGTGTCTCAGTCCCAGTGTGGCCGGTCGCCCTCTCAGGCCGGCTACCCGTCGTCGTCTTGGTGAGCCATTACCTCACCAACAAACTGATAGGCCGCGAGCCCATCCCCAACCGAAAAAACTTTCCACCACCAGACATGCGTCCGACAGTCGTATCCGGTATTAGACCCAGTTTCCCGGGCTTATCCCGAAGTCAGGGGCAGGTTACTCACGTGTTACTCACCCGTTCGCCACTCATCCACCCGATGCAAGCACCGGGTTTCAGCGTTCGACTTGCATGTGTTAAGCACGCAGCCAGCGTTCGTCCTGAGCCAGGATCAAACTCTCCATAAAAAATATTTCGATGATCCCGGCAAGACAGTCAACTATCCACGGGGGTGGACAGTGACCCCACCACAACCACCAAGGGTCGTGGGTTTTTGGTTGTCTTACCAGAAAAAATTTCTGGCATCACATTGTTCAAACAAACACGCTATTGGATTCTCAAACCACAAACACACACCCACACCACACACAACCAGAAGTCATGCACTCGGTGGGGGCATCCACAGATTTGCACTTTTCGCCTTGCGGCCCGCCGTACCAGCGGATGTCTACTCTACAGTGTCTTTCCGATGCGTGCAACCCGGAGTTCATCTCCACGTCACCCGGATCCGTATCCATCTGAAGCGTTCGCCGCCTCCCCGAGGGGCCGGCAGCTCGATCTACTCTACACCAAGTCGAACCAGTCGAACAAGCCCGTAGGCACGTGACCTCCGTCACCAGTCCGCCGAACCCTCGAGACCGACTGTCCGTGCAGGCGACAGGCCTTTACCGCCCTGTACCGGGCGAAGCTCAGGCCACCGGTTCGGCGAGCTGAGGGGAATCGTTGCGGACATTGCCCACGGCCCTGCCCACTCTGTGCTTCGTCACCGACGCCGGATCGACCTGATCAAGCGTTGCCGACAGCAGCTGAGGCACCTCGGCGGTGGCCAGTGCGGGATCGGTCCACTCGTCGATGTGTTCACGGGAGAGGAACACGGGCATCCGGTCGTGGACCTCGCGCAGATGTCCCGCCGATGCCATCGTGAGGATCGAGGTCGAGACGAGCCACTGCTCGTCGGGCTGCTTCCAGAACTCGAAGACACCGGCCATGAACAGCGGTCCCTGCCCGGCCGCCGACATCATCCACGGCTGCTTGCCGTCCTCGGTGACCTCCCACTCGTAGTAGCCGGGGATCGGCAGGGCAGCGCGCCGGCGCCGGATCGCCTGCCGGAACATCGGCTTCTCCAGCACGGTCTCGGAGCGTGCGTTGAAGGCCTTGAAGCCGATCTTCGGATCCTTCGCCCACGAAGGCACGAGTCCCCAGTGCGCGGTCTCGAGCCTTCTGGTCAACTCGCCTGCCTCGTTGAGGCGCTCGACGACGATCGGGACGTCGGCCCCCGGGGGCACGTTGTAGCGCGGCGTGAAGTCGTAGGAGACGACGTCGAGTCGGAGCTCATCGGCGAGGTCCGCCGGATCGGATGACAGGTTGAGTCGGCCGCACATGCGCCAATCCTCTCACTTCACTACACTGTCGACAATGGCGGAGAAGAGCGCGGTCGATCCCATCGTTGAGTCTCGGAAGCAGTGGCTGGCCCACGGGTGGGATGAGGCGACCGACGGCATGAATACGGTCATCTCGGTCATGCGCGTCCACCAGCTCTTCCTCGCGATGGTCGATTCTGCGCTCAAGCCGTTCTCCCTCACCTTCTCCCGCTACGAGGTCCTCACCCTCCTCTCCTTCACGCGCGCCGGCACCCTGCCGATGTCGAAGATCTCCGCGCGCCTCCAAGTCCATGCGACCTCGACGACGAACTCCGTCGATCGCCTAGAGAAGGCGGGCCTCGTGCAGCGCCGCAGCCACCCCGACGATCGCCGCACGACACTCGTCGATCTCACCGACGCAGGCCGGGAGCTCGCCGCCAGAGCCACCTCGGCGCTCAACGACGAGGTCTTCACCTCTCCCGCCTTCGCCGGCACCGACCTCGGCGAACTCCTCCCCCACCTCGAAGCGCTGCGCACCAGCCTCGAGCCACGCCCCTAACGCGCCGAGGCGGACGACCGACCTCGCCGACACACCTCCCGGATCTCCCCTAACGGCCCGATCGCCCATTTAGTTGGACGTCCAAGTAAATTCTCCGTATCCTGGAGCCAACGGTGACCACCGTCACCTCGACCACGTGCATTCCCACGCCCACCCGCCTGGAGGAACCATGTCCCGCAGCACAGCGACCGCCCTGCCGTTCGGCCTCACCGAGGAGCAGCAGACCGTCTCGGCGATGGTCCGCGACTTCGCCGACACCGAGATCGCGCCTCACGCCCTCGAATGGGACCAGCAGCACCACTTCCCCATCGACGTCATCCGCAAGAGCGCCGAACTCGGCATGGGCGGCATCTACGTCCGCGAGGAGTCCGGGGGCACCGGGATGGGCCGGATGGACGCCGCCCTCATCTTCGAGGCGATGTCGACAGGCTGCCCCTCGGTGGCCGCCTACATCTCCATCCACAACATGGTCGCGTGGATGATCGACAAGTACGGCAACGAGGAGCAGCGGGAGAAGTACCTCCTCCCCCTCGTCTCGATGGAGCACCTCGGCAGCTACTGCCTCACCGAGCCCAACGCCGGCTCCGATGCCGGGGCGCTGCGCACCACGGCCCGCGAGGACGGCGACCACTTCGTCCTCAACGGCGTCAAGCAGTTCATCTCCGGCGCCGGTTCGACCGACACCTACCTCGTCATGGCCCGCACCGGCCAGGAGGGCGCCCGCGGCATCTCCGCCTTCATCCTCGAGAAGGGCATGGACGGTCTGAGCTTCGGTGCCAACGAGCAGAAGATGGGCTGGCGGGCCCAGCCCACGCGCCAGGTGATCATGGAGAACGTCCGGGTGCCGAAGGAGAACCTGCTCGGCGAACCCGGGCAGGGCTTCAAGATCGCGATGTCCGGCCTCGACGGCGGTCGCCTCAACATCGGGGCGTGCTCGCTCGGCGGCGGACAGTCGGCCCTGGAGAAGGCGATCGAGTACATGGGCGAGCGCCAGGCCTTCGGCACCGAGCTCACCGGTTTCCAGGCCCTGCGCTTCGAGGTCGCCGAGATGCAGACGAAGCTCGAGGCGGCCCGCTCGCTGCTGTGGCGTGCCGCGAACGCCTACGATGCAGGCGATCCGAACACCTCGCTGCTCTCGGCGATGGCCAAGCTCACCGCCACCGACTCCGGCTTCGACGTCGCCAATCGCGCCCTCCAGCTCCACGGCGGCTACGGGTATCTGACAGAGTATGGGATTGAGAAGCTGGTCCGTGACCTGCGGGTCCACCAGATTCTGGAAGGCACCAATGAGATCATGCGCGTGATCATCTCGCGCAAGAGCACAGGAGTGGGCTGATATGACGACAGACACCTCGACCATCCTCACCTCGGACGCGGGTGGTCTCGGGCGGATCGAACTCAACCGGCCGAAGCTGATCAACGCGCTCAGCCTCGACATGGTCGCAGGCATCGACGACGCCCTGCGCGGCTGGTACGACGATGACGGGGTCGCCTTCGTCCTCGTCACCGGCCGCGGCGACCGTGGTCTGTGTGCCGGCGGCGACATCAAGGCGGTCTACACCGACATCGTCGACGGCAGCGACGAGAACGCGCGGTTCTGGAACCGCGAGTACCGGATGAATGCGGCGATCGCCGAATACCCGAAGCCCTACGTCGTCGTCATGAACGGGATCACGATGGGCGGCGGTGTGGGCATCTCCGCCCATGGCTCCCACCGCATCGTCACGGATTCGACGAAGGTCGGCATGCCCGAGACCGGCATCGGCCTCTTCCCCGACGTCGGCGGCACCTACCTGCTCGCCCGCGCCCCCGGCGAACTGGGCACCCATCTTGCGCTCACCGGCACCGCGGTCGGACCGGGAGCGGCCATCGCCCTGGGCCTGGCCGACCACTATGTGCCCGAGGACGACATCGCCGACCTCATCACCGACCTCGAGTCCGGCGGCGACCTCGAGACCGTCATCGCCCGCTACGCGGCTGAGCCCCCGGAGAACGAACTCGCCGAGGCGGCCGCCTGGATCGACGAGTGCTACCGGGGCGACGACGCCGAGGCGATCGTCGCAGCCCTGGCCGCCCATGACAGTCCCGAGGCCAACGCCGCCGCCGAGCTCATCCTCACCAAGGCTCCCACCTCGGTGAAGGTGACCCTGGCGGCCCTGCGCAGCGCCGCGACGAAGACCCTGCCGGAGGTGCTCGAGCAGGACTACCGCATCGCCGTCGAGATGACCGGGCGCCCCGACCTCAAGGAGGGCATCCGCGCCCAGGTCATCGACAAGGACCGCAACCCCCAGTGGTCGCCTGCGACGCTCGAGGCGGTCGATGCCGCCACCGTCGCAGGGATCCTCACCGCCGAACAGACAGAGAAGGTGTTCTCATGAGCGACTTTGCCACGATCCTGACAAACACGGCCGACGGGGTCGCGACGATCACGATCGACCGCCCGAAGGCCCTCAACGCGCTCAACCTCCAGGTGCTCACCGACATCACCGATGCGGCGACCGCCTTCGACGCCGACGACGCGGTGCGCGCGATCATCATCACCGGCAGCGAGAAGGCCTTCGCCGCGGGCGCCGACATCAAGGAGATGGCCGACCTCGACTTCGCGACCGCGTACCGGGCGGACTGGTTCGCCGGCTGGGAGCGGCTGACGAACGTCCGCAAACCGGTCATCACCGCTGTCGGCGGGTACGCCCTCGGCGGCGGCTGCGAACTCGCGATGATGGGCGACATCCTCATCGCCGCGACCACAGCGAAGTTCGGCCAGCCGGAGATCAACCTCGGCGTGCTTCCGGGCATGGGCGGATCCCAGCGTCTCACCCGTGCCGTGGGCAAAGCGAAGGCCATGGACATGTGCCTGACCGGGCGGATGATGGACGCCGAGGAGGCCGAACGGTCGGGTCTCGTTGCCCGGGTCGTGGCCCCCGAGGACCTGCTCACCACGGCGAACGAGATCGCCGCGACGATCGCCGCGAAGTCGCTCATCGCCTCGGCGATGGTCAAGGAGGCGATCAACGTCGCCTTCGAGACCACCCTCGAGCAGGGACTGCGCTACGAACGCCGCCTCTTCCACTCAGTCCTCGCGACGAACGATCAGACCGAGGGCATGGCCGCCTTCGTCGAGAAGCGGGAGCCGAACTTCACGGACTCGTGACCGAGGCCGACAACGGCGCTGCGGGCGCGGACGAGAGCGATCTCGTCCGCGCCCGTTGCCGTCGGCGCCCGCTGCCGTCGGCGGCTGCAGCCGTCGGCGCCTGCAGCCGTCGGCGTCCCGGTCGTCGACCGTCCGCGATCCGAGCAGTTCCCGGACACGCGCCGCAATTTAACATTCGTTCAGTTAGAGTGGTGCTGTTCGCTCATCCAAGGAGGCATTGTGAACCTGTTCGAGACGCTCGATCTGCGCCTGCGGCTCCCCGTCGTCGGCTCCCCGATGTTCATCGCATCGGGCCCGGAGCTCGTCACCGCCCAATGCCAGTCCGGCATCATCGGCGCCTTCCCCACGCTCAACGCGCGCCCGGCAGCGCAGCTGGCCGACTGGTTCGACGAGATCACGGAGTCGAACGCGAACTGGACCGCCGCCCACCCCGACCGGCCCGCCGCGCCGTTCGCCGCGAACCTCATCGTCCACCGCTCGAACAACCGTCTCGAGGCCGACCTCGCCGAGGTCGTCCGCCATGAGGTGCCCATCGTCATCACCTCCCTCGGCGCCCGGGAGGAGGTCAACGAGGCCGTGCACTCCTACGGCGGGGTCGTCCTCCACGACGTCATCAACAATCGCTTCGCCCACAAGGCGATCGACAAGGGCGCCGACGGCATCATCGCCGTCGCCGCCGGTGCCGGCGGCCATGCGGGAGCCCTCTCCCCCTTCGCCCTGACCCAGGAGATCCGCAGCTGGTTCGACGGCCCGCTGCTGCTCTCCGGGGCCATCGCCCACGGGCAGTCGATCCTCGCCGCGCTCGCGGCCGGAGCGGACTTCGCCTACGTCGGTTCCGCGTTCCTCTCGACCCATGAGGCCAACGTCGTCGACGCGTATCGGCAGATGATCGTCGACTCCGCCGCCGACGACGTCGTCTACTCGAACTACTTCACCGGGGTCAAGGGCAACTACCTGCGCGGGTCGATCGTCGCCGCCGGCCTCGACCCCGACGACCTGCCCGAGGCCGATCCGACGAAGATGGACTTCGGCACCGACCCGGAGTCGGGAACGAGCGCGAAGGCGTGGAAGGACATCTGGGGTTCGGGTCAGGGCATCGGGGCGCTCGGCCTCCAGCGCTCGACCGCCGAGCTCGTCGACTCTCTCGTCGCCGAATACGACGCAGCGCAGCGACAGCTCGAGGCCAGGGTCGCGCGCACCCGGTCTGCTCCGGCCGCCGCACTCTGACCTCGACGCCCTGGCCTGCGCCTACGTGCAGTCGATGCCGAGGCCTGAGAATCTCTCGACGCCCAGCGGGGTGATCTCCAAGGATCGTCCGGCTGGGCGTCGTCGCACGAGCCCCAGGCCTTCGACGACCGTGAGCAGGCTCCGCCCGAACCGGCCCGAGGCGTGGATCTCGCGCTGCGACCAGTCCATGCACGCCCCGATGCCGCGCCCGCGCCCAGGCGGCAGCTCGAACCGGCTGCCGAACATCTCCGCGACGACGTCGTCGACCTCGGGTGTCAGGTGCAGCGGACAGTCGGCGCCGGTGACGCGGTCGGGGTCGTCCGGGTCGATGTCCTCGCATTCGATTCCCCTGCGGTCGATGAGCACGCGGAGGAGGTCGACGCCGAGGCGACCGGCCAGATGGTCGTAGCAGGTGCGGGCCCGGGAGAGTGCGGCGAGTTCGCGGTGGCTGTTCAGCGACGACGCCTCCGGTGGGGCGCAGAGCGCGCCGAGGTGCTCGATGACGGCGGCGATGTCGGCGTGCACGCTCGGCTCGATCTCGACGTAGCGGTAGCGGCCGCTGCGGCGCACCGTGACCCAGCCGGCGTCCCGCAGCACCGCGAGATGTCCCGTCATCGTCTGCGCGCTCACTCCGCAGTAGCCGGCCAGATAGGACACGGGGGTGCGGGACCGGTCGAGGAGGAGGTCGAGTGCCTTTGCCCGCGTCGGATCGGCCAGCAGCTTCGCGAGCTCCCAGAACGGCGGGACCACGACGGGCACGGTCCGTGTTGTGCTCATGACCGGCAGTCTACGCCGCTGACACTTCGGTCAGGGCCGAAGTGTTCTCGCCCTAGGCTTCGAGCATGCAGATCATCGCCTCACTCGTCTTCGTCCTCATCTGGTCGACCGGGTTCATCGTCGCCCGGGCGATCGGCGACGCCCCGCAGACTTTTCTCTTCTGCCGCTTCCTCGGCGCCGCGATCATCCTCGGTCTGGCCTGCGTGGGACTGCGCATCGTCGTCACCCGTCTCCCCCACCGGGCGCGCCTGTGGAAGCCGGCGGCAGCTCTCGTCGGGGAGTCGACGACCGAGCCCGGAGCCGGCGTCCGGACGGTGTGGACGATGCTGCTCATCGGCGCCCTGGTCAACGGCGCGTACCTGTGCCTGTCCTACTTCGCCGTCGTCGACGGCTTCCCGGCCGGGATCATGGCGCTCGTCGGCGGGTGGCAGCCGGTGCTCACGCTTGTGCTCACCGCCCTGCTCGTCCGCCGCGGCCCGAACCGCTCGGTCCTCCTCGGCGTCGGCGTCTCCCTCATCGGCATCGCCTTCGTCCTCGTTCCCGGGCTGGTGGGCACGACCGGTGACGTCTCTGTCGCCCACGTCCTTCTCGCGTTCACCGCGGTGACGTGTCTGAGCCTGGGCACGATCGCGCAGAAGCACGTGGCCGCTCATCCCCTGCTGCCGACGCTCGCGTGGCAGTCGCTCGGCGCCGCCGGGGTGGCCTTCGTCGCGGCGATGCTCGCCGATGAGGCGGGTGCGGACTTCGGACCGGCGTTCGTCGCAGGCCTCGTCTGGTCGGTGCTCGGCATCTCGGTCGTCGCGATGCTCATCATGGTCCACCTCGTGCGGGTGCGCTCGGCGAGCTACGTCTCCGCGCTCGTCCTCGGCGCCCCTCCCCTGGCCGCGCTCGAGGCGGCGCTGCTCTTCGGGGAGCGGCTGAGCTTCGTCCAGTGGACGGGCACGGTGCTCACCCTCGTCGGGGTGGGACTCGTCGTCCTCGTCCCGCAGGGCAGTCCGCCGGAGAAGGACCTCAGACCGTCGAGATGATCCCGCGCTCGGTCAGCCGGGAGGCCAGGCCCGCGCCGTCGGGTGCGTAGATCCACGGCACTCCCTGGCCGCGGCCGTGGCGCTTCGAGCGACCACCTGCCCACACGGCCTCGCCGACGGTGAGCTGGCGGATCGCGACGGCGGCGACGTTGTTCGGGTGGTTCTCGACGAACTCGCCGTAGATCTCCTCGTCGTTCTGACCGTCATCGCCGATGAGCAGCCACTTCATCCACGGGAAGTCCCGGGCCAGGCGCTCCAAGCTGTTGCGCTTGTGCTCCTTGCCCGACCGGAACACCCGCGTCGTCGTCGGACCCCAATCGGTGAGCAGGAGCGGACCGATGGGATAGAGGTTGCGGGAGAGGAACCGCTTGAGCGTGATCGCGGAGTTCCACGCCCCCGTGGAGAGGTAGAGGATCGGGGTGTTCGGCCGCATGTAGGTGATCCGGTCGTAGAGGACCGACATGCCGGCCACCGGGGAACGGGCGTGCTCGGAGAGGACGAAAGTGTTCCATGCGGCGAGGAAGGGCCTGGGCAGGGAGGTGACCATGACCGTGTCGTCGATGTCGGAGATGATCCCGAAGGTCGAATCCTCCCCGATGATCCGCACCGCCGCCGAATCGACGAGCGAACCGTCGGTCCACAGCTCGATCTCCGTCTCACCGGGGGTGAAGTCGCCGGGGATGACGGTGTCGATGATGCCGCCCCGGTCGGAGGTGACCATGTGCTCTTCGTCGTTGATGCGCACCCAGGCGGTGTCGTTGGGCAGCGGCACGCTGACGAACGAACGCCACCCCCGCACGCTCGACTGCGCGTCGGCCGAAGGATGGCCGTCCGGGGTGAGCACGAGCCGGGCGAGCACGCGCACCCAGTCGGTGCCGCCGTACGTGTCGTAGGCGAGCACGGTGCGCTGGTAGCTGTGATCGGTCGCCCGATTCTGGATCCAGCCGTTGAAGCGGTCCTCGAGCCGGGCCGCGGTGTGCAGCATGTCCGGAGTGAGGTTGAGCGGTCCCTCGTCAGGCTTCCTCTTCGTCACAGAAGCTCCTTTCAGATGAAACCGACCTTGTCATAGACTTCGCGCAGTGTCACCTCGGCGATGCCGTTCGCCTTCTCCGCGGCACGGTCGAGGATCGCCTGCAGCTGTGCCCGGTCCTCGAGGAGTTCGAGGGTGCGTTCGCGGATCGGGGCGAGCGTCTCGACGACCACCTCGGCGAGGTCGACCTTGAGGTGGCCGTACATCTTCCCCTCGTAGTCGGCGACGATGTCGTCGATGGGCCGCCCGGTCAGGGACGAGTAGACGGTGAGCAGGTTCGAGACCCCCGGCTTCTCCTCGGGGTCGTAGCGGATCTCCGTGCCGTCGTCGGTGACGGCGGACTTGATCTTCTTCGTCAGCGCCTTCGGTTCGTCGAGGAGGTCGATGCGTCCGGCCGGGCTGGGCAGGGACTTCGACATCTTCGCCTCGGGGTTCTGCAGGTCGTAGATCTTCGCCGTCGTCTTCAGGATCTGCGCTTCGGGGACGACGAAGGTCTGCCCGAACCGGTGGTTGAACCGCTCGGCGAGGTTGCGGGTGAGTTCGAGGTGCTGGCGCTGGTCCTCGCCGACGGGGACCATCTGCGGGTTGTAGAGGAGGATGTCGGCGGCCATGAGCGCCGGGTACGTGAGCAGGCCGAGGGAGACGTGGCCCTGTTTGGCCGACTTGTCCTTGAACTGCGTCATCCGGGTGGCCTCGCCCATCGAGGTCGTGCATTCGAGCACCCAGCTCAGGCGGGGGTGGGCGGGGACCTGCGACTGGACGAAGATCGTCGACTTCTCCGGGTCGAGTCCGGCGGCGATGAACTGGGCGGCGGTGCGCAGAGTGCGCTCCCGCAGCTCGTGCGGATCCTGCTCGACCGTGATCGCGTGCATGTTCGCGATGAAGTAGAACGCGTCGTGGGACTCCTGGTGCGTGACGAACTGCTGCAGCGCCCCGATGTAGTTGCCGAGATGGAGGGAATCCGAGGTGGCCTGGATTCCGGACACAGTGCGAGGCAGAGAAGTCGAGGTCATAGCTCAATGATGCCATCTTCGGCCCGCGGCCCGAGCCCGTGCAGCCATCGCGGCAAGGACCCTGGGCACGTGAGCTTGCGCACACCTCGGCGAGTATAGTTACGATGCAGAACACATGATTCGCCAAGGCTGCTCACATGTTGTGGGAGGTCAGACCGGCAGACGGGCACCGTCCCCGGGTCGGAGGGTCATCATCGCACCCAGCTCAACGAGGAGGACTCAGTGTCGGTCGAGTACGTGAGAACCGAAGAGGATCTGCCGCCCGTCGCGGTGGTGGAGCGGCCGCGCTGGACGCCGGCCAAGATCGTGCTGTGGGTGGCCATCGCCCTCATCGCCGGCGCCGGGTGGACGATGGTCGCCTTCGTCCGCGGCGAGCAGATGTCGGCGAGCTGGTTCGTCGCCGCCGCGGTCGGCAGCTACCTCATCGCCTTCCGCTTCTACGCGAAGTTCATCGAATGGAAGATCGCCCGCCCCGACCCGAGGCGGGCCACCCCGGCCGAGCTCAACGACAACGGCCGCGACTTCGCCCCGACGGATCGTCGGGTGCTCTTCGGTCACCACTTCGCGGCGATCTCCGGTGCCGGCCCGCTCGTCGGCCCGATCCTCGCCGCGCAGATGGGCTACCTGCCCGGCACCCTGTGGATCGTCTTCGGCGTCATCCTCGCCGGCGGCGTCCAGGACTACCTCGTGCTCTTCTTCTCGATGCGGCGCAACGGCCGGTCCCTGGGGCAGATGACCCGTGACGAGCTCGGCCGCACCGGCGGCATCATCGCCTCGATCGGCATCATCCTCATCATGGTCATCCTCATCGCCGTCCTCGGCGTCGTCATCATCAACGCGCTCGCCGAGAGCCCGTGGGGCGTCTTCTCGATCGCCATGACGATCCCGATCGCGATCTTCATGGGCGTCTACATGCGCTACCTGCGCCCCGGCAAGGTCGTCGAGACCTCGGTCATCGGCATCGTCCTCCTCGTCGCGGCGATCGTCGCCGGCGGCTGGGTCAACTCCTCGGCCTACTGGTCGGAGCTCTTCACCCTCGACAAGGTCACGCTCGCATGGTGCCTGATGATCTACGGCTTCCTCGCCGCGGTCCTGCCCGTGTGGGTGCTGCTCGCCCCGCGCGACTACCTCTCGACGTTCATGAAGATCGGCACCATCGTCCTCCTAGCCGTGGGCATCCTCATCGTCAACCCGACCGTGCAGATGCCGGCGTTCACCGAATTCGCCTTCAACACCGCAGGTCCGGCGTTCGCCGGTGCGCTCTTCCCGTTCCTCTTCATCACGATCGCCTGCGGTGCGCTCTCGGGCTTCCACGCGCTCATCTCCTCGGGCACGACCCCGAAGCTCATCGAGAAGGAGTCGCAGGCCCGCCTCATCGGCTACGGCGGCATGCTCATGGAGTCCTTCGTCGCGATCATGGCGCTCGTCGCAGCCATCTGCCTCGACAAGGGCCTCTACTTCGCGATGAACGCCGCCGAGCCGCTGACCGGAGGCACCGTCCAGGGAGCCGCGGACTTCATCAACAATTCCCTCGGTATGTCCGGGGTGCAGACCTCTCCGGAGTTCCTCCAGCAGGCGGCTGAGAACGTCGGCGAGGAGAGCATCGTCTCCCGCACCGGCGGCGCCCCGACGCTGGCGATGGGCATGGCCCAGATCCTCCACAGCGTCTTCGGGGGTCCCGCGTGGATGTCGTTCTGGTACCACTTCGCGGTGATGTTCGAAGCGCTCTTCATCCTCACGACGATCGACGCCGGCACCCGGGTCGCCCGCTTCATGCTCAGCGACGCCCTCGGCAACTTCTCCCAGCGCTTCCGCGATCCCTCGTGGACGCCCGGCGCATGGCTGACGACGGCGATCATGGTCGGTGCGTGGGGGTCGATCCTGCTCATGGGCGTCACCGATCCGCTCGGTGGCATCAACACCCTCTTCCCGCTCTTCGGCATCTCCAACCAGCTGCTCGCCGCGATCGCCCTGGCCGTGATCTTCGCGATCGTGTGCAAGATGGGCCTTGCCCGCTATGCGTGGATCCCCGGCATCCCCCTGGCCTGGGATCTCGTGGTGACGATGACGGCGTCGTGGCAGAAGATCTTCTCCTCCGACCCGAAGCTCGGCTACTGGGCCCAGCACTTCACCTACCGTGACGCCCTCGCCGCCGGGGAGACCTCGGTGGGCAACACACAGGGCGTCGAGGCGATGAGCGCGGTCGTGCGCAACACCTTCGTCCAGGGCACCCTGTCGATCATCTTCGCCGCCCTCGTCGCCATGGTCGTCATCATGGCGATGTGGAAGTCGATCGAAGCCATCCGCAAGGGCTCGATGCCCACGAGCGAGGAGCCGTTCACCGAGTCGAAGCTCTTCGCCCCGGCCGGTCTCATCGCCCGCAAGGCCGAGCGCGAGGTCCAGGCCCAGTGGGACGAGCGCTCAGGACCGAGGCGATCATGAGCGAGACCCTCGCACCGCTGTCCCGCCTGGTCAGGGATCCGTGGGGTTCCCTGCGCCGAGGCGGGGCCTGGTTGCTGTGGTATCTCAAGGAGATCATGGGCGAGAACGCCTACATCCACTATCTCGAGTCCTATGAGCGCCGCCACGGCACCACCGAGGGCGCGATGGGTGAGAAGGAGTTCTGGCGCGACCTCACCGACGAGCAGGACCGCAACCCGAAGGTCCGCTGCTGCTGAGACGCCCGCCGCTGAGACGGATTGCCGCCCCCTGCCCCCATCGTCGAAGATGGGGGCATGCGGACATGGGTGTTTCTGGCGGGGGCGATCCTCGCCGAGGTGACAGGGACGCTGTCGATGAAAGCGGCACTGACGCAGCCGTGGCTCTACGTGCTCATGGGACTCGGGTACGCGTGTGCGTTCGTCTTCCTCAGCCTCACCCTGAGATCCGGGATGCCGCTCGGCATCGCCTACGGCATCTGGGGTGCGGCCGGGGTCGCGCTCACCGCCGCCGCCTCGGCGGTGCTCTTCGGTGAGACGATCACCCCGGTCATGACCGTCGGGATCGCAGCGATCATGGCCGGGGTCGTCCTCGTCGAGCTCGGCCACCGCAGCAGCGGGAAGGACACGGCCGCGCAGATCGAGCTGCCGCCTCGGCGGGAGGAGGGTGAGGCATGATCGGCTGGCTCCTCCTCATCGGCGCGATCCTCCTCGAGGTCGCAGCGACCATCTGCCTGCGCATGGCCTCCGTCGGGGGCTCGAAGAAGTGGTACGCGGGTGTCGCGGGCGGCTACATCGTCTCCTTCAGCCTGCTCAGCCTCACCCTGCGCACCGGCTTCCCGCTCGGGGTGGCCTACGGGATCTGGGCGGCCACCGGGGTGGCGCTCACCGCGCTCGCCGGGCGGGTCCTCTTCCGGGAGCGGCTGACCCGCACGATGGTCGCAGGCATCGCGCTCATCATCGCAGGCGTCCTCCTCATCGAACTCGGCGCCGCGCACTGAGGCGCTGTGCGCCGAGGCCCGGTGCTCCGAAGCCCCGAGCACCGGGGCACTGCGCTGAGACGCCGCGCACGTCGGGTGCACTGCCGGGTCGCCTGCGGCCTCACTGCGGGGCGGGGACCTCGTAGTCGATGACGAGCGGGGCATGGTCCGACCAGCGTTCGCCCCAGCTGGCCGCGCGGTCGACGCTCGCGGCCGTGGCCGCCGCGGCGAAAGCAGGTGTGGCCATCTGGTAGTCGATGCGCCACCCGGCGTCGTTGTCGAAGGCCTGCCCGCGCATCGACCACCACGTGTACGGTCCGTCGACGTCGCCGGCGAGCTGCCGGTGGACGTCGACGTAGCCGACCTCGCCGAAGAACCGGTCGAAGTACGCCCGCTCCTCGGGCAGGAAGCCGGCCTTCTTCCGGTTCGCCTTCCAGTTCTTCAGGTCGCGTTCGGTGTGGCAGACGTTGAGGTCGCCGGTGATGAGGACATGGTCGGAGGTCTCCGCGAGCTGCGGCATGCGTTCGATCATCCGGTCGAGGAACCGGTACTTGTCATCCTGCTTCGGAGTGCCCGCCTCGCCCGAGTGGACGTACGCGGAGACGAGCGTGAGCACGCTGTCGTCGCCGAGGCGGAAGTCCGTCTCGAGCCACCGGCCCGCCCGGTCGAAGTAGCCGTCGTCGCCGATGCCCTCACGGCTCGCCACCGGCTGCGCCTTGGCCATGACGGCGACCCCGGCCCGACCCTTCGCCTCGGCGTCGTGGCTGATCGTCGTGTACCCGGCGCCCTCGAGGACACCGAGCGCGATGTCGTTGGCGGCCCTGACCTCCTGGAGGGTGATGAAGTCGGGCGCAGAGGCATCGACCCAGGTGGGCATCCCCTTTCGCCATGCTGCGCGGACTCCGTTGACGTTGACTGAGGCTATGCGGATCATGTCCACTATCATGGCAGAGCGAAGTACTCTTCCGCGCCTGAGCGTTATAGAGTGAGAGCAAGAACGAAGCACCTGAGGAGGCGCAATGGCTGATGAGAAATTCGACCTGGAAGAGCTGAGCATCAGTCCGCTCGACGAGGTCGACGCCCGGGAGATGCGCGAGTTCCTGCTCAGTGCACAGGAGAACTTCTGGGGAGACCGCGACCTGCGCGCCGACCACGACGCGTACTGGTTCCGCCAGTTCGTCGCCTCCGGCCTCGTCGCCCGCTTCCGCTCGGACATCGTCGGCTACCTGCTCGGCGAGATCCCGGCGCAGGGCCCCGCCTACATCCACCTCGTCGCGGCCCGCTCGGACTTCCGTCACCTCGGCATCGGCCGTGAGCTCTACCGCGACTTCATCGACCACGTCCGCAAGCTCGGCGGCGACTCCGTGCAGGCGACGACGATGCCGGAGCAGACCGGGGCGATCTCGTTCCACTCGTCGATGGGCTTCAGCGGCGAGCTCGTCGAGGACTACGCCGGTCCCGGCAACCCCCGCGTGTTCTTCGAACTCAAGCTCGACCAGGACTGAGCCTCCCGGCTCCGACCCGACGACGGCCCGGTCACCTCCCGGTGACCGGGCCGTCGTCGTCGCTCACACCGAGGCGAGCAGACGCAGCGCCAGAGCAGTGATGATCACCGCGGAGACGATCGCTGTGATGCGGCGCCCCTGCCCGGACAGGAGCCTCCGCCCGGCGCTGCGGCCGATGATCACGAGCACGCAGTGCCATGAGACCGAGGCGAGGACGATGCCGGCGAGGAGCGCGACGGCTTCGGATCCCGTGCCCGCGTCGAGCAATCCTCCGGAGACGACGACCGAGGCGAAGTAGAGCAGCGGCCACGGGTTGAGCGCGGTGAGCGAGAAGAAGAGGAGTGCCTCCCGCCAGAGGAGGGGCTGCCGGGATGCGGACTCCGGCGCCGCCTCGGCGTGATCCTCTCCCCGCCGGTGGCTGGCGCCGGTCCCCGGTCTCGGTGCTCGACCGAAGGCGTCGATCGCGATGCGAGCGGCCATGACGAGGAGGACACCGGCACCGACGACGGTGACCGCCTCCTGCCACGGTGCGATGACACGGGCGGCGGCCGCTCCGCCGAGGACCGCGGCCACGGCGTAGAGCGCATCGGCGCTCACGGCCCCGAGGACCGCTGCGAGTCCGCGCCCCGGCGTCGAGGTCGCGCTGCGGTGGATGAGAAGGACGGCGACGGCACCGACGGGAATCGCCAGTCCGTAGCCGGCCCAGAGTCCGAGTCCGAATGCCTGCCACATACGGTCACGATGACGCACCCGAACCGTTCGCGTCTATCGAAGAATTCCGAAGTCATTGTGTAGTGTTCGACTATGATCGATCCGCGTCTGCGCACCCTCCGAGCCGTCCGCGAGGCCGGGACCGTAACTGCCGCCGCGGCCGTCCTCCATATAACCCCGTCGACGGTGTCCCAGCATCTCAAGCAGCTCTCCCGCCTCGTCGGCGCCGAACTCGTCGAACCCGTCGGCCGCAACGTCCGTCTCACCGAGGCCGCAGAGATCGTCCTCTCCCACACCGAGGCGCTCGATGCCGAGTGGGAGCGCACGCTCTCAGACCTCGCGGCCCTGCGAGAGGACGAGGGCGCGCGGCTGCACATCTCCGGGGTCGCCTCGGCGATCGTCTCCCTCATCTGCCCCGCCGTCGACCGACTCCGCGACCAGTCTCCGCGGGTCACCGTGGAGATCGGCGAGAACGCGGCCCGGGACCGATTCCGGATGCTCGCGGACGCGGAGACCGACATCGTCGTGACCGTCACGGGCTCTCACCCGCTCGCGGCGGCAGAGGAGCCGATCGGCGAGGCGCACGACCTCCTCGTCGATCCGCTCGACGTCCTCGTCGGCGCCGACTACCCCCTTGCCCGGGCGATGTCCGTCGGCCTCGCGGAGCTTGCCGAGGAGACGTGGATCGGGGCCGGTGACATCCGGGACCAGCAGGTGGTGTTCGCCGAGCTCTGCGCGCAGGCGGGCTTCCGCCCGCGAGTGCGCCATGACGCCCTCGACTGGTCGGCGGTCGCGGCGCTCGTCGCCGGCGGCCACGGCATCGCCCTGTTCCCACGCACCGTTGCACTGCCTGCCGGCGCCGCCGTGTCGAGGGTCCCGGTGACGTGGCCCGACTCCCCTGCCGTGCCCCATCGCCTGCTGCGCGCCTACGTCCGCCGCGGCAGCGCCGACCATCCCGTCATCGCCGCCGGACTCGCGGCCCTGCAGGAGCAGGGCAGGATCCTCACCGGCGCGATGACGGACTGACCGACGACCGTGGCCCAGCCAGTGTGACCGGGCCGTCTGGCGCTGCGATTCAGTGCGTCATTGCGCGGAGCGCTCGGCCATGTCGACGACGTTCTTGAGCAGCAGGGCGCGGGTCATCGGACCCACCCCGCCGGGGTTGGGTGAGATCCAGGCGGCCACCTCGGCGACACCGGGATCGACGTCGCCGACGATCCTCGACTTCCCCGTCTCCGGGTCCTCCTCCCGGGAGACGCCGACGTCGAGGACGATCGCACCCGGTTTGACGTCCTCGGGCCGGACGATGCGCGGGGCACCTGCGGCGGCGACGATGACATCGGCTTGGCGCAGCAGCTCGGGCAGGTTCGTCGTGCCCGTGTGGGTGAGGGTGACCGTCGCGTTGTACTCCCGGCGCGTGAGCAGGGAGCCGATCGACCGCCCCACGGTGACCCCTCGGCCGATGACGACGACATGCTTGCCGTCCAGCTCGATGCCGTTGCGCAGCATGAGCTCGATGACCCCGCGCGGGGTGCACGGCAGGGGCGTCGTGATCGGTCGGTTGACGTTGAGCATGAGCCGACCGAGGTTCGTCGGGTGGAGGCCGTCGGCGTCCTTGGCCGGGTCGATCCGCTCGAGGATCGCATCGGTGTCGATGTGCTTCGGCAGCGGCAGCTGCACGATGTAGCCGGTGCACGCATCGTCGGCGTTGAGCTCATCGATGACCTCTTCGAGCTCGTCCTGCGTCACCGATTCGGGCAGGTCGCGGCGGATCGACTCGATCCCCACCTCGGCGCAGTCGCGGTGCTTGCCGGCGACGTACCACTTCGAACCCGGATCGTCACCGACGAGGACCGTGCCGAGGCCCGGCACGATCCCCCGGGAGGCGAGATCGGCCACCTGGGCTCGCATCTCGTCCTTCATCGCCGCAGCCGCAGCCCGGCCGTCGAGGATCTGTGCGCTCATCAGTACTGCTCCAGCCCTTCGTAGAGCGGGAAGTCGTCGCTGAGCTTCTTCACCCGAGCGGCGAGCGCGTCGACGTTCGCCCCGGGCTTGAGCGCCTCGGCGATGACGTCGGCGACCTCGGTGAACTCGGCGTCGCCGAAGCCGCGGGTCGCGAGCGCCGGGGTGCCGATGCGCAGTCCCGAGGTGACCATGGGCGGGCGCGGGTCGAAGGGCACGGCGTTGCGGTTGACGGTGATGCCGACCTCGTGGAGGAGGTCCTCGGCCTGCTGCCCGTCGAGCGTGGAGTTGCGCAGGTCGACGAGGACGAGGTGGACGTCGGTGCCGCCGGTGAGCACGGTGGCTCCCGCCTCGGCGACATCGGCTTCGAGGAGACGGTCGGCGAGGATCTGCGCACCGCGCAGGGTGCGCTCCTGACGGTCCTTGAACTCGGCGGTGGCCGCGAGCTTGAACGCCACGGCCTTCGCGGCGATGACATGCATGAGCGGGCCTCCCTGCTGACCGGGGAAGACCGCGGAGTTGAGCTTCTTCGCGTACTCCTCCTTGCCGAGGATGAAGCCCGACCGGGGTCCGCCGATCGTCTTGTGCACCGTCGAGGAGACGACATCGGCGAACGGGACCGGGTTGGGGTGGAGGCCGGCGGCGACGAGACCGGCGAAGTGGGCCATGTCGACCCACAGCTTCGCTCCGACCTCGTCGGCGATCTCGCGGAACGCCTGGAAGTCGAGCTGACGCGGGTAGGCCGACCAGCCGGCGACGATGACCTCGGGACGGTGCGTCAGCGCCCGCTCACGCACCTGATCCATGTCGATGCGGTACGAATCAGGGTCCACCTCGTAGGAGGCGACGTCGTAGAGACGGCCGGAGAAGTTGATCTTCATCCCGTGGGTGAGGTGACCGCCGTGGGCGAGCGAGAGCCCGAGCATCTTGTCCCCGGCGCGGGCGAGCGCATGCATGACCGCGGCATTGGCCGAGGCGCCCGAGTGCGGCTGGACGTTCGCGTACTCGGCGCCGAAGAGGCTCTTGGCCCGGTCGATCGCCAGGTTCTCGGCGATGTCGACGAACTCGCAGCCGCCGTAGTAGCGCTTGCCCGGGTACCCTTCCGCGTACTTGTTCGTCAGCACCGACCCCTGCGCTTCGAGGACCGCACGGGGAACGAAGTTCTCCGAGGCGATCATCTCCAGCGTCGAACGCTGCCTGCCCAACTCGAGGTCGAGGACTTCGGCGATCTGCGGGTCGATGTCTGCAAGCGAAGCCTGCAGCGAGGTGTCGGACATGTGCACTCCTGTGGCGTCGAGGACCGGCGGCGCGGATCCAGCCCACGCGCATTCCGAGGCAATGCTAACAGCGTTGTCCAGGGTCGAGGCAGGCCGCCCGCCTGCCGGATCCCGGACACCGGTGGGGCGCTGCGGGCCCACCCCGCTAGGATCGCGGTCATGACCCGAGACTGGATACTGTCAGTGACCTGCCCCGATGCGACCGGAATCGTCTACGCCGTGACCGGCGCGCTGGCCGGGATCGGGGCGAACATCACCGGATCCCAGCAGTTCTCCTCGCCCGATTCGCACCAGTTCTTCCTCCGCCTCGAACTCACCGCCCCGGATTCGGTGGGCCCGGACGACCTCGGCTCCTCCCTCGCCGAGGCGGTCGACCGGTTCGCCATCGAGCTGCGCCTCCAGCCCGCTGAGTCCCGCACACGCACCCTCGTCCTCGTCTCGACGGCCGCGCACTGCCTCAACACGCTGCTCTTCCAGCAGAGCACCGGCCGCCTGCCCATCGACATCGTCGGGGTGGCGGGCAACCACGAGGTGTTGCGGCCGCTCGCGGAGTTCCACGGCCACGACTTCCACCACATCCCCATCACCCCGGAGACGAAGGAGACCGCCGAGGCGCAGCTGCGTTCGCTGGTCACCGACTTGGACGTCGAGCTCATCGTCCTCGCCCGCTACATGCAGATCCTCTCCCCCGACCTCTGCGCGGCCCTCGAAGGTCGGGTCATCAACATCCACCATTCGTTCCTCCCGAGCTTCAAGGGCGCCCGCCCTTACCATCAGGCCCACGCCCGGGGTGTGAAGATCATCGGAGCCACCGCCCACTACGTCACCTCCGACCTCGACGAGGGTCCGATCATCGAACAGGACACGATCCGGGTCGATCACAACCACAGCACCGCCGACTACGTCGCCCAAGGACAGGACGTCGAGGCCGCGGTGCTCGCCCGGGCCGTGCGCTGGCACGCCGAGGGCCGGGTCCTCATGGACGGCCACCGCACGGTCGTCTTCGACTGACAACCACCTCGGCGCTCTGATGCGGTTCTGGCACAAAACCCGCAGAACTCTCACGCCCGGGCCGAGGCTGGGCTACTGTCGCACTATGAGTGAGACTCAGCCCACAGGCCTGCGCCGCCTGCCGATCCCGCGCGGACCCATCAACCTCGCCCGGCAGGCGCTGCTGCGCACCGCGAACCTCGGGCTCACCGCCGCCTACGGCACCTACCGGATGCACCCGGCGATCTGGCGCTTCACGGCCCGCCGCTACTCACCGAAGCTCGAACCCTTCGCCCGGCTGAACGCGTGGATGATCTGCCAGCAGGCCTCCCTCGACGTCCCCGCCTACCAGGACTACCTCGCCCGCACCGGCTACACGTTCACGTGGTGGGACTTGGAGGCGTACACGCCGACGTCGAAGGACGACTTCGTCCGGAAGTACTCGGAGGAGCACCGCTGCTGGGGCGGGCGGATCGACCGCGTCGGCACGGTCGTCGACGAATCCTCGGGCTCCTCGGGCACCCCGTTCAACTGGATGCGCTCGAAGCGGGAGCTCGACACCGTCCACAAGAACGTCGCCGGCTACGTGACGATGCTCTTCGGCGACGCCGACCTCTTCTGCATCAACGCCTTCTCGATGGGCGCATGGGCGACGGGGACGAACACGGGCCTGGCGATGGCGAAGGTCGCGATGGTCAAGAACACCGGACCCGACCTCGAGAAGATCCTCGACACGATGCGTCATTTCGGACCCGGCCACACGTACCTCATCAGCGCCTATCCCCCGTTCCTCAAACACCTCGTCGACCGCATGGACTCAGAGCCCGGGGTGTGGGACGACTACCGGCTCAACGGCTTCGTCGGCGGGGAGGCGATGACGGAGGGTCTGCGCGACTACCTCGAGCAGCGCTTCGACCGGGTCTACTCCGGCTACGGAGCCTCCGACCTGACGATCGGCATGGCCGGGGAGTCCGACCTCTCCGTCGTCATCCGCCGGGCGCTCGCTCATGATCTCGACTTCCGCGCCGAGGTGCTCGGACCCGACGAGTCCCGTGTGCCCATGGTCTTCCAGTACAACCCGCTCGAGACGTACCTCGAGACGACCGAGGACGGCGAGCTCGTCGCGACGATCAACTCGGCCGCGGTGATGAGCCCCCGGCTGCGCTACAACATCGGCGACGAGGCGAAGCTCATCGACTTCCCGACGATGGTCGGCCTCACCCGCCGGCATCCGGAGCTGGCCCGCGAGTGCTCCCGGGCGTTCGCCGGCAACGGGATGAAGCTGCCCTTCGTCCTCCTCTTCGGACGCGCCGATTCGACGATCTCGTACATGGGCGCGAACATCTACCCCCTCGACATCGAGAACGGCCTCTACCGGGACAACCCGCGCGCCCACCTCATCGAGTCCTTCCGGATCGAGCTGCGCGAACTCCCCGACCACGAGCACCGGCCGGCCCTGCACATCCAGCTGCGCGAGACCGCGCCGGCGCTCGACGACGCCGACCGGGCCGAGCTCGCCGAGACGATCCGGGCCGGGGTGCTCGGCCACCTCGCCTCGGTCTCGCGTGACTTCGCGCAGAGCATGAAGGAGGATCCGACGACCGCGGAACTCGAGATCGAAGTCCACGACTTCGGGACCGGGCCCTTCGCCGAGGCGTCGACGAAGATCAAGAACGTCTACCTCCAGACCAGACCCGCCGCACCGTCAGAGACCGCCGCACCGTCGGATCCCGCCGCATCGAAAGAGGAGACCCATGCGATCGAATGACTTCTCACTCGCCCCGCCGCAGGCTCAGGCCGGCGCGTACTTCCTCGGCGCCAACCGCTACCGGTCTCCCCTCCACATGCTCGGCCAGCTGCGCCGCTGGCCGCCGCTGGCCAAGGCGCTGCGCCGGGCACCCGGATACCTGTGGCATCGCAGCTACTTTGAGTTCCCCGACCGGATCGGCCTCTTCGTCGCCTTCGCCACCCGCGACGACCTCATGCGCTTCGCCCGCACCCCCGAACACGTGACGATCATGCGCTGGCTCATTGGTGACGGTGAGTCCTCCCCGGCCCGCGGCGGGTTCATCCGCATCCTCACCGCCGACGAGTGGGGATACACGAACGGCGAGTTCCGCGCCGAGGACGGCCGGCTGGGCATGATCGAGAACTTCACCCCGACGAGCGAGGAGTGAGCGGGCAGGAGGCGCGTCCCGAGGATCCGACCTCCCGGGCGCGCCTGAGGACTTACCGGGTCACGACGAAGCCCGAACTGCGTGACTTCATCCGCCTCACCGCCCGCATCGCAGACCTCCGCGGGGAGTCCGACCAGGTCGTTCCCCTCTTCGCCTCCGACATCGCCGACTGGTCCTCGGGGTCCGGCTGGTTCGCCGAGGAGGTCGAACTCTGGCTCCTCACCGACGACTCCGGTGCGGCCGTGGGCCGGGTGATGTGCCACCGTTCGCGTCTCCTCGCCGAGCGGCTGTGCGACGGTCCGGGAGCGCAGGCACCGCAGACTCTCTTCTTCGGTGCTCTCGAAGCCCTCGACGGCTCTGTGCTCGAGGAGATCATCGCCCTCATCCTCTCCCGGGCCCAAGCGCTCGGCGCCACCCGGGTCTTCGGTCCGGTCTCCCCTCTGCCCAATGTCACCGGCGGCCTCGTCACGGCGGGCTTCGAGCACCCCGGGTTCTTCGACACTGCGTGGAACCCGGCGTTCGTCGCCAGCGGCTTCGCCGACGCCGGCTTCTCACCGTGGGGTCCGGCGCAGACGTGGGAGGTGCGCGTCGACCGGATCCCCCACGCCCGCGCGACCGCGGTCAGCCCTGCCGAATGGGCCGAACGGGGTCTGCGCCGCCGTCCCGTGTCCCGGCTGCGCATGCGGGCCTTCGCCGCCCGTCTGCTGCCGACGCTCAACTCCTCCTTCGCCGCCCTGCCCTACTTCACGCAGATCTCCCCCGCGCAGCTGCACGCGCAGATGGCAGGACTCTCGGCACTGGCCGATCCGTCCCTCATCGTCGACGTCGTCGGCGCCGATGAGGACGACGACGCTCCCACCCGCTGCTTCGCCCTCGTCATCCCCGATCCCGTGCCGGTGCTGCGCCGTCACGGCGGCCGCCTCGGGCCTGCGGCGATCGGGGATCTCCTGCGCCACCGGTCACGGCTGCGCGACGCGGTGCTCATCATCCAGGGCACGGAGCCGCGCTTCCAAGGCCAGGGTCTGCTCTCGCTGGTCACCCGCGAGGTGTACTCGGCGCTCGCGGCGGGAGGCTACCGGCGGCTGCGGGTGACGTTCATCGCCGAGGACAACCCAGCCTCGGCTGCGGTCTTCTCAAAGGCCGGGGGCACACCGCTGCACGGATTGTGCTTCCTCGACCGCCGCCTCGGCGAGGACGAGCCCGCGCCCGCCCAGACGACGGCAGGTGCTCCGGTGGCGCGAACGACGGCAGGTGGTCCGGTGGCACAGGCCTCACCGGTGACCGTCGACACCGAGCGCCTCGCCTCCCTTTTCCGAACGGCTGGGCGGGCGCCCTCGGCCCACAACACTCAGCCGTGGGTGCCCACTGTCACCGTGATCGCCGAGGATGCCGCCCGCGCCGAGGTGGTCCTCACCGTCGACCCCGACCGCACCCTGCCCGTCGGCGACCCACGGTCCGAGGACCTCCACCTCTCGCTCGGCTGCTGGGTCGAGGCGCTCTCGATCGCCGCCGCCGAGGAGGGACTGACCGTCGAGGTCGCTGCCGTCGACGGCTGGGGGCCGGATCTCCGGGTCGGACTGCACGTGGGCCGACTGGAGGCGGGCCGAGGTTCACCCGGGCAGCCTCAGTTCACGGTCGCCGATCTCGAGCACCGGCAGGTCGACCGCGGGCCGCTGGCCCGAGACGAGACCGCGTTCGCCGACGCTCTGAAGACGGCGAACACGGCACTCGCGGCCTCCGGTGCCCGACTCGTCGAGATCCCCGACGGCAGGTGGACAGGGCTGCTCCGGGCGGCCGAGCACTGGTCGCTGTCGACCGCGCCGGTCTTCGCCGAGACTCTGGACTGGCTGCGCTTCGACCCGGCCGATCCTGCCTATCGGGAGGACGGCCTCAATGCCGAATGCCTGCGGATCCCTCCCGCGGCGGCTCGTGCTGCCGCCCTGCTCAACCGCAGACGTCTGCGACCCGGCATCGCCCGAGTGCTCTCGGCGGCACTGGCACCGGCAGGATGGCTGCACCGCATGCGACCGGGCCCCGACACTGCTGACGCGGACCTGCCCACCGGGGCGCCACACCATCTCGTCCTCGCCGTCACCGAGACCGGGGAGCCCGACGCCGCCCGTGAACTCGACCTCGGTCGCGCACTGCTGCGCACGTGGCTGCTGCTCGATCGGGCAGGTCTGCGTGTCGACGTCCATTCGGAGATCAAGGACTGCCCGGACACGCACGCGCTCCTCCGCGACCACCTCGGCGAGGGTGAGCATCGGCGTCCGCTTGCGACGTTCTCGGTGGGTCGGTCGACGACACGGGTGCCCCGCTCACCTCGGCGGAGGACCTGAGGCCGATCACCGGACCGAGGTCACCCGCTATACGGCACGATCGTGACTTCATTCCAGTGTTCTAACGGTTCTCCCAAGGTATTCACACCTTGCGCTTGCTTTACTGTAAAGTCTCCGGTGCTGATCAAAGGAGACGAAACATCATGTCGGAGACAACGTTCCGCACCATCGCCATCATCCTCTACTTCGCGGGGATGCTCGCGATCGGCTGGTTCGCGTACCGGAAGACCAAGGACAACCTCGACGATTACATGCTCGCGGGCCGCGGTCTGCGACCGAGCGTCGCAGCGCTGAGCGCCGGCGCCTCCGACATGTCGGGCTGGCTGCTCATGGGCCTGCCCGGCGCCATCTACCTCTCCGGCCTCGTCGAGGCGTGGATCGCGATCGGTCTGACCGTCGGGGCCTGGGTGAACTGGAAGTTCGTCGCCCCCCGGCTGCGCGCGTTCACGGAGACCGCGGGTGACTCGATCACCATCCCCAGCTTCTTCGAACAGCGTCTCCAGGACCGCACGCATCTGCTGCGCATCGTCTGCGGGCTCATCATCCTCGTGTTCTTCACCTTCTACGTCTCCTCCGGCATGGTCGCGGCCGGCAAGTTCTTCGAGTCGAGCTTCGGCCTCAACTACCTCGCGGGCATGCTCATCGTCGCAGCGATCACCATGGTCTACACGCTCTTCGGCGGCTTCCTCGGCGCGACCCTGACCGACGTCGCGCAGGGTCTGCTCATGTTCGCCGCCCTCATCGCTGTGCCCATCGTCGCCGTCATCAACGCCGGGGGCCCGGCCGAGGTCATCGCCAACGTCCGCGACATCGACCCGAGCCTGCTCAGCCTCTTCGGCTCCGGTCCGTTCTGGGCCGGCGGCACCTACCTCGCGGTCATCTCCTCGCTCGCGTGGGGGCTCGGCTACTTCGGTCAGCCCCACATCATCGTCCGCTTCATGGCGCTGCGCACCCCGGCCGACGCCACCGTCGCCAGGCGCATCGGCGTGGGCTGGATGGCGATCTCGGCGGCCGGCGCGATCGCCACGGCCATCGTCGGCATCTCGTACTTCTCCCAGCACAAGGATCAGGCGCCCACGGACCCGGAGACGGTCTTCCTCGACCTCGCGCAGATCCTCTTCCACCCCTTCATCGCCGGTCTCGTGCTCGCCGCGGTGCTCGCCGCGATCATGTCGACGATCTCCTCGCAGCTCGTCGTCACCTCCTCGGCGCTCGTCGAGGACCTCTTCAAGATCGTCGCGAAGCGGGCCGGGTCGACGCGGACGCTCGCGGACAAGACCTATGTGCTCCTCGGCCGCCTCGGCGTCCTCGTCGTCGCCGTCATCGCGGTGCTGCTCGCGGTCTCGCCGTCGAACAGCATCCTCGACCTCGTCGCCTTCGCGTGGGCGGGCTTCGGCGCCTCGTTCGGACCGATCGTCCTGCTCACCCTGTTCTGGAAGAAGCTGACGAACTGGGGCGCGCTCTTCGGGCTGATCTCCGGCGCCGTCGTCGCCTTCGTGTGGGGTCAGCTCAACACGCAGCTGACCGATTCGATCTACGAGATCATCCCCGGCTTCGCGATCAACCTCATCGTCGCGATCGTCGTCAGCCTCGCCACCTACAAGCCGAACCCGGAGATCGACGCCGAGTTCGACGAAGGCGTGGAGCTCTCGAAGGTCAGGTGATCACCTCGGCGCTCCCGAACTGATCGGCCCGCCTCCCCCTCACCGGGGTGGCGGGCCGCTTCTCTTCCCGACCCCGCGGAAACCGAGTACGGCGCGGTTCGGCGAACCCGCGGAAACCGGGCCACGCGTGGATCGAGTACGGTCTGGAGGAGCCCCTTTCGCTCGATCCACAGCTGCACGGAAATCCGCGTCCCGGGCGACGCGGAATTCAAGCCTCGCGTGGATCGAGTACAGCGCGGTTCGTCGAACCCGCGGAAACCCAGCCCCGCGTGGATCAAGCCCGGCCATGCGTGGAACGGACGACGTCTCGCCCTCCCCCTGCTCGATCCACAGTTGCGCGGAAATCCGCGTCGGGCGCGACGCGGAAATCGAGCCCCGCGTGGATCGAGTACGGCGCGGTTCGTCGAACCCGCGGAAACCCGGCCACGCGTGGATCGAGCACGGCCATGCGTGGAACGGACGAGGTCTCGCCCTCCCCCTGCTCGATCCACAGTTGCGCGGAGATCCGCGTCCCTGGCGACGCGGATTTCGTACCCCGCGTGGATCGAGAGAGGGCCGGTTCGTCGAACCCGCGGAAACCCAGCCAGGCGTGGATCGAGCACGGTCTGGCGGAGCCCCTTTCGCTCGATCCACACTTGCGCGGAAATCCGCGTCTTGGGCGACGCGGAAACCGAGCCACGCGTGGATCGAGCAGCCACGGGCGCGCAGCCCCGTGAATGCACCGCAGGCGGACACCCAGTGGGTGCCCGCCTGCGGTGTCGGAACAGTCCGACTCTAGATCAGAGTCACTTGTCCTTGCCGGCCTCGGGGTCGACGGTCTCGACGGTCTCGTCGACCTCGATGTTGCCTTCGGCGTCCTCGGTGACCTCGACCTCGTCGACGACGACGTCGCCGTCGGCATCCTCGGTGACGGTGACGTCATCGGAGACGACGGTCTCGTCGGCAGCGGCGGCGGTGGCCTGCTCGGCCTCCTTCACCGTGGCCTGCTTCGGCGAGTACGGCTCGAGGACGAGCTCGATGACGGCCATCGGCGCGTTGTCGCCGTTGCGGGGCCCGATCTTCGTGATGCGGGTGTAGCCGCCGGGACGCTCGGCCATGGTCTCGGCGATCGTCGTGAAGAGCTCGTGGACGATCGACTTGTCGTTGATCTGCGCGAGCACGCGACGACGGGCGGCGAGGTCGCCCTTCTTCGCAGCGGTGATGAGGCGCTCGGCCACCGGGCGGAGGCGCTTGGCCTTCGTCACGGTCGTCGTGATGCGCTTGTGCTCGAACAGCTGGGCTGCCAGGTTGTTGAGCATGAGACGCTCGTGGGTGGGCGATCCGCCGAGGCGGGGACCCTTCGTTGGGGTAGGCATAGTGGAAAACTCCTAGGTCTTGATCAGTACTGTTCGTCTTCGACGTAGGACTGGTCCTCTTCCGCGAGACCGGATTCGAACCCGGCAGGACTGTCCTTGAGGCTCAGACCCAGCTCGTTGAGCTTGGCCTTGACCTCGTCGATCGACTTCGAACCAAAGTTGCGGATATCCATGAGGTCGGCTTCGCTGCGGGCAACGAGCTCGCCGACGGTGTGGATGCCCTCACGCTTGAGGCAGTTGTAGGAGCGCACGGTCAGATCGAGGTCTTCGATCGCCAGAGCCAGATCGGCGGCGAGAGCGGCGTCGACCGGCGACGGGCCGATCTCGATGCCTTCGGCTTCGACGTTGAGCTCACGGGCGAGGCCGAAGAGCTCGACGAGCGTCTTGCCCGCGGACGCGATGGCGTCGCGCGGAGTCATCGACGGCTTGGTCTCGACATCGAGGACGAGACGATCGAAGTCGGTGCGCTGCTCGACACGAGTGGCCTCGACCTTGTAGGTGACCTTGAGAACGGGCGAGTAGATCGAGTCGACCGGGATCCGGCCGATCTCGGCATCGGCGTTCTTGTTCTGGGCGCTCGACACGTAGCCGCGTCCGCGTTCGATGGTGAGCTCCATGTCCAGACGGCCTTCGCCATTGAGCGTGGCGATGTGCAGGTCCGGGTTGTGGATCTCGACTCCGGCGGGAGCGGAGACATCGGCAGCGGTCACGGTGCCAGGGCCCTGCTTGCGCAGGTACGCAACGACAGGCTCGTCGAATTCAGACGACACGACCAGCGACTTGAGGTTGAGGATGAATTCGGTGACATCCTCCTTCACGCCGGGGACGGTGCTGAACTCGTGGAGGACGCCGTCGATCCGGATCGAGGTGACGGCGGCTCCCGGAATCGACGACAGCAGGGTGCGACGAAGCGAGTTGCCGAGGGTGTAGCCGAATCCGGGCTCGAGGGGCTCGATGGCGAACCTGGAGCGGTTGTCGGAGACGACTTCTTCCGTGAGTGTTGGGCGCTGTGCAATGAGCACGTGGGCTTCCTTTCAGCGAACATCCGCTATATGACGTTCGCACTGCACGTCATGGCCGCAGGCCATGAAGAACGGTTCGGTTTATGCGATGAATCCGTTCTGCCTCAGGCGGCGGGCACAAAACGGCCCGTCGCCTGCGGCAGTTCCACGGAAAGGGTCAGCCGCGGCGGCGCTTGGGCGGACGGCAGCCGTTGAACGGAACCGGGGTGACATCCTGGATGGTGCCCAGTTCCAGGCCGGCGGCCTGCAGGGAGCGGATCGCGGTCTCGCGGCCCGAGCCCGGTCCCTTGACGAAGACGTCGACCTTCTTCAGGCCGTGTTCCTGCGCGCGGCGGGCGGCGGATTCCGCAGCCATCTGAGCGGCGTAGGGCGTCGACTTGCGCGAGCCCTTGAAGCCGACCTCACCGGAGGAGGCCCAGGAGATGACAGCACCGGTCGGATCGGTGATCGACACGATGGTGTTGTTGAAGGTGGACTTGATGTGCGCCTGGCCGGCAACGATATTCTTCTTGATCTTGCGGCGAGGCTTGCGCGCTGAAGCGGCGCGTGACTTGGGAGGCATAGGTTTTACTCCTGATCGAGGTGGTTGACGCCGGTCAACCGGGTGAGCATGTTACTTCTTCTTACCGGCCACGGTGCGCTTCGGTCCCTTGCGGGTGCGCGCATTGGTCTTGGTCCGCTGTCCGCGAACCGGGAGACCGCGGCGGTGGCGCAGGCCTTCGTAGCTGCCGATCTCCACCTTGCGGCGGATGTCGGCGGCGACCTCACGGCGGAGGTCACCCTCGACCTGGAACGTGCCCTCGATGTAGTCACGCAGCTGAACGAGCTCGGCGTCGCTCAGGTCCTTCACACGGGTGTCGGGGTTGATCCCGGTTTCCGTCAGGGTCTGGCGCGCACGCGTGCGGCCCACACCATAGATGTATGTCAGGGCGACCTCCACGCGCTTTTCGCGCGGGATGTCGACTCCGGCAAGACGTGCCATAGGTTCTTACTCCTGTTGATGTTTCGGAGGTGCTGATGCAGACCTGTCCTCAGTGACCTGAGGTCCTCGGCCCCCGACCGAAGGTATCGTCCTGCTCATGCCGGTCCGGCATGCGCAGGGGGCGAGGTCTGCGTGGGTGTGGTGCTGCTGGCAGCCCCGTCTCGGGGCTCCCTCTGCTCGAAGAGCTGCTCAGCCCTGACGCTGCTTGTGGCGCGGGTTGGAGCAGATCACCATGACTCGACCGTGACGGCGGGTCACCTGGCACTTCTCGCAGATCTTCTTGACGCTGGGCTTAACCTTCATCGTTTTTCCTTCTCTCGGCCGGTCTCCCTTCCCAGGGAATCCGGCGCGAATGATCGAAGATCCTTACTTGTAGCGGTAAACGATTCGTCCACGCGAGAGATCGTAAGGAGACAGCTCCACGATGACTCGGTCCTCGGGCAGGATTCGGATGTAGTGCTGCCGCATCTTCCCTGAGATGTGCGCGAGCACCTTGTGCCCGTTGCTCAGCTCGACCCGGAACGATGCGTTCGGGAGAGCTTCGACAACGGTGCCCTCGATCTCAATGACCCCTTCTTTTTTGGCCATATCGTTCGCTAACCTCGTATTCCCGCGAAACCTTCGCGTTCGACGTAATCGTCGATCGTCGGTCGGCACCGACGATCCCCACAGACTGCTCCGGCCCTCCCCCACCACATGAAAGGCTGTGGATGGCGTGACGCCGCCCACAACCGTGAATGGATGAGTTGAGTGAGAACAGACCAATCATCTACTCTACACCACGATCCGAAGATCTTCCAGGCGGTCCTGGATTCCGCGCGTGACTTCCCCTACAATCCCGGCTCCCCTCGCCGAGGCGGCCCGCCGGATCGGCGTCACGTCCGTTCCTCACACCCCGTCACCCCGCCGAGGCGGTGCCCCGAAGCGATGCCCACGTCCGTTCCGCGCACCCCGCTCCCTCGCCGAGGCGGCGCTGCCCGACCATCGTCCGGCCCCGAGTCCCTCGCCGGGGCGGGGCACTCACCCGCGGGCGCGTGCCCCGTAGCCGGTGCGGATCCCCATGGCCACGGCGACGGCGAGGACGAGGAAGCCGAGCACGGTGACCCATGCGAAGCCGCCGAGTGAGAGCAGCGGACCGGCGAGTGCGGCGACCGCGGCCGCTCCGAGGTTCATCCCCGCATCCGAGAGTCCCTGCACGGGGATCCGATGCGCCGGGTCGATCTCCTGGGTGAGCAGGGTCGAGCCGGCGATGAGGCACGCCGACCACCCGAGTCCGAGGAGGAAGAGCGCGAGGGAGAGCCGGACGAAGGAGGACTCGCCTGCCGCGTCGATGAAGCCGAGGATGAGCGCGGCGGCGAAGAGCACCTGCCCGAGGAGGATGACGCGTCCGGGAGCGAACCGGTCGGTGAGGTAGCCGAAGACCGGAGAGAGTCCGTACATGCCGAAGATGTGCCCGGCGATCGTCACGCCGATGAGCCCGAGGCCGAACCCGTGATGGTCCATGTGGACCGGGGTCATCACCATCGTCACGACCATGATCATGTGCCCGCTGACGACGGAGAGGAGACCGAGGAGCGCACCCGGGGATCGGCGCACGGCCGCCCAGGTGCCGCCTCTGCGAGGGGCCGTCGGGGCGGCGACGATCCGGTCCGCCCCGACGCCGGGTCGATCGGAGCGCGGGGTCCGGAGGAAGAGGACGCAGACGAAGGAGAGGAGGTATCCGCCGACGGCGATGAGGAAGGGACCGGCGAAGGGGTCGATGCCGAGCGAGCGCCCGAGCCGGGAACCGGGTTCGGCGAGGTTGGGTCCGAGGACCGACCCGACGGTCGTCGCCCACACGACGATCGACATCGCTCGACCCTTGAGCTGCTCAGGCGCGGAGTCGGTGGCCGCGTACCGGCTCTGCAGGCCCGAGGCGGTCGCGGACCCGAAGAAGCCCATACCGACGAAGAAGAGCAGGGCGATGCCCGCGAGGATGGCCACGACGATGAGGAGCGCTCCGGTGAGGGCGAGTCCATAGCCGACGGCGAGCGCCCAGCGGCGATTGCGCACCTGCGCGAGACGCGCGAGCGGCAGAGCGAGCAGTCCTGCGCCGAGGATCGAGGCCGTCTGCGCGAACCCGGCGAGTTCGGTGCGACCGGTGAGCTGTTCGGCGAGGATGCCGCCGACGGCGAACCCGGTGGCCACGCCGATGCCGGCGAAGAGCTGCGCCAGACACAGCGCCCACTGATTGCGCACGAACGTGCTCGCCACGTTCCCCTCCTCATATCCTCGGTCCGCATCGATGCTAGCCGAGTACCGCAGACGCCGAGGCGGCCGGGAACGGTGGTGAGATCCGCTCCCGGCCGCCTGCAGTGCTCGACCGGTGGTGTCAGGCCCGACGGTCAGGGCCGCCGAGCCCGGCCCGAGCTCAGTGCTTCGCGCCCTTTCCGCGCGTCATCCGGTAGACGACTCCACCGGCGGTGAGCAGGGCGAGCGCTCCCGCGAGCAGGGGCCAGATGTCGGCACCGGTGCGCGGGAGGCTTCCGCCGGATCCGCTGCCGGATCCGCCGCTGCCCGCGCCGGGGGCGTCCCCGCCGCCCTTCGGGTTCTCGTCATCGCCGCCACCGGAGCCGTTGCCGCCGTCGGAGTCCTTGCCGCCGTCGGAGTCCTTGCCTCCGTCGGCGCCCTTGCCGCCCTTGCCGTCGTCGTCGCCGACGACGGTGAGCGTCGTGTTCGCCACGGTCTTGCCCTTCGCGTCGAGGAGCTGGACGACGTAGGTGCCCGGCTTCGCCTTCTTCGGGACGACGACCTTGCTCACGGCGTTGCCGCCGTTGTCGGTCGTCAGCGTGCCGAGCGTGCCTCCGGTCTCGAAGGCGACGGTGTAGTCGGCTTCCGAGGCCTGGTGCTTGACCGAGGCGATGACGCTCTCCCCTGCTGCGACCTTCTCCTTCTCGAGCGAGAAGTCATCGGCGCGGAACGTGTCCATCCGGCACCGGTTGGGCAGGGTGATCGTCTCCCCGCGGTCATCGACCGCGGTGTCCGGTGTCGGCAGCTTGGGTCCGAAGTCCCCGACCTTGGGCAATGTGCCTGCGGAGAGGAACTCGTTGACCGTCTGGTCCGTGCACGCCTTGTTCTCGTCCCGCGACATGTACGAGGTGTGCGAGGCACCGGAGACCGAGAGCAGGCTGCCGTCGATCGTGCGGGCGAGCTTGACGCCCGAGGCGTACGGGGTCGCCGAGTCGTGGGAGGTCGAGACGACGAGGATGTTCGGCACCGCGGTGAGCTTCTCCGGCTTGGGCAGGGTGCCCTTGAACTTCCAGAAATCGCAGTAGTCGTAGACGCCCGGCGAGACCGACGCCGCCTGGAACGGTCCGGCTTCGTCGTAGCGCTTGGCCAGGTCGCGCAGCTCCTCGATGTCCGGCTTGTTCCCGTAGCTGTTCTCATCCGTGCAGCGGATGTTCGTGAACGCCTGGAGCATCGGGTCGTAGTGGCCGGTCTCGTCGCGGGAGTTGTACGAATCGGCGAGCGTCATGAGCACCCCGGCGGTCTCTCCGGCCTTGAGTTCGGTGAGCCCGAGCGCGAGCTGCGCCCAGAGGTCCTCGGAGTAGAGGGCCTGGATGACGCCGGTGCGGGCATCGCCGAAGGTGACCTCGCGGTCATCGCCTTCGGATCCCGCCGGCAGCGGTTTGCCTTCGAGGGAGCGGAGGATCCCCTGCACGGCCGTGGTGAGTTCCGCCCTGTCGGTGATCCCGTCGCCGAGGGCGCAGGTGAACGGTGCGTTCTTGAGGTCGGCGAGCCGGTCAGGGTACTCGAGGTTCGGGTAGGTCTCGCCCCACGTCCTGCCCTCGGTGCCCTTGGCCGAGCAGTCGAGCGCGAACTGTTCGAAGGTGTCCTGGAAGCCGGCGATCTGCTTGACCGAGTCGTCGGCGTCCTCTTCGGCGTCGGCCTTGCTCACGAGCTTGCCGTCGGCGTCGAGGTAGGCCTGGGGGTCCTTGTTGATGTCCTTGAGAGCCTTGTACGCGGAGACGTTGCCGGGGTCGACGGCGCCGTCGAGGACGAGCCGGCCGACGCTGTCGCCGAACTTCTGCGCATAGACGTACCCGAGCCGGGTCCCGTAGGAGAAGCCGATGAAGTCGAGCTTGTCGTCGCCGCTCGTCGAACGGATGAGGTCGAGGTCGCCGACGGCGTCCCACGTCCCCAGGTGCTTCATGAGGTTCTCCTGGCCTCCCTCACCGAGGTCGAAGAGCTTGCCGGTGTTCTCGATGCAGTCACCGGCGAATCTCTCCGCCTGGTCGTTGAGGATGTCCTCGGCGTCCTCGCGGTCACCGGCCCACGCGTCCTCGGCGCGGTCGGCGTCGATCTGCTCATCGGTCGAGCACTGGGAGAAGGGCATCGAGCCGCCCGTGCCACGCGGGTCGAAGCCGACGAGGTCGAAGTTCGCTGCGAGGTCGGGTTCGAAGAGTGCACCGGCGACGCCGAGCGTCATGCCCGAACCGCCCGGTCCGCCCGGGTTCCAGGCGACGGTGCCCTGCGGGGTGGTCTTGACGAACTTCCCGTCGACCATCTTGCCGGAGGGGACCTTCATCATCGCGATGGCGACGTTGCCGGCGGCAGGATCCTTCGCGTCGATGGGAGCGATGAGGTAGCCGCAGACCGGGGTGCGTCCGATGCGCTCGGTGTAGTCGGGGTAGCCGAGCTTGCCGCAGTTCTCGGCGCTGAGGTCGACCTTCTGGTTGTAGTACTTCTTCAGGCCCGCGGGGATGTTGCCCGCGCCCTTGCCGCCGCCCTTCGGGTCGGGGATGCGGTAGGTGCCGTCGTCCTGGCGGAAGAGCTCCTTCGCCAGCTGCGGGTAGTACTCGTCGAGTTCACCGGCCTGATTCGCGTCCTCGCTGGGCTCTTCCGTCGGCTCGCCGCTCGGACTGGGCGACTCGGTCGGAGTCTGCGTCGGGTCGTCGGTCGGTGTCGGTGCTGCGGTCTCGTCAGCGACGACCGTGAAGTCCTCGCTCGTCTTCAGCCCGTCGTCCGACTTGACGATGTAGGTGCCGGGGGTCAGTCCCGATCCGTCGAGTTCGGTCTCGACGGTGCCGGATCCAGCGGGGACGACGGCGTCCGTGCCTGCGACGGCTTCGTTGTTCGCCGCGTGGACGATGCGCAGCGTCGTCGCTGCATCGGAGGCGCGGACGGTGACGGGGATGACGAGCGAGGTCGAGGCGGTCACCTCGGCGTCGGTGCCGAGGACGATCTCGAGCTCGTCGACGTCTGTCGCTTCGTCGGCTGCGGGCTTCTGGATGGACTCTGCGGGTGACTCCGCGGGACCGGCGGCCGCGGCGGGCAGAGCCCCCGCGAACAGCAGAGAAGCGCCGATGATCGACGCTCCCAGGACACGCGAAGACCCTCTCAATGTGATTCGGGTCATGCTCGTCATCGTAACGCACAGATAACGGTCAGGAACTTTTCAAGTTTTTCGTTATCGTTTCGTGACCGTGGTCACAGTTGCCGGGCTCTCGCCGAGGCGGTCGCGGCTGTGACGGAGCATGTCGGACGGACGATCGCGGCCGGTGGGTCGACTGCTAGCGTGAGTGAGGTGGCCATCATCGAGGGGAGAGCAGGGACCATGGACGATCTGGACGCCATCACCGAGGAATCGCTCGTCGCGAAGGGCGGGCGGAAGTGGTCGACCTACCCCGGCAGCCTCGGTGCGTTCATCGCGGAGATGGACTTCGGGGTCGCTCCCGTCGTCCGGGAGGCGCTGACGGAGATCGATGAGCGCGACCTCTTCGGCTATGCGCCGGCGCAGATCGTCGCCGATCTCCGAGAGGCGACGGCCGACTTCTGTGCCGAACGCTACGGCTGGCGGTTCCCCGCCGCGCACGTCGAACCGGCGAGCGACGTCATCGCCGCGTTCATCGCCGTCCTCGACCTCCTCACCCCCGCAGGGACGCCGATCGTCCTCCCCACCCCTGCGTACATGCCGTTCTTCGACGTCGCCAGGGTGACCGGTCGCGAGCTCATCGAAGTGCCGATGCTGCGCACCGAGACCGGATGGTCGGTCGACCTCGAGGCCATCGACGCCGCGCTGTGCCCCGGTGCCATCCTCGTCCTGTGCAACCCGCACAATCCCATCGGCAAGGTCTACACGGAGTCCGAACTCACGGCGCTGGCGGAGGTGGTCGAAGCCAACGGTGCCCGTGTGTTCTCCGACGAGATCCACGCTCCGCTCGTCTATGAACCGGCGCGCCACGTCCCCTACGCGAGTCTGAGCGAGACCACCGCCGCCCACACGGTCACGGCGACCGCCGCCTCGAAGGCCTTCAACATCCCCGGCCTCAAGTGCGCTCAGCTCATCCTCACCTCACCGGAGGACCGCGCGGAGTGGAAGCGACGCGGACTGTTCGTCTCCCAGGCGGCGTCGAATCCCGGGATTCTTGCGACGACGGCCGCCTACACCCGCGGCGGTGAGTGGCTCGCTGAGATCACCGCGTACCTGGCCGGCAACCGCGACCTCCTCACCGAACTCCTCTCGGCGGAGCTGCCGAACATCCCCTTCCTGCCCCCGGAGGGCACCTATCTCGCGTGGCTCGACATGCGCGGCTACGGTTTCGACGACCACCTCACGAAGCACTTCACCGAGACGGCGAAGGTCGCGCTCACCGAGGGCCGACTGTGCGGAGAGGTCGGGGCCGGACACGTGCGCCTCAACTTCGCCCTCCCCCGCCCCCTCCTGCGCGAGGCGGTCGAGCGCATCGCCGCCGCGACGAAGGGCTGAGGCGCAGACAGCTGAGGCCGCGGGGCGGGGTCAACAAGGGTCGAGGCACCGACGGCTGAGGGATCGGCCCGGATCAGCCCTCGGGCAGCCAGTCGACGAGGTCATAGGAGGGGCTCTCCGCCGCAGCCTCCCGGACCTGCTGGTCGTAGCGGAGGTAGTACTCGAGGTTGCAGCGGTCCATGACGGCCCGGAACCGCTGTGACGGCTGCTCCTCGCCGACGAGGTCGACAGGCAGCAGCGGATTCTCCATCACCGCGCGACCGACCCGGAAGTAGAGGTCGAAGAACCGGCCGATCGGCAGCTCCGGCAGCCCGGTGCCCGGTCTGCCCTGTTCTCCGGCGAGGAGCGCGAGTTCGGCCTCGAGGGTCTCGATCTCCGTGCGTGCACAGTCGAGGTCGAAGGCGATGGCCGTCAGCCGTTTCGCGGACTCGAGGTCGTCAGGGACGAGGCGCGTGAACTCGTACCAGCCGCCGTTCGTCATCTCCGGCAGCTGCGCGACGAGAGCACGGGCATGGTCGTGGAAGCCGATGAGCAGACCCGACCGCAGCTGCCGGTACCCGAGCATCCGCGCCGAGTACTGGAAGCGGTCGCGCAGCTGGCGGGAGGCCTCAGGGATCGTGTAGATCGCGGCGTGGAAATGCCCGTCGAACTCCGGCGCCGTCCGCTCTCCGCCGATGTCGTGGAACTGGGAGAGGATGCGTTCGCGCAGACGGTAGAGGGTCACCCGGCCTCGGCGCTCGGCGCTGACGAGTTCGCGCTGGACCATGCGGGTGAGCTGGTTGTGCACGCTTGAGGCCGAATACCCGTGGTCGGCGAGGATGCGCACGATGATCGGACCGGGCACGGCGCTGGCACGCAGACACCCGAAGACGGAGATCACGTCGAAGGTGATCCTGGTCAGCCGGTAGCGATCGCCCACATCTGAGCTCCGTTTCGTGACATCTTGGACTCGGCCCACAGCCTGATCGTACCTTGAGAGCAGGCAGTCAGCCCCCGCGGATCCGGGGATGTTCCCCCTGCTCGGAACGCTTCCCCACCTGCGCCGATGTGAAGAGAGGTCAGTCATGGACGATGAGAAGCACACCCAGACCCTGCGCACCTACCACCAGGCCCGCACGACCGCCGCAATCGCCGGAGGAATCGCGACGTTCCTCGCGTTCGCGATCTTCCAGATCGTCGGAGCCGGGATCCTCGACACCGCCGCGTGGATGTTCGCGCTCGGGGCGATGACGTTCTCCGGCGTCTTCGTCGCCAGCTACCTCGGCTACGCTGCCGCCGGCAAGCGGACCCGAGTCGACGCGGCCGCCTGATCCGGTCCTCGCCGACCTCCCCTCACCCTGCCCGGCACCGCGCCGTCACGGCGGCCGGCGGCCGGCGGCCGGCGGGCGTCAGTTGCCCTCGGGTGCCGGCCGCATGCGGTCGCTAGCAGTCGGCGGGCGTTAGCTGCCAGCCGGCGGCACCGGCACGATCCCGTACGGGGCGAGCCCGGCCGCGCCGCCGTCTTCCGCGGTGAGCACCCAGACCCCGTCTGCGTGCCGGGCGACACTGTGCTCCCAGTGGCTGGCCCGGGAACCGTCGGCCGTGACGACGGTCCAGTCATCGGCGAGCGTCACAGTCTCGGGGCTGCCGGCGGTGAGCATCGGCTCGATGGCCAGGCACATTCCGGGCCGGATCTTCGGGCCGTTCGACTTCGCCCGGTAGTTGAGCACCTCGGGTGCCATGTGCATGGCCGTGCCGATGCCGTGCCCGGTGAACTCCTCGACGAGGCCGAGCGCAGGCGCCGTCTCGGTGACGTAGTCGTCGATGGCGTCCCCGATGTCGCTCACCTTCGTCCCCGTCGCGAACGCCGCGATGCCCGCCCACATCGCGCCTTCAGTGGCACGGGAAAGTGCACGGTCCGCCTCGGTGCCGGCGTCGTCCCCGCCGACGACCATCGTGAACGCGGAATCGCCGTGGAATCCCTCGACGATCGCCCCGCCGTCGATGGAGACGAGGTCCCCGCGCTCAAGGACACGCTTCCCGGGGATCCCGTGGACGATCTCCTCGTTGACGGAGATGCAGAGGACCGCGGGGAACCCCTGATAGCCCTTGAAGTTCGACGTCGCTCCGGCGTCCGCGATCGCGCGTTCGGCTGCCGCGTCGACCTCCGCGGTCGTGGCCCCCGGCACCACGGCTGCACGGGCCGCATCGAGAGCCGCCCTGGTGACCAGGCCGGCCCGATGCATCCGCACGAGCTCGGCGGGGGACTTGAGCTCGATCCGCGGACCGAAGATCATCGCAGGGCGGCGAGGATGCGGTCGGTGATCTCGGCGACCTCGCCGAGGCCGTCGACCTCGCGCAGGAGACCGCGGTCGCGGTAGATGTCGGTCAGTGGCTGGGTCTGCTCGGCGTAGACGTCGAGGCGGTGGCGGATGACGTCCTCGTTGTCGTCGCTGCGGCCTTCCTTCTCGGCGCGCGCGAGCAGGCGGGCGACGACCTCGTCGGTGTCGGCGGTGAGCTCGACGACAGCGGAGAGCTCGGTTCCCGCCTCGGCGAGCATCCGGTCGAGTTCGGCGACCTGCGCAGCGGTGCGCGGGTAGCCGTCGAGGAGGAAGCCCTCACGGGCGTCGTCCTGGCTGAGACGATCGGCGACCATCTTGTTCGTCACCTCGTCGGGGACGTACTCCCCGGCATCCATGTAGCGCTTGGCGAGCTTGCCGAGCTCCGTCTCCCCCTTGACGTTGGCGCGGAAGATGTCACCGGTGGAGATCGCAGGGATGTTCAGGGCCTCGGCCAGCCGTGCCGCCTGGGTGCCCTTGCCCGCTCCGGGCGGGCCGATGAGGATGATGCGTGAACTCATATCTGTCCTTCCCAGACCGTGATCGGTCTGTGCTTCCAGGGCCGTGACCGACGCCGGTGCGGCGCCGCAGGCCCTCGTGGTGGCGCGGGATCAGCGCAGCAGGCCCTCGTAGTGGCGCTGCTGCATCTGGGCGTCGATCTGCTTGACCGTCTCGAGGCCGACTCCCACGATGATGAGCAGCGACGTGCCGCCGAACGGGAAGTTCTGGTTCGCGTTGATGAGGACCAGGGCGATGAGCGGGATGAGCGCGACGAACGCGAGGTAGAGCGATCCGGGGAAGTTGATCCGGCTGAGCACGAAGCTCAGGTAGTCGGCGGTGGGGCGGCCGGCGCGGATGCCGGGGATGAAGCCGCCGTACTTCTTCATGTTGTCCGCGACTTCCTCCGGGTTGAAGGTGATCGCGACGTAGAAGTAGGAGAAGAAGATGACGAGCACCGCGTAGGCGGCGATGTAGATCGGGTGGTCGCCGCGCGTGAAGTACGTGTTGATCCACTCGACCCAGCCCGTCTGCGGGTCGAAGAACTGAGCGATGAGGCTCGGCAGGTAGAGGACCGAGGAGGCGAAGATGACCGGGATGACGCCGGCCATGTTGACCTTGATCGGAATGTACGTCGACGTGCCGCCGAACATACGGCGCCCGACCATGCGCTTGGCGTACTGGACGGGGATGCGTCGCTGCGACTGCTCGACGAAGACGACGAGGGCGACGAGGACGAGTCCGACGGCGATGACGATGAGGAAGACGTCGATGCCCTGCTCGCTGAGGATCGCCCCGAGCGAGGAGGGGAACGCCGAGGCGACGGAGGTGAAGATGAGGATCGACATGCCGTTGCCGACGCCGTGCTCGGTGATCTGCTCGCCGAGCCACATGATCAGACCGGTGCCGGCCGTGAGCGTGAGGACGAGGATCGCCAGACCCCACCATTCGTTGTTGACGATGAGGTCGGTGCAGCCCTGGATGTTGCCGAAGAGCGCACCCGACTCCACGGTGGCGACCAGTGTCGTCGAGTTGAGGACCGCGAGACCGATCGTGAGGTAGCGCGTGTACTGGGTGAGCTTCGCCTGGCCGGAGGCGCCTTCCTTGTGGAGGGCCTCGAAGCGCGGGATGACGACGCGCAGCAGCTGGACGATGATGCTCGCCGTGATGTAGGGCATGATGCCGAGAGCGAAGATCGACAGTTGGAGCAGGGCGCCGCCGCTGAAGAGGTTGATCATCGCGAACCCGCCGGAGTTCAGCTGAGGGGAGGCCACGCACTCCTGGACCTTCGTGTAGTCGATGCCGGGCGAGGGGATGAACGAGCCCAGTCGGAAGATGACGATGATGCCCAGGGTGAAGAGGAGTTTGTTCCTCAGGTCAGGCGTGGTGAAGGCCCTCCGAATTGCGCCGATCAAGCGTCCTCCTCAGTGGGGGATGGAAGTCAGGGTCGCTGTCACGACCTGGCGAATGAGACAAATACCTGCAAAAGACTACCAGGGTCGAGGGTCCAGACCGAAACCGGACGGGCCCCTCTCCCCCGGTTTCTCGCCGTTTTCCCCGCCCCGCCGTGACCGGGGTCTCCGCGGGTGCCGGGTGCCGCCTCGGCGATGGTGTCCCCGCTCGCCCGCCGAGGCGGTGGCTGGGTGCGCAGGGACGACGAAGGGGACGGTCACCGAAGTGACCGTCCCCTCTCAGCCGTGGTCCGACTCAGCGCAGGGCGCCGAACGGATCAGGCCTCGGTGGCGTTGCCGCCCGCAGCCTTGATCTTCTCGAGCGCGGAGCCCGAGAACTTGTCTGCGGTGATGTTGATCGCCACAGTGATCTCGCCCGTGCCCAGAACCTTGACCGGCTGCTTCGGGCGCACAGCGCCCTTGGCGACCAGATCGGCGACGGTGACGTCGCCGCCTTCCGGGAACAGTGCCGACAGCTTGTCGAGGTTGACGACCTGGAAGGTCACCTTCGCGGGGTTCTTGAACCCACGCAGCTTCGGCAGACGCATGTGCATCGGCGTCTGGCCGCCCTCGAAGCCGTGCGGAACCTGGTAGCGGGCCTTCGTGCCCTTGGTTCCGCGTCCGGCGGTCTTGCCCTTCGAGCCCTCACCGCGACCCACACGGGTCTTCGCGGTCTTGGCGCCCGGGGCCGGACGGAGATCGTGGAGCTTGAGTGCGTCGTTGTTCGCCATATCAGTCCACCTCTTCCACAGTCACAAGGTGACGCACGACGTTGATCATTCCCCGGATCTCCGGACGATCCTCGTGCACCACCACATCGTTGATCCGCTTGAGGCCGAGCGAACGCAGCGAATCACGCTGGTTCTGCTTGCCGCCGATCTCGGACTTCTTCTGAGTAACCTTGAGCTTCGCCATCAGGACTTCGCCCCGCTTTCGGCGGCCGCACGCAGGAGAGCGTGCGGAGCGACCTCGTCGACGGGCAGGCCGCGGCGGGCCGCGACTTCCTCGGGACGCTCAAGGTTCTGCAGAGCCTTGATCGCAGCGTGGACGATGTTGATCGCGTTCGACGAACCCAGCGACTTGGACAGGATGTCCTGGACGCCGGCGGCATCGAGCACGGCGCGGACCGGACCACCGGCGATGACGCCGGTACCCGGAGCGGCCGGGCGGAGCAGGACGACGCCTGCCGCTTCCTCACCCTGGACGGGGTGAGGGATCGTCTTCTGGATGCGGGGGACGCGGAAGAAGTTCTTCTTCGCCTCCTCGACACCCTTCGCGATCGCGGCGGGCACTTCCTTCGCCTTGCCGTAGCCCATGCCGACCATGCCGTCTCCGTCACCGACGACGACGAGGGCGGTGAAGGAGAACCGACGTCCACCCTTGACGACCTTCGACACGCGGTTGATCGTGACGACGTGCTCGATGAACTGGCTCTTCTCCTCGCGGTCTCCGCGACCGCCGCGTCCACGGCCTTCGCCACGTCCGCGACCCTGGCCGCGTCCGCCGCGGTTGTCACCGCCGCGGCTGTCGCCGCCGCGGTTCTCCGCAGTCTCCTGCGATTCCTTGTTCTCTTCAGTGCTCATAGGGCCAATCCTCCTTCACGGGCACCTTCGGCGATGGCCTGCACTCGGCCGTGGTAGGCGTTGCCTCCACGGTCGAACACGACAGCCTCGACGCCGGCTTCCTTGGCGCGCTGAGCAACCAGCTCGCCGACCTTGCGGGCCTTGCCGGTCTTGTCTGCTTCGAGTGCGCGCAGCTCGGCTTCCATGGTGGACGCCGATGCCAGGGTCTTGCCGACGGTGTCGTCGATGACCTGGACGAAGACGTGGCGCGTGGAACGGGTCACTGAGAGACGCGGGCGCTCGGCCGTGCCGCTGACGTGCTTGCGCAGACGAGCGTGACGACGCTTGCGAGCAGCTGCCCTGCCCTTGCCGTAGCTTTCCTTCTTGCCAAAGGCCATCTCTACTTACCAGCCTTTCCGACCTTGCGACGGACGTTCTCGCCGGCGTAGCGCACACCCTTGCCCTTGTACGGCTCAGGCTTGCGCAGCTTCCGGATGTTCGCAGCGGTCTCGCCGACCAGCTGCTTGTCGATGCCGTGGACGGCCACCTTGTTCTGTCCTTCGACGGTGAACGAGATGCCCTCCGGCGGTTCGACGGTGATCGAATGGCTGTAGCCGAGAGCGAACTCGAGGTTCGATCCCTTCGCCTGCACACGGTAGCCGGTGCCGACGATCTCGAGGCCCTTCGAGTAGCCATCGGTGACACCGATGATCATGTTGTTGATCAGGGTGCGGGACAGTCCGTGGAGCGAACGCGATTCGCGCTCGTCGTCAGGACGGGCCACGGTCACGACGCCATCCTCGAGCGACACGGTGATCGGCTCGGCGATGGTCACGGACAGTTCGCCCTTGGGTCCCTTGACGGCGACATCCTGGCCGTCGATCTTCACCTCGACACCAGAGGGAACGGAGATCGGGTTCTTGCCAATGCGTGACATGCTCTTCTCTCCTCTCCTTACCAGACGTAGGCGAGGACTTCCCCACCCACACCCTTCTTGGCGGCCTGTCGATCGGTCAGGAGACCTGAGGACGTCGACAGGATGGCGATGCCGAGTCCACCGAGGACCTTCGGCAGGTTGGTCGACTTCGCGTAGACGCGCAGCCCGGGCTTCGACACACGGCGGAGGCCGGCGATCGAACGCTCACGGTTGGGGCCGAACTTGAGATCGAGGCGAAGGGTCTTCCCGACGGTCGCGTCTTCGACGCTCCACCCGGTGATGTAGCCTTCCTCCTTGAGGATCTCGGCGATGTTCGACTTCAGCTTCGAGAACGGCATGCTGACGTCCTCGTGGTAAGCCGAGTTGGCGTTGCGCAGACGCGTGAGCATGTCTGCGACTGGATCAGTCATTGTCATTGTGGGCTCATGCCCTTCCTCGTTACGGTTTCCGCCCGCGACGTGCGCGCTTGGACCTGCAACGTAGAGATCATTTGGTCTTGAACGGGAACCCGAGGTGACGCAGCAGAGCACGTCCCTCATCGTCGGTCTTGGCGGTCGTGACGACGGTGATGTCCATACCGCGGACGCGATCGATGCGATCCTGGTCGATCTCGTGGAACATCGACTGCTCCGTGAGACCGAAGGTGTAGTTGCCGTTGCCGTCGAACTGACGGTCCGAGAGTCCGCGGAAGTCGCGGATGCGCGGAAGCGCCAGGGAGATGACACGGTCGACGAACTCCCACATGCGGGCGCCGCGCATGGTCACGTGCGCACCGATGGGCTGGCCCTCGCGCAGCTTGAACTGGGCGATCGACTTCTTCGCCCGGGTCACGACCGGCTTCTGGCCGGTGATGAGGGTGAGGTCGTTGATCGCACCTTCGATGAGCTTCGAGTCACGCGCAGCGTCACCCACACCCATGTTCACGACGACCTTGGTCAGGCCGGGAACCTGCATCGGGTTCGCGTAGTCGAATTCGTCCTGGAGCTTACCGACGATCTCATCGCGGTAGACCTGCTTGAGGCGCGGCGCCGGACGGTTCGTGCTTGTCTCCGTCATCAGATCTCCTCCCCGGTGCGACGCGAGTAGCGGACGCGGACGGTCTTGGTGCGACCGTCCCGCTCGACCTTCTCCTCGCGGTATCCGACGCGGGTCGGCTTGTTGTCCTTGGGATCAACGAGCGCCACGTTGGACACATGGATGGGGGCTTCGTGAGTCTCACGGCCACCGGCGGTGCCGCCGGCCTGAGTCTGGGTTGCCTTCTTGTGCTTGATCACGCGGTTGACGCCCTCGACGAGGACGCGGTTGCGCTCGGGGTAGACGGCAAGGACCTTGCCCTGCTTCCCACGATCGCCGCCGCGCGACTGACGGGCACCTGCGATCACCTGGACGAGGTCGCCTTTCTTGATCTTGAGCTTGTTCGCCATGCTCACAACACCTCCGGTGCCAGGGAGACGATCTTCATGAACTTCTTGTCACGCAATTCGCGTCCCACGGGTCCGAAGATGCGGGTGCCGCGCGGTTCCCCATCGTTCTTGAGGATGACTGCTGCATTCTCGTCGAACTTGATGTAGGAGCCGTCCGGACGACGGCGTTCCTTGGCGGTGCGGACGATGACGGCCTTGACGACGTCACCCTTCTTCACATTGCCGCCGGGGATTGCGTCTTTGACGGTGGCCACGATGGTGTCACCGATCGAGGCGTAGCGCCGACCGGAACCGCCGAGGATCCTGATGGCCAGGATCTCCTTGGCTCCGGTGTTGTCGGCGACTTTGAGTCGCGACTCTTGCTGAATCACTGTTTTCTCCTGTCGTCGCGCTGGTTCTCACGATGGTGCTGCGAGCCTTGCGGAACGGATTCATTGACATACTCACCCCGTTCCCGGTAGCCGCCCATGGTCTCGCGGACGAGACCATGGGCGGGACCAGGAGGGAGGGGCGACGCCGGCTTTACTTGGCTCGTTCGACGATCTCGACGAGCCGCCAGCGCTTTGCGGCCGAGACCGGCCGCGTTTCGGCCACGACGACGAGGTCGCCGATACCGGCGGTGTTCTCCTCGTCATGAGCCTTGATCTTGACCGACTTGCGCATGACCTTGCCGTAGAGGCGGTGCTTCATGCGCTCCTCGATCTCGACGACGATGGTCTTGTCCATCTTGTCGGACACGACGTAGCCACGCGCAGTCTTGCGGGAGTTGCGCTCGGGGGTCGTCGCCTCGGGCTTGGTGGTCTCCGCCATCACTTGTCCTCTTCCTTCGCATCAGCGGGGTTCGGACGGATGTCCAGCTCCCGCTCGTTGAGCACGGTGTAGATACGAGCGATGTCGCGACGCACAGCCTTGAGGCGGCCGTGGCTCTCCAGCTGGCCGGTGGCCGACTGGAAACGCAGATTGAACAGCTCGGCCTTGGCCTTCTTGAGCTCCTCTGCCAGACGCTCGTTGTCGAAACCGTCAAGCGCGTCCATGGACAGGTTCTTCGAACCGATTGCCATGCTCACTCACCACCTTCGCGGGCCACGATGCGGGCCTTGAGCGGAAGCTTGTGGATCGCCAGGCGCAGGGCCTCGCGAGCAACTTCCTCGGACACGCCGGCGAGTTCGAACATGACCCGTCCCGGCTTGACATTGGCGACCCACCACTCGGGAGAGCCCTTACCGGAACCCATGCGGGTCTCGGCGGGCTTCTTCGTCAGCGGTCGGTCAGGGTAGATGTTGATCCACACCTTGCCACCGCGCTTGATGTAGCGCGTCATGGCAATACGTGCGGCTTCGATCTGCCTGTTGGTGACGTAGGCCGGCTCGAGGGCCTGGATGCCGTAGTCACCGAAGGCCACCGTCGTGCCACCCTTGGCGGCGCCGCCCCGCTTGGGGTGGTGCTGCTTGCGGTACTTCACTCGACGAGGGATCAACATGTCTCAGCCCTCCGTTCCGGCCTCAGCCGCGGGGGCCTCGGCGCTGTTCTCAGTGGTACGGGCCGAGTCGTTCCGGCGGGCTCCGCCTTCCTGACCGCGGCCACGGCCGCCACGACCGCGTCCACGACCACGGGGGCCGCGGGCAGCAGGAGCCTTCGCCTGCTCGGCGGCAAGCTCCTTGTCGGTCATGTCGCCCTTGTAGATCCACACCTTGACGCCGATGCGTCCGAAGGTGGTGTGCGCCTCGTGGAATCCGTAGTCGATGTTCGCGCGCAGGGTGTGCAGGGGCACACGGCCTTCGCGGTAGAACTCCGACCGGCTCATCTCGGCGCCGCCGAGACGACCCGAGCACTGCACGCGGATGCCCTTGGCACCGGCGCGCTGCGCCGACTGGATCGCCTTGCGCATCGCACGGCGGAACGCCACACGGCTCGCGAGCTGCTCGGCAACACCCTGAGCGACGAGCTGAGCGTCGATCTCGGGGTTCTTCACCTCGAGGATGTTGAGCTGGATCTGCTTGCCGGTGAGCTTCTCGAGCTGACCGCGGATGCGGTCGGCTTCGGCGCCGCGACGTCCGATGACGATGCCCGGACGGGCGGTGTGGATGTCGACGCGGACACGGTCACGGGTGCGCTCGATGTTGACCTTCGAGATGCCGGCCCGCTCGAGGCCCTTGGTCATCATCTGACGGATCTTGACGTCTTCGAGCACGTAGTCGCTGTAGCGCTGCCCCGGCTTGGTCGAGTCAGCGAACCACTTCGACTTGTGGTCCGTGGTGATTCCGAGTCGGAATCCGTTCGGATTGATCTTCTGGCCCATTAGCGGTTCCCCTTCCGGCTCTTGCGCTGAGGCAGGTCATCGCCGCTGGCCAGGACCACGGTGACGTGGCTGGTGCGCTTCTCGATGCGGAACGCACGTCCCTGAGCACGCGGGCGGAACCGCTTCATGGTCGGTCCTTCGTCCACGAACGCCTCCGAGATGACCAGGTCGTTCTCGTCGAACGCAAGGCCCTCCTCGTCGGCCTTGACACGCGCATTGGCGATGCCCGAGGCGACGAGCTTGTAGATCGGATCGGATGCGGACTGTTCTGCAAACTTCAACACTGCAAGTGCTTCGGTCGCCTGCTGACCACGAATGAGGTCGATGACGCGCCGAGCCTTGCGAGGCGTGACGCGCAGGTAACGCGCCTTAGCCTTGGCTTCCATCGCTTCCTTCTCTCTTGTCTAAGATCGAGAGTCCCCCGCCTCAGCGGCGGCGACCCTTGCGATCGTCCTTTTCGTGGCCACGGAACGTCCGTGTGGGTGCGAACTCGCCGAGCTTGTGCCCGACCATCGCTTCAGTGATGAAGACCGGCACGTGCTTGCGTCCGTCGTGAACGGCGATGGTGTGTCCCAGGAAGTCCGGGATGATCATCGAGCGACGCGACCATGTCTTGATTACGTTCTTGGTGCCCTTTTCGTTCTGACGAGCGACCTTCTGGTACAGGTGCTCATCGACGAAAGGACCCTTCTTGAGGCTACGAGGCATAAGTCAGTACTCCAATCAGCGCTTCTTGCCGGTCCGGCGACGGCGCACGATGTACTTGTCGCTCTCTTTCTTCGGCCGGCGAGTGCGGCCTTCTGGCTGACCCCAAGGGCTGACCGGATGACGACCACCGGAGGTCTTGCCCTCGCCACCGCCGTGCGGGTGGTCGACCGGGTTCATCACAACACCGCGGACGGTCGGGCGCTTGCCCTTCCAGCGCATGCGGCCTGCCTTGCCCCAGTTGATGTTCGACTGCTCGGCGTTGCCGACCTCGCCGACCGTGGCACGGCAGCGGGCGTCGACGTTGCGGATCTCGCCCGAAGGCATCCGCAGCTGAGCGAAACGGCCGTACTTCGCGACGAGCTGCACGGACGAACCGGCAGAGCGGGCGATCTTCGCGCCGCCACCGGGGCGGAGCTCGACGGCGTGGACGACGGTGCCGACCGGGATGTTGCGCAGGGCGAGGTTGTTGCCCGGCTTGATGTCGGCGCCCGGTCCCGCTTCCACCTGTGCGCCCTGCTTGAGGTTGTGCGGGGCGATGATGTAGCGCTTCTCACCGTCTGCGTAGTGCAGGAGGGCGATGCGCGCGGTGCGGTTCGGGTCGTATTCGATGTGTGCGACCTTGGCGGGCACGCCGTCCTTGTCATGGCGACGGAAGTCGATGACACGGTACTGGCGCTTGTGTCCGCCGCCCTGGTGGCGGGTGGTCACGCGTCCCTGGTTGTTGCGGCCGCCGCGCTTGGGCAGCGGGCGCAGAAGCGACTTCTCCGGCGTCGACCGGGTCACTTCGACGAAGTCGGCGACCGAAGAGCCACGGCGGCCCGGGGTCGTCGGCTTGTGCTTGCGGATTCCCATGAGTCTTGTCCTTCTCTGGCGAAGGATCGCTTAGAGCGATCCACCGAAGATGTCGATCGATCCGTCCTTGAGGGCGACGATGGCACGCTTGGTGTCCTTGCGCTTCCCCCAGCCGGTGCGGGTGCGACGGCGCTTGCCCTGACGGTTCAGGGTGTTCACCTTGGCGACCTGCACATCGAAGATCGATTCAATGGCGTTCTTGATCTCGGTCTTGTTCGAGCGCTGATCGACGATGAAGGTGTACTTGCCTTCGTCCATCAGGCTGTAGGTCTTTTCCGAGACGACCGGCGCGATGATGATGTCGCGCGGATCCTTGAAGTTGAGACTCATGATGCGTCCTCCGAATTGCGGTTTCCGCCCAGGAACGCGGCAAGAGCTGCCTCGGTGAACACGATGTCATCGGCGATCAGCACATCGTAGGTGTTGAGCTGATCGGAGGTGAGCACGTGGACGTGGGGCAGGTTGCGCACGCTGAGGTAGGTGACCTCGTCGTCGCGGTCGAGCACCACGAGGGTGTTCTTCCGGTCGGAGAGGCCGGCGAGCGCGAGCTTCGCCTGCTTGGTCGACGGGGCGTCGCCGGTGATGAGGTTCTTCACGACGAAGACCTGATCGAGGCGTGCGCGGTCGGAGAGGGCACCGCGCAGGGCGGCGGCCTTCATCTTCTTCGGCGTCCGCTGCGAGTAGTCGCGCGGCACCGGACCGTGCACGATTCCACCGCCGTTGTACTGGGGAGCGCGGATCGAACCCTGACGGGCGTTGCCGGTTCCCTTCTGACGGTAGGGCTTGCGACCGCCGCCGCGAACTTCGGAGCGGGTCTTGGTCTTGTGCGTGCCCTGACGGGCAGCAGCGAGCTGCGCGACGACGACCTGGTGGATGAGCGGCACGTTCGTCTGCACGCCGAAGACCTCGGCAGGCAGGTCGACCGAGCCGGTCTTCGCACCGGTGGCATCGACGACGTCGACTGTCTTGACATCAGACATATCGTTCAGGCCTCCTTCGCGGCCGAGCGAACGAGAACGACGGCGCCCTTGGGGCCGGGAACGGCGCCCTTGATGAGCAGGAAGTTGTTCTCGGGGTCCACGGCGTGGATCGTGAGGTTCTGGGTGGTGTGCTTGACGGCACCCATGCGGCCGGCCATGCGCATGCCCTTGAACACGCGACCCGGCGTAGCCGCTCCACCGATCGAACCGGGCTTGCGGTGGTTGCGGTGAGCACCGTGCGAGGCGCCGACACCGGCGAAGCCGTGGCGCTTCATGACACCGGCGGTGCCCTTGCCCTTGGTCTTCGCGGTGACGTCGACCTTGACTCCGGCCTCGAACGTGTCGACACCGAGCTCCTGGCCGAGCGAGTACTCGCCGGCGTCAGCGGTGCGCAGCTCGACGAGGTGGCGACGCGGGGTCACGCCGGCCTTCTCGAAGTGACCTGCGGTCGGCTTGTTGACCTTGCGCGGGTCGATCTCGCCGAATGCGATCTGCACGGCGGGGTAACCATCGGTCTCCTCGTCGCGGATCTGGGTGACAACGTTGTTTCCGGTGGCCACAACGGTCACCGGCACGAGCTTGTTCTGCTCATCCCACACCTGGGTCATGCCCAGCTTGGTACCCAGAAGGCCCTTGACCTTGCGGGTGGTCGGGAGAGCTGAGGAACGAGTGTTCGCCATTTTTCCCTCCCTTAGAGCTTGATCTCGATGTTGACGTCGTCAGCGAGGTCGAGACGCATGAGCGAATCGACTGCCTTCGGCGTCGGATCGACGATGTCGATCAGACGCTTGTGCGTGCGCATCTCGAAGTGCTCACGGCTGTCCTTGTACTTGTGCGGCGAACGGATGACGCAGTACACGTTCTTCTCCGTCGGCAACGGCACGGGGCCCACAACAGTCGCACCAGCGCGAGTGACGGTGTCCACGATCTTGCGTGCAGCACTGTCGATCACAGCGTGGTCGTACGACTTGAGCCGGATGCGGATCTTCTGTCCCGCCATGGCGTCGTCTCTTTCTTCAGTTCCTTCCGGCCATCAACCATCACCCGAGAATGCTCGGGCGTGGTCTGTGCCGGCTGACTATGACCGGCCCCCGCGGTCGGGCGTGTCGGCTGTTCCTTGCGGAGAAATCCTTCGATTTCCTCGCGCGGTCCGACGGCGCTTCTACTCATTGGCTGCTCGGTCCGAACCCGCAGTGAAGCAGATTCATCGATCCGATAGTGTTCCGGGCTGTTCGCGGCCGAAGGCCGCAGTGCAGGGGTCAACACCCGAAACGCAACCTGACCATCTTGTCACAGTCCCGGTATCCCGCGCAATTCCGGGCTTCTCGCTTGTGAGAGAAGTCTCAGCGAACCACTCCGGCTCCCCGCCGCCGACCCCTCACGAGTGAGAAGGGTCTCAGCCCCGAACTTCTTCCGTCCCGAAGAGCGCAGCTCGCGCCCGACTGACTCACCAGTCCGCGATGCCTCCGTCGGGGTTCTTTCGGCCCGAAGTCGCGTCTGTGGTCGAAGAACCGTGGACTCGCAAGCTCACCGTCCCGTTAGTGGTCGAAGAACCGAGGACTCACAAGCTCACCGTCCCGTTAGTGGTCGAAGAACCGAGGACTCACAAGCTCACCGTCCCGTGAGTGGTCGCAAAACCGAGGTAAATACGCCGAAATCGCCGATTCTCCTCGGTTTAACGACCACAAACGGGGTGGTTCGGCGGCTGCCCCTGCTCGAGGCGCTCGTCTTCCACCCGTCATGTCCGCCCCGCCGAGGTGGTCGTCCTCCACCGCACGAGCCGCCCCGCCGAGGCGGCCTCGACCTCTAACCGCAGCGATGACGACGCTTCTCAGGGCGGCAACAGCGCGTTAGTGGTCGAAGAACCGTGGACCCGCAAGCTCACCGTCCCGTTAGTGGTCGCAGAACCGTGGAAAATGCGCCCAGATCGCCGATTCGCCTCGGTTTATCGACCACACACGGGTTGGTTCGGCGGCTGCACCTGCTCGAAGCGGTCGTCCTCCACCCGTACAAGCCGCCCCGCCGAGGCGGCCTTCCCTCACGCAACCGGAGTCGTTCTCATGCTTCGGCGGCGGTGGTGAACTGAGTGGGGCTATGCCTCGGTGGCGGACTGAGTCTGACCGTTCTGCTGAACCTCGCCGTCGGCCCGGATCCCGCCGTTGCGCTGCGACTGCCCGTTCCCGTTCTGCTGGGCCTTGGCACGGTCGAGCGCGCGCTTCCGGGCGGCCTCCGATTCGGCTGCCAGACGCTTCGCGTTCTCCGGGTCGCGGGTGAGGTTCTCCCCCGTCTCGGGGTCGAAGACCATGACCTTGGCCGGGTCGAACCAGAGGTCGACGGTGTCACCCTCCTGGACATTCGTCGCCGGATCGAGGACGGCGACGACCTGAGTGCGCGCGCCTTCGCCGTCGAGGTCCCGGTCGAGCTCTTCGAGGGCCTCGCGCACGGCGGGCGCCGCTTCGAAGGGCAGGTAGGCGTAGACCTCGTTGCCCAGCCATTCGGTGACGTCGACCTCGGCGCTGAGCAGGGCGCCGCGTCCGCGGCGCTCCTCGTCGATCGTCGCCGCATCGTGGAAGTCCTCGGGTCGGATGCCGGCGACGAGGTACTGGGGTGCGTCGCGCAGCTTCTCCCGCTCGCCCTCGGGCAGGGTGAAGACGCCGAAGGGCGAGCGCAGCTCACCGTCGACGTTCTCCACCGGCAGGAAGTTCATCGGCGGGGAGCCGATGAAGCCGGCGACGAAGAGGTTGACCGGCTCGTCGTAGAGCTCCTGCGGACTGGCGTACTGCTGGAGGACGCCCTTCTTGAGCACGGCGACCTTGTCCCCGAGCGTCATCGCCTCGGTCTGGTCGTGGGTGACGTAGACGGTCGTCACCGCGAGGTTGCGCTGCATCCGCGCGATCTCCGTGCGCATCTGGATCCGCAGCTTCGCATCGAGGTTCGACAGCGGCTCGTCGAAGAGGAAGGCCTTCGCATCGCGGACGATCGCCCGCCCCATCGCCACGCGCTGACGCTGACCGCCGGAGAGGTTTGCAGGCTTGCGGTCGAGGTGGTCGCCGAGTTCGAGGAGCTTCGCCGCCCGCGACACCCGCTCGTCGATCTCCTGCCTGCTGTACTGGCCCTTGGCGAGGATGAGCGGGAACGCGATGTTCTCGGCCACGGTGAGGTGCGGATAGAGGGCGTAGTTCTGGAACACCATCGCCAGGTCCCGCTCCCGGGGTGCGGAGTCGTTGACCCGTTCGGAGTCGATGCGGAGGTCCCCCTCGGTGATGTCCTCGAGGCCGACGATCATCCGCAGAAGCGTCGACTTGCCCGAACCGGAGGGCCCGACAAGGATGACGAACTCGCCCTCGGCGATGTCGAGGCTGACGTCGTTGATCGCCGGGAATCCGTCGCCGTAGCGCTTGACGATGTTGCGCAGTTCGATCACTGACATGGTCGTGTGCTCCGTATCTGTGCGGTCACGATCCGCGGGTCCGCAGAGTGCTGCTCTGCGCTCCCGCGACCGGTGGCTGTGGCTGCTGGGCTGATCATCCCTTCACCGCTCCCGAGGTCAGGCCGGAGACGATCTGGCGCTGGAAGAGGAGGACGATGATGATGATCGGAATGGTGACGATGATGGCGGCCGCGGAGATCGCCCCCGCCGGCTCTTCGAACTGGCTGGCTCCGGTGAAGAACGAGAGTGCCGCCGGCACCGGGCGCGCCGCCGAGGTGGAGGTCAGGGAGATGCCGTAGACGAAGTCGTTCCAGGCGATGAAGAAGGCGATGATCGCGGTGGTGAACACGCCGGGCGCGGCCAAGGGCACGATGACCTTGCGGAACGCCTGGAAGCTCGTCGCCCCGTCGACCTGTGCCGCCTGCTCGAGCTCCCACGGGATCTGCCGGAAGAACGCCGCAAGCGTCCAGATCGAGATCGGAAGGGTGAGCGAGAGGTAGGGGATGATCAGGCCCGCCCACGTGTCGTAGAGCCCGATCGCCGACCAGATCCGGAACAGCGGGGTGACGAGGGAGATGACGGGGAAGATCGAGACCGCGAGCGCCATGGTGAGGATGAACTTCTTGCCGGGGAAGTCGAGCCGGGCAACCGCGTATGCCGTCAGGGTGGCGAGCACCACGGCGATGACGGTGGCGATGAGGCAGATGCCGATCGAATTCACGAGCGCCGGGAGGAAGAGGTCCTTGGCCGCACCCGTGAAGATGAGCTCGTAGTTCGACCAGTCGATCGCCGTGGGCCAGAACCGCTTGTTCGCGATGTCCCCGGGCGACTTGAGCGACAGGGAGACGATCCACAGCACCGGGAACAGTGCGTAGACGGCGACGATGAGGCTGATGACGATCCACCAGACTGTGTGCTTGCGACCCGACATCGTCACTCTCCCCTCGCCTGGGCCAAGTCGACCTTGAAGACCTTGATGAAGATGAAGCAGATGAGGGCGACGCTGAGGAAGAGGAGGACCGAGAGCGCCGAACCCATTCCCAGCTGGAGCTGGCCGATCGACTGGTTGTACGTGAGGAAGGAGACCGTCGCCGTGTTCTGGGCGCCGGCGGTCATGACGAAGACCGAGTCGAAGACGCGGAAGGCGTCGAGGGTGCGGAAGAGGAGGGCGACCATGATCGCAGCCTTCATGTTCGGGATGATCACCTTCGACATCCGCTGCCACCAGGAGGCGCCGTCGACGGTCGCCGCCTCGAGCATGTCGCCGGGGATCTGCGCGAGGCCGGAGAGCAGGAGGAGCGAGATGAACGGCGTCGTCTTCCAGATCTCGGCCGCGCAGATGACGAGGAACGCCGACCAGAAGTCGCCGAACCAGTCGAACTCGGGCATCGAGAGCCACGTCCCGACGAAGCCTGTGCCGAGGTCGAAGGCGTACTTCCACGAGAAGGCGGCGACGACGGTGATGATGCCGTAGGGAATGAGGATCGCGGTGCGCACCCACGGGCGCACTGCTTTGAGTGCATTGAGCATGACGAGGGCGAGTGCGAACCCGAGGACGAGTTCGACGGCGACCGTGACCACGGTGAGCAGCAGAGTCACCCCGACCGTCTGCCACCACAGCGGATCGGTGAGGATGACGATGTAGTTCTGCCCCCAGTTGACGAAGCGGTTGTCCGGGTCCGTCATCCGGTAGTTGAAGAACGAGAAGTAGACGGCCTGGAGGATGGGATAACCGGTGACGGCGAGGAGGATGATGACCGCGGGGGCCGAGAGCATCCAGCCCAGCCGCGTCTCCCCTCGCTGCCGGTTCGACACACGTGCCTTCACAGCAGCCTCTCCCCTCGGAGGATCTCGAGGATGAACTCCTGAGATCGTGCCGGCGTCGACTCGGGGTCGACGCTGCCCGGCGGATGCCAGGACTTCTGGATGCCGCCTGTCACCTCGTTGTAGTACGGGGTGAGCGGGCGGGCTGCCGAGATCTTCAACGACTCGGCGACGGTGTCGGCGACGGGGAACTCCTTCTGGACCTCAGGGTCGTCGAAGGCGGCGAGGTTCGAGGGAGCATTGCCGTCGGTGAGGAAGTACTCCGCCTGCTTCTCCGGCTGCCTGATGCACGCGACGGCCTCGTAGGCGAGGTCGGGGTTCTCGGAGAACGCGCCGACGCCGAGGTTGATCCCACCCAACGGCGGTCGCGCCTCCTGGGATTCGTCGACCCGGGGGTAGATCGTCCAGCCGATGTCGTCGAGCACCGCCTGGTCGAGGCTTCCCTCGTCGACGGCGGCCTTCGTCGCCGGGTAGATGAAGGGCCAGTTGACCATGAACCCGCCGTCGTCGGACTGGAACTCGAGCATCGAGGCATTCTCGTCGAGGTTGGACAGCTGAGGTCCGCCGACACCGGTGGAGCCGATCTTGGACATGATCTCCGCGGCGCTCCTGCCCGCCTCGGAGTCGATGCCGAGCTTGACCTCGTCGGCGCCGTCGGAGTCGGGGTTCGTCACGATCGATCCGCCGGCGGATTCGATCATCGCATTGATCCACACGGTCAGGGACTCGGCCCGAATGCCCTGGACGCCGACGCGCTTGTCCTGCTCCGCGGCGGCGTCGATGATCTGGTCCCAGGTGACCGGCTGGGACATGTCGAGGCCCGCCGCCTCGGCGACGGACTTCCGATACCACAGCAGCTGCGTGTTCGCCCAGAACGGGGTCGCGACGAGTTCGTCCTGGCGAGTCGAGGACTCGACGGAGGACGGGATGACGCCTTCGGTGAACTCGTTCACGTACTTCTCGGGAACCGGGGTGAGGTAGTCGGCGTTGGCCATCTCGGCGACGTAGACCGGGTCGAGGCTCATGATGTCGATCGAGGAGTCCTGCGAGGCGAGGCGGCGGATGAGCTGCTCTCGCTGGCTGGGAGCGTCGTTGGGCAGCAGGCTCGTCGAGATCCGGTACTTCCCGTCCGCCTCTGCAGTGCACTGTTCGGCGATCTTCGCCTGTCCCCCGTTGTCGGGGTTGATGTACCACGTCAGCGTCGGTGTCGATGTTCCGCTCGCACAGCCGGTGATCCCGACGAGTCCGAGCAGGGCGAACGCGGCCAGGCCCGTTCGCCAGGGCCGGAGCTTCCTTGCCGTATGCCTCATTGCCTACCTGCCAGTCTGCGACGTTGCCGGTGGCACTGCCACCTGGATCACACATTACCTCAAGTCGGCACTCATGCCAGTGGCACCCACACTGCGCTCTCGCCCGACAGCGTCCCCTCGTCCCATGCGGCAGGTCCGCTTGCGGCCAGGGTCGGCCGCCCGACCGCCTCGGGCAGGGCGATCGGCACCTCCGAGAGGTTCGCGGCCACGAGCACCACGGCGGTCTCCGTCGTCACGGTGAAGGCGAGGAGTCCCCGCCGCGGATCGTGGAGGGGGTGCCACGCGAACGCTCCCCGACCCATCCCGAGCTCCCGGCGGGTCCGGAGCAGTCCCCGGTAGAGGTGGAGCTGGGACTCGGGGTCGTCGTTCTGGATGTCATGGGCGAGGACGGAGTGGCCCTCGGGCTGGGGAAGCCACGTCTCCTCCCCCGCCGGCGTGCCGAAACCCAGATGCGGCGCCGAGGCGGACCACGGGTACGGGGTGCGGGCCCCGTCACGGCCGAGTTCGGCTCCGCGGCTGCGCGCATAGACCGGGTCGCGCCGCGCCGAGGCGGGCAGATGCGTGTGCTCGGGCAGCCCGAGTTCGTCACCCTGGTAGATGTAGGCCGATCCCGGCAGTCCCAGTTCGATGAGCGCCATCGCCGAGGCGCGACGACGTCCCAGCGTGAGATCCGGCTGCGGGTCGTCGGGTCCGATGCCCCGCTGGTGGGGCGGAGGTTCGGCGACCCCGAAGCGGCTGGGGTGGCGGACGGTGTCGTGGTTCGAGAGCACCCAGGTCGGTGCCGCGCCGACCTCAGCGGCCGCGGCGAAGGTGTCCTCGATCGCACGGGCGAGACCGGGAGCATCCCAGCCGGCCATGAGGAACGTGAAGTTGAAGGCCTGATCCATCTCATCGGCGCGGACGTAGCGGAAGAGACGCTCGAGGGGTTCGACCCACGCCTCGGCGACGAGGATCCTCTCCCCCGGGTACGCGTCGAGGATCCTCCTCCACTCACGGTAGATCTCGTGCACCCCGTCCTGGTCGAAGAACGGCGAGGCGGCCGTCGGCGAGGACGCGGGCACCGGCTCGCCCGAGGCTCCGAGCGCGGGGACATGGTCGGGCAGCCCCACGGCCTTGACGAGTCCGTGGGCGACGTCGACGCGGAAGCCGTCGACGCCGCGGTCGAGCCAGAAGCGCAGGATATCGGTGAACTCCTCGTGCACGGCCGGGTTCGACCAGTCGAGGTCGGGCTGGGTCGGGTCGAAGATGTGGAGGTACCAGTCGTCGCTGCCGGGCAGGCGGGTCCAGGCGGGGCCACCGAAGACCGAGGTCCAGTTGTTCGGCGGGGCGTCCCCACCCTCTCGGCCGGGACGGATGACGTAGAGATCGCGGGCGGGGTCCCCCGCCTCGGCGGTCAGGGCCGCTTGGAACCACGGATGCGTCGACGAGGTGTGGTTGGGCACGAGGTCGACGATGACGCGGATGCCTGCGCCGTGGGCGCGAACGACGAGCTCGTCGAAGTCCTCAAGGCTGCCGAAGAGCGGGTCGACGTCGACGTAGTCGGCGACGTCGTAGCCGGCGTCGTTCTGCGGTGAGGGGTAGAAGGGCGAGAGCCAGATCGCGTCGACCCCGAGGTCGACGATGTGCGAGAGACGATCGAGAATGCCCCGCAGATCCCCGACTCCGTCGCCGTCTCCGTCGGCGAACGACCGGGGGTAGATCTGGTAGATGACGGCGTCGTCGGACCACCTCGGCGAGGGCGGGACCGAAGGCTGGGGCCTGCCGTGCTCCTGCGGCCTCGCTGCATCTGTCGTCATGGGTCTCCTCACGGGATCGAAGTCCGACGTCTCCAGGATAGACGCGACAGGGGCCGCAATCCCTGTACGGGATTGCGGCCCCTGAACTGCTTCAGACCGGGGTCCGAAGGCTGAGTTCACTCAGACGAGTCAGATCACTCGATGATCTTGGTGACTCGACCGGCGCCGACGGTGCGTCCACCTTCGCGGATGGCGAAGCGGAGGCCCTCCTCCATGGCGATCGGCTGGATGAGCTCGACCGACATGTCGGTGTTGTCGCCGGGCATGACCATCTCGGTGCCCTCGGGCAGCGTGATGACGCCGGTGACGTCCGTGGTCCGGAAGTAGAACTGCGGACGGTAGTTCGAGTAGAACGGGTTGTGACGGCCGCCCTCGTCCTTGCTCAGGATGTAGACCTGGGCCTCGAACTTGGTGTGCGGGGTGATCGAACCCGGCTTGACGATGACCTGACCGCGCTCGACGTCTTCGCGCTTGGTGCCGCGGAGAAGCAGACCGACGTTCTCACCTGCACGGGCGTCCGGCAGGGTCTTGCGGAACATCTCGATGGCCGTGACCGTGGTCTTCGAGGACTTCGGCTTGATGCCGACGATCTCGATCTCCTCGTTGGGGAGGAGGACGCCGCGCTCGACACGACCGGTGACGACGGTTCCACGACCGGTGATCGTGAAGACGTCCTCGACGGGCATGAGGAACGGCTTGTCGACGTCGCGCTCCGGCTCGGGAACGAAGTCGTCGACCTGGTCCATGAGCTCTTCGACGGTCTTGACCCACTTCTCGTCGCCCTCGAGGGCCTTGAGAGCGGAGACCTGGACGACGGGAGCGTTGTCCCCGTCGAACTCCTGGCTGGAGAGGAGGTCGCGGACCTCGAACTCGACGAGCTCGAGGAGCTCTTCGTCTTCGACCATGTCGGACTTGTTGAGAGCCACGACGATGTAGGGCACACCCACCTGACGCGCGAGCAGGACGTGCTCACGGGTCTGCGGCATCGGACCGTCGGTGGCGGCGACGACGAGGATCGCGCCGTCCATCTGAGCAGCACCGGTGATCATGTTCTTGATGTAGTCGGCGTGACCCGGGGCATCGACGTGAGCGTAGTGACGCTTCTCGGTCTGGTACTCAACGTGCGAGACGTTGATGGTGATGCCGCGCTCCTTCTCCTCAGGTGCGTTGTCCACCTGGTCGAAGGCACGTGCCTCGTTGAGATCGGGGTACTTGTCCGCCAGGACCTTGGTGATCGCAGCGGTCAAGGTGGTCTTTCCGTGGTCAACGTGGCCGATGGTGCCGATGTTGACGTGCGGCTTAGTCCTATCGAAACTAGCCTTTGCCACTGGGTTCCTCCTCGTGGTTGGCAAAAGATATGCGGTTCATATCTTAGACCTTTGTTGGTTATCTTTCATTCCGGTGATGTTGTTCTACATCACCTTGGCGATGAGCCTTAGGAGATCACTCTCCGCCGCGCACCTTCTGGATGATCTCGTCGGCAACAGCCTTCGGGACCTCCGCGTAGCTGGAGAACTGCATCGAGTACACCGCACGGCCCTGGGTCTTCGACCGCAGGTCGCCGATGTAGCCGAACATCTCCGAGAGCGGGACCATCGCGCGGACGACCTTCACGCCGGAAGCGTCGTCCATCGACTGGATCTGGCCACGCCGAGAGTTGAGGTCGCCGATGACGTCACCCATGTACTCCTCAGGGGTGCGCACCTCGACTTCCATGACCGGCTCGAGCAGAACCGGGTTCGCCTTCCGGACGGCCTCCTTGAGGACCATCGAACCGGCGATCTTGAACGCCATCTCCGAGGAGTCGACGTCGTGGTAGGCACCATCGACCAGGGTGGCCTTGATGCCGACCAGCGGGTAGCCGGCGAGGACACCGAGCTGCATGGCGTCCTGGATGCCCGCGTCGACGCTCGGAATGTACTCGCGCGGCACGCGGCCGCCCGTGATGGCATTCTCGAACTCGTAGATCGTGTCGCCGTCGACCTCGAGAGGCTCGAAGGTGACCTGGACCTTCGCGAACTGTCCCGATCCACCCGTCTGCTTCTTGTGGGTGTAGTCGTACTTCTCGACGGCCCGACGGATCGTCTCGCGGTACGCGACCTGCGGCTTGCCGACGTTCGCCTCGACCTTGAACTCGCGACGCATGCGGTCGACGAGGATGTCGAGGTGGAGTTCGCCCATACCGCGGATGACGGTCTGACCGGTCTCCGCGTCGAGCTCGACCTGGTAGGTCGGGTCTTCCTTGACGAACTTCTGGATGGCAGCCGAGAGCTTCTCCTGGTCGCCCTTCGTCTTGGGCTCGATGGCCACGGAGATGACGGGCTCGGGGAAGGTCATCGACTCGAGCGCGATCGGGTGTGCCGGATCGCACAGGGTGTCACCGGTGGTGGTGTCCTTGAGGCCGATGAACGCGTAGATGTGACCCGCGATCGCCTCTTCGACCGGGTTCTCCTTGTTGGAGTGCATCTGGAAGAGCTTTCCGACGCGCTCCTTCTTCCCGCTCGTGGCGTTGAGGACCTGCTCACCCGACTTCACCTGTCCCGAGTACACGCGGACGTAGGTCAGCGCACCGAAGAACGGGTGCGTGGCGACCTTGAACGCGAGCGCCGAGAACGGCTCCTTGACGTCGGGCTTGCGGACGATCTCCTCTTCCTCGTTGCTCGGGTTGTGTCCGATCATCGGAGGCACGTCGAGCGGCGAGGGGAGGTAGTCGAGGACCGCGTTGAGCATGGGCTGGACGCCCTTGTTCTTGTACGCGGAACCGCACATGACCGGGAAGGCCTCGGAGTTGATGACGAGAGAGCGGATGCCGGCCTTGATCTCCTCGATGGAGACCTCTTCGCCCTCGAGGTACTTCTCCATGAGCTCCTCAGAGCTCTCGGCGACGTCCTCGACGAGCTGGGCGCGGTATTCCTCGGCCTTGTCCTTGAGATCCGCGGGGATCTCGATCTCGGTCATGTCCTGACCCTTCTTGGACTCGTCAGGCCAGATGTAGGCCTTCATCTCAAGGAGGTCGACGATGCCCTCGAACTCGGACTCGGCGCCGATCGGCAGCTGGATGACGAGCGGCTTCGCACCGAGGCGGTCCTTGATGGTCTGCACGGTGAAGTAGAAGTCCGCACCGAGCTTGTCCATCTTGTTGACGAAGCACACGCGCGGAACGTTGTACTTGTCGGCCTGACGCCACACGGTCTCGGACTGCGGCTCAACGCCTTCCTTGCCGTCGAACACGGCGACGGCGCCGTCGAGGACGCGGAGCGAGCGCTCCACCTCGACGGTGAAGTCGACGTGCCCGGGGGTGTCGATGATGTTGATCTGGTAGTCGTGCCAGTAGCAGGTCGTCGCGGCCGACGTGATCGTGATGCCGCGCTCCTGCTCCTGCTCCATCCAGTCCATCGTCGAGGCTCCGTCGTGGGTCTCGCCGATCTTGTAGTTCACACCGGTGTAGAACAGGATGCGTTCGGTCGTGGTGGTCTTACCGGCATCGATGTGGGCCATGATGCCGATGTTGCGGACCTTGTTCAGGTCGGTGAGCACGTCAAGTGCCACGGTGTCTCTCTCTCAATCGATGACTTGATCGACTCCCCCGTCCCCGGTCGGTCCGGAGCGGACCGACCGGGGACGGGGGCGACGATTACCAGCGGTAGTGGGCGAAGGCCTTGTTGGACTCGGCCATCTTGTGGGTGTCCTCACGGCGCTTGACTGCGGCACCGAGGCCGTTGCCGGCGTCGAGGATCTCATTCATGAGGCGCTCGGTCATCGTCTTCTCGCGACGCTGGCGGGCGTAGCCGACGAGCCAGCGCAACGCGAGGGTGGTCGAACGAGCAGGACGGACATCGACCGGAACCTGGTAGGTCGCACCGCCGACACGGCGGGAGCGGACCTCGAGGGACGGACGGATGTTGTCGAGGGCCTTCTTGAGGTTGGCGACGGGGTCGTTGCCGTTCTTCTCACGAGTTCCCTCGAGGGCACCGTAGACGATGCGCTCGGCCGTCGACCGCTTGCCGTCGAGCAGGATCTTGTTGATCAGCTGCGTGACGAGCGGCGAGTTGAAGACCGGGTCGATGACGATCGGTCGCTTGGGTGCGGGACCTTTGCGCGGCATTACTTCTTCTCCCTCTTCGCTCCGTACTTGCTGCGGGCCTGCTGACGGCCCTTGACACCCTGGGTGTCGAGGGAACCGCGCACGATCCGGTAGCGCACACCCGGGAGGTCCTTGACACGGCCGCCGCGGACGAGCACGATCGAGTGCTCCTGCAGGTTGTGTCCCTCGCCGGGGATGTACGCGGTCACTTCGATCTGGCTCGAGAGCTTGACACGAGCGACCTTGCGAAGAGCCGAGTTCGGCTTCTTGGGGGTCGTGGTGTACACACGGGTGCACACGCCGCGACGCTGAGGGCTGCCCTTGAGGGCAGGGGCGTCGGACCCTGCGGACTTGTTATGCCGTCCTTTGCGGACGAGCTGCTGGATTGTCGGCACTAAGCGTTCTCCATTGCTTCTCGATGAACCTAATTCCCACATCGGTCGCGCATGCGCGTCTGTGAACCGTGGGACATATCCGACTGAACACCGGGTGAAGCTTGACTCCCGATGCCAGTATCCGCGCGATGCCACGCACCCTGCGGTCGGGAGTGTCGCAAGGACACGCACGCGCAGAGGCCCGCGGTTTCGGCGGCCTGCGCCGGTCGCACTCACACTGGTCCCAGGCCTCACAGAACACCTGGCATGATCGTCCGACGACGCAGATAACACAATCAGTCGCATCCCAGAATATCGCGTGCGCGAGCCTCTGGTCAAAACCACCGGCACCCTGCCGGAACGGGAGCGCGAGGGCCTCCGCCCCGGCGAGACCGGGGTCACACGGCCCTCCGGCCCGGCAACCACCTCGGCGAGGAGGCACGGCTGAGGACCCGCTTCCTTGACTCATTCAAGAAAACGGGGCAGGGTGAAGGTGTGTCAGAGGAAGAACGCGTGCACGCCGAGGACTATTCCGCGACCCTGCGGAGCAGTTCCCTGCGCGTGACGAAGCAGAGGGTCGCGGTGCTGGCGGCGGTGGACACCCACCCCCATGCCGACACCGAGACCGTCATCCGATCCGTCAGGGAGAGCCTGCCGGACGTCTCCCATCAGGCCGTCTACGATTCGCTGCACACGCTCACCGCGGTCGGCCTCGTCCGGAGCATCCAGCCGTCCGGGTCCGTGGCCAGGTACGAGCGGCGCATCGGCGACAACCACCATCACCTCGTCTGCCGGTCGTGCGGTCTCATCGTCGATGTCGACTGCACAGTCGGCCGGGCGCCCTGTCTGAGTCCGTCGCACGATCACGGATTCGCAGTCGACCAGGCCGAGGTGACGTTCTGGGGACTCTGCCCCGACTGCCGCAGCGGCAGTGAGGGACCGAGCGACCAGGGAGACTGAGCAACGCACCTCTGTCGCGTGAACCGGCGCAGACGCCTGCGGGCAACCGCTGCCGAGGACCACAGCTGAGCCGCGCTGCGGCTCGAACCCGAAAGGAACCCCATGTCCGAAACCTCCACCACGGGCGGCTGCCCGGTCGTCCACGGCGACTCGACGGCAACCGCGACCACCGAGCCCGGGTCCCTGACCTCTCCGATGCAGGGCGACGCCAACTCCCACTGGTGGCCCAACCGCCTCAACCTCAAGATCCTCGCGAAGAACCAGCCGGCCCGCGACCCGATGGATGAGGACTTCGACTACGCGGCCGAGTTCAACAGCCTCGACTACTTCGCTCTCAAGGCCGACCTCGCGGAGATGCAGCGCACGAGCGAGGATTGGTGGCCCGCCGACTTCGGCAACTACGGCCCGTTCATGATCCGCATGGCCTGGCACTCGGCGGGCACCTACCGCGTCCAGGACGGTCGCGGCGGCGGCGGTGAGGGCCAGCAGCGCTTCGCCCCGCTCAACTCGTGGCCCGACAACGTCGGACTCGACAAGGCCCGGCGTCTGCTGTGGCCGCTGAAGAAGAAGTACGGCAAGAAGATCTCCTGGGCCGACCTCTTCATCCTCGCGGGCAACGTCGCCCTCGAGCAGATGGGCTTCAAGACCTTCGGCTTCGCCGGCGGACGCAAGGACGTCTGGGAGCCGGACAACGACGTCTACTGGGGCTCGGAGACCGAATGGCTGGGCACCGACAAGCGCTACGCGGGCAACCGCGAGCTGCAGAAGCCGCTGGCGGCGACGACGATGGGCCTCATCTACGTCAACCCGGAAGGCCCTGAGGGCGAGCCCGACCCGCTCAAGGCCGCTGCCGACATCCGCGACACCTTCGGTCGGATGGCGATGAACGACGAGGAGACCGTCGCCCTCATCGCCGGCGGTCACACCTTCGGCAAGACCCACGGCGCCGGCCCCGAGAGCCACAAGGGCGCCGACCCCGAGGGCGCCCCGCTCGAGCAGCAGGGTCTGGGCTGGAAGTCCGACTTCGGCACCGGGCACGGCAATGACTCGATCGGCAGCGGCATCGAGGTCACGTGGACCTACCATCCGACCCGCTGGGACAACGAGTTCTTCCACATCCTCTTCGCCTACGAGTGGGAGAAGTTCGAGAACGAGGGCGGCCACATCCAGTGGCGTCCGATCGACGGCGGCGGCGACGACATGGTCCCGATGGCCCAGGGTGAGGGACGCCGGGAGCCGCGCATGCTCACCACCGACCTCTCCCTGCGCTTCGACCCCGCCTACGAGAAGATCTCGCGCCGCTTCAAGGACGACCAGGCCGCCTTCGAGGACGCGTTCGCCCGGGCCTGGTTCAAGCTCACCCACCGTGACATGGGCCCGGCCACCCGGTACCTCGGACCCGAGGTTCCCACCGAGGAGCTCATCTGGCAGGACCCGATCCCGGCCGGCACCCCTCTCAACGACGGTGAGCTCGAGCTCGTCAAGGCCTCGATCCGCAACTCGGGTCTGAGCGTGTCCCAGCTCGTCTCGACGACGTGGGCCGCCGCCTCCTCGCACCGCGTCTCCGACATGCGCGGCGGCGTCAACGGCGGGCGCCTGCGCCTCGAACCGCAGCGTGACTGGACCGCGAACGAGCCCGCGAAGCTCGCCGAGGTGATCGGCGTCCTCGAGGGCATCGCCGACCAGACCGGCGCCTCCTTCGCCGACGTCGTCGCGATCGCCGGTGCCGTGGGCGTCGAGACCGCCGCCGCCGCGGCCGGCCACGACATCACCGTCCCGGTCTCGACCGGTCGCGGGGACGCCTCGCAGGAGCAGACCGACATCGAGTCGTTCTCCTACCTCGAGCCCACCCACGACGGCTTCCGCAACTACCTCACCCCGGATCTGCCCCTGGCCGCGGAGTTCCTCCTGCTCGACCAGGCGAGCCTGCTCGGGCTCACCCCGTCCGAGCTCACCGTCCTCATCGGCGGCCTGCGCGTCCTCGGGGCGAACTACGAGGACTCCGAGCTCGGCGTCTTCACCGACCGCAAGGAGCAGCTGACGAACGACTTCTTCGTCAACCTCCTCGAGCTCGGCAACACGTGGAAGGCCGTCGGCGATTCGGCGACGACGAACCTCTACGAGAACTACTCCCCCGATGGTGAGAAGCTGTGGTCGGGCAGCCGCGTCGACCTGCTCTTCGGTGCGAACTCCGAGCTGCGTGCGATCGCCGAGGTCTACGCCTCCGACGATGCGCAGGAGAAGTTCGTCACCGACTTCGTCCGTGCCTGGACGAAGGTCGTCGAAGCCGACCGCTACGACCTGAAGCGCTGAGCCGACCCCTCGCCGAGGCGGTGGCACGGACCCCGCGCCACCGCCTCGGCGAGGGCACGGTTCCGCACCGCACGGGCGGTGCCCCAACCAAGGGCACCGCCCGTGTGCTGTCCCCGGTCGACGGGTGTGGTCCCCGCTACACTGGTGACCATGTCCGACGAACAGCCAGAGCTCCCCTCCCGTCCGCGGATCCGCGCCTCTGACAAGGACCGCGACGCCGTGCTCGCCGTCATCACCGACGCCGTCTCGAACGGTCGCCTCGACCCCGAGGAGACCGCTGAGCGGCAGGACGAGGCGATCGCGGCGAAGTACCTCGACGAACTCATGCCGCTCATCGTCGACCTTCCCGAGGGCAACGACCTCCACCGATCGCTCGAGGCGCAGACGGGCGGAACGTCCCCCGGATCGCAGATCGTCCCCGGCAACCGACCCGCACCGCTGTCGCCGCTCGCCGCACCCGGCACCTCGGCGCCGGTGAACTCCGTGGCGATCATGTCCGGGCGCGAGATCGACGTGCCCGCCGGCACCGCCGAGGTGACGACGTACGCGCTCATGGGCGGGGACAACATCGACCTCTGCGAGGTGATGGGCCCCGGCGTCACCGTCGAGCTCCACTCCTTCGCGATGTGGGGCGGCAACGACATCTACGTCCCGCCGGGTGTGCGGATCAAGGACGAGACGATCAACATCATGGCCGGCAACGAGGTCCGCCAGTCGGCCCGCGGAGACGGATCGAACGGAACGCTCGTGCTCAAGGGCATGTCGCTCATGGCCGGCCACGACATCCACCTGGCGAAGGGCTACCGAGGAAAGGACCAGGGACAGCTGACATGAGAATCGGGATCCTCACCTCCGGCGGCGACAGCCCCGGACTCAACGCCGTCATCCGCGGCATCGTCCGCAAGGGCATCCGCTCCCACGGCTCCTCGTTCGTCGGGATCAGGGACGGCTGGCGGGGACTCCTCGAGGACGACGTGTTCGAGATGTCGATGCTCGATGTCCGCGGCCTGTCCGGACGCGGCGGCACGATCCTCGGCACCTCCCGCACTCACCCCTACGAGGACGGCGGTCCGGCACGGATGCGCGAGGTGATGGCCGCCCACGACATCGATGCGATCGTCGCGATCGGCGGCGAGGGGACGCTTTCGGGTGCCTCGCGACTCGTCGAGGAGGAGGGGCTCAACATCGTCGGGGTGCCGAAGACGATCGACAACGACCTCGACAACACCGACTACACGTTCGGCTTCGACACCGCCCAGTCGATTGCCACCGAGGCGATCGACCGGCTGCGCACGACCGCTGAGTCGCACCACCGGTGCATGGTCATCGAGGTGATGGGCCGCAACGTCGGCTGGATCGCGCTGCACTCGGGTATGGCCGGCGGCGCGCACGCGATCCTCATGCCCGAGTTCCCCGTCTCGATGGACCAGATCGGGCAGTGGGTAACCTCGGCGAGGGACCGCGGTCGCGCCCCGATCGTCGTCGTCGCCGAAGGCTTCGTGCCCGAGGGCCTCGACGAGCAGATCGCCGACCGCGGTCTCGACAGCAGGGGCCGGGCCCGGCTCGGCGGCATCGCGAACTACCTCGCACCCCTCATCGAGGAGACCACGGGCATCGAGACCCGCGCGACGATCCTCGGACACCTGCAGCGCGGCGGCTCCCCCACCGCGTATGACCGGGTGCTCTCGACCCGGCTCGGCATGGCCGCAGCCGACCTCGCCCACGACGAGCAGTGGGGGAAGATGGCGAGCCTCAAGGGCACCGACATCGTCGCCGTCGAGATGGCCTCGGCCGTCGACAGCCTCAAGACGGTGCCGCTCGACCGCTGGGAAGAGGCGCAGGTTCTCTTCGGGTAGCCGCGATCCGCGCGGAAGGCGTCGCAACCGCGCGAGCGGCGGCCCAAGCGCTGAATGCACGAGGGGCACCCACCGTGTCGGTGGGTGCCCCTCTGCCGTTCAGACCTCAGGCGGTCTGGAACTCAGACTCAGCTGAAGGCGCCGTAGTCGTAGTCCTCGAGCGGGATCGCGGAGCCGGAGTCGGCGCCGATGCCCGCGTAGAAGTCACCGTAGCTGTTGGTGAACATCTCGGCCTTCGCCTCCTCCGTCGGCTCCACAACGATGTTGCGGTGCGTCTGGAGGCCGGTGCCGGCCGGGATGAGCTTACCGAGGATGACGTTCTCCTTGAGCCCCATGAGCGTGTCCGACTTGCCTTCCATCGCGGCCTCGGTGAGGACGCGCGTGGTCTCCTGGAAGGACGCAGCCGAGAGCCACGACTCGGTGGCCAGCGAGGCCTTCGTGATGCCCATGAGCTCGTCACGGGCCGAAGCCGGCTGTCCGCCTTCGGCGACGACGCGACGGTTCTCCGCCTGGTAGCGGCCGCGGTCGACGAGCTCGCCGGGCAGCAGGTTGGTGTCGCCCGACTCGATGACGGTCACGCGACGCAGCATCTGCCGCACGATGACCTCGATGTGCTTGTCGTGAATCCCCACGCCCTGCGAGCGGTACACCTTCTGCACCTGCTCGACGAGGAAGCGCTCGGCCTCACGGCGACCGCGGATGCGCAGCACCTGCTTCGGATCGACAGCACCGACGACGAGCTGCTCGCCCGCCTTGACGTGCTGGCCGTCCTCGACGAGGAGGCGGGCGCGCTTGGAGACTGCGTGCTCGATCTCCTCGCCGCCGTCATCGGGGGTGATGACGACGAAGCGGGTCTTGCGGCTGTCGTCGATCTTCGCCCGACCGGTCGCCTCGGCGATGGGGGCGAAGCCCTTCGGGGTGCGGGCCTCGAAGAGCTCGGTGACACGGGGCAGACCCTGGGTGATGTCACCCGAGGACGCCGCCACACCACCGGTGTGGAAGGTGCGCATCGTCAGCTGCGTGCCGGGCTCGCCGATCGACTGGGCAGCGACCGTGCCGATCGCCTCGCCGATGTCGACGAGCTTGCCGGTGGCCATCGAACGACCGTAGTGCATCGCCGAGATCTGCGTGTCCGAATCCGCGGTGAGCACGGAGTAGACCTTGAGCTCTTCGATGCCGGCGGCCACGAGGGTGTCGACGACCTCAGCGGTGACGTCCGTCTTCGCCGGGACGATGACATTGCCGTCGGCGTCGGTGACGTCGGAGACCGTGAGACGGCCGTAGACGCTGGTCTCGACGAACTCGTGCGGAACGAGGTTGCCGTCGTGGTCGCGCTCGGCCACGGGCAGGGTGATGCCCTTGGTCGAATCGGTCTCCGCGGTGCGGATGATGACGTCCTGCGAGACGTCGACGAGTCGACGCGTGAGGTAACCGGAGTCGGCGGTACGCAGCGCCGTGTCCGCGAGGCCCTTGCGGGCGCCGTGGGAGGCGATGAAGTACTCGAGCACCGAGAGTCCCTCACGGTAGTTCGACGTGATCGGACGCGGGATGATCTCACCCTTCGGGTTCGTCACCAGACCGCGCATACCGGCGAGCTGACGGACCTGCATCCAGTTGCCGGACGCACCCGAGTCGACAAGGCGGAGCACGGAGTTCTCCTCCGGGAAGTTCGTCCGCATCACCTGGTCGACCTTCTCGGTGGTCTCGGTCCACAGCTTGACGAGCTCGTTGCGGCGCTCGTCGTCGGTGAGCGCACCGAGTTCGTACTGCTGCTGGACCTTCGTGTCGAGCGCCTCGGCGTTGTCGAGGATCTCCGTCTTCGCCTCGGGCGAGACGATGTCCGACATCGCCACGGTGATGCCCGAACGAGTCGCCCAGTGGAAGCCGCCGGACTTGAAGTTGTCGAGCGTGTGCGCGACCTCGACCTTCGGGTACTCCTCGGCGAGGTGGTTGACGATCCGGCTCAGCGCCTTCTTGTCGATCGTCGAGTTGACGAACGTGTAGTCGGCGGGCAGGTACTCGTTGAACAGCGCACGGCCCAGCGTCGTGGTGACGTCGAGCGGCATGCCCGGCTCCCAGCCCTCGGGAACCTCGAGGTCCGCACCCGGAACGACGTTCTCGAGGCGGATGGTCACGACCGAACCGAGGTCGAGCTCGCCGTGGTCGAAGGCCATGATGGCCTCGCCGAGGCTGGAGAACGACCGGCCCTCGCCGGCGAGTCCCTTGCGCTCCGAGGTGAGGTGGTAGAGGCCGATGATCATGTCCTGCGAGGGCATGGTCACGGGCTTGCCGTCGGAGGGCTTGAGGATGTTGTTCGCCGAGAGCATGAGGATGCGGGCCTCAGCCTGCGCCTCGGGGCTCAGCGGCAGGTGGACAGCCATCTGGTCACCGTCGAAGTCGGCGTTGAAGGCCGAGCACACGAGGGGGTGGAGCTGGATGGCCTTACCCTCGATGAGCTGCGGTTCGAACGCCTGGATGCCGAGGCGGTGCAGCGTCGGTGCACGGTTGAGCAGCACCGGGTGCTCGGTGATGACCTCTTCGAGGACGTCCCACACCTGCGGGTGCTGACGCTCGACCATCCGCTTGGCCGACTTGATGTTCTGCGCATGGTTGAGATCGACCAGGCGCTTCATCACGAACGGCTTGAACAGCTCCAGGGCCATGGTCTTGGGCAGACCGGCCTGGTGGAGGCTGAGCTGCGGACCGACGACGATGACCGAACGGCCCGAGTAGTCGACGCGCTTGCCGAGCAGGTTCTGACGGAACCGGCCCTGCTTGCCCTTGAGCATGTCGGAGAGCGACTTGAGCGGGCGGTTGCCCGGTCCGGTCACAGGACGTCCGCGACGGCCGTTGTCGAACAGCGAGTCGACGGCCTCCTGGAGCATCCGCTTCTCGTTGTTGACGATGATCTCGGGGGCACCGAGGTCGAGGAGCCGCTTGAGGCGGTTGTTGCGGTTGATCACACGACGGTAGAGGTCATTGAGATCCGAGGTCGCGAAGCGACCGCCGTCGAGCTGGACCATCGGGCGCAGCTCGGGCGGGATCACCGGGACGACGTCGAGGACCATGCCCTCGGGGTTGTTGTCCGTGGTGAGGAACGCGTTGACGACCTTGAGGCGCTTGAGCGCGCGGGTCTTGCGCTGTCCCTTGCCGGTGTTGATCAGCTCGCGCAGCTTCTCGGCTTCGGCCTCGAGGTCGAAGTCGAGGAGGCGCTTCTGGATCGCCTCGGCGCCCATGGCACCGGTGAAGTAGAGGCCGAAGCGGGCGAACATCTCGCGGTAGAGGCTCTCATCGCCCTCGAGGTCGTTGACCTTGAGGTTCTTGAACCTGTCCCACACCTGCTCAAGACGGTCGATCTCGCGATCGGCGTTCTTGCGCAGCTTGTCCATCTCCTTGTCGGCGACATCGCGCAGCTTCTTCTTCGCCTGGGCGGAGCCGCCCTCGGCCTCGAGCGCTGCGAGATCCTCTTCGAGCTTCTTGGCGCGACGGTCGATGTCAGCGTCGCGGCGGTCGCCGATCTGCTGCTTCTCGACGTCGATCTTGTTCTGCAGGCTCGGCAGATCCCGGTGACGGGACTCCTCGTCGACAGAGGTGATCATGTACGCGGCGAAGTAGATGACCTTTTCGAGGTCCTTCGGCGCGAGGTCGAGCAGGTAGCCCAAGCGCGAGGGGACGCCCTTGAAGTACCAGATGTGGGTCACGGGAGCGGCGAGCTCGATGTGGCCCATGCGCTCACGGCGCACCTTGGCACGGGTCACCTCGACGCCGCAGCGTTCGCAGATGATGCCCTTGAAGCGGACGCGCTTGTACTTTCCGCAGGCGCACTCCCAGTCACGGGTGGGACCGAAGATCTTCTCGCAGAAGAGTCCGTCCTTCTCCGGCTTGAGGGTGCGGTAGTTGATGGTCTCAGGCTTCTTCACCTCGCCGTGGGACCAGCCGCGGATGTCATCCGCGGTGGCGAGACCGATCCTCAGCTCATCAAAGAAATTGACGTCAGGCACGTAAATCCTCTTTCCTGGCGATGGACTCGTGGTCCATCAGAAATTCTTGTGTCGGTTGGAGTGGAAGTGCTCAGACTTCTTCGACGGTCTGGGCTTCGCGGTAGGACAGGTCGATGCCGAGCTCTTCGGCTGCGCGGTAGACCTCGTCCTCCGAGTCGCGCATCTCGACCTGGCCACCGTCGGAAGACAGGACTTCGACGTTGAGGCACAGGGACTGCATCTCCTTGATGAGGACCTTGAACGACTCGGGGATTCCCGGGTCGGGCAGGTTCTCACCCTTGACGATGGCTTCGTAGACCTTGACGCGGCCCGGGATGTCATCGGACTTGATCGTCAGCAGCTCCTGGAGCGTGTACGCAGCGCCGTAGGCCTCGAGGGCCCAGACTTCCATCTCACCGAAGCGCTGACCGCCGAACTGCGCCTTACCACCGAGCGGCTGCTGGGTGATCATCGAGTACGGGCCGGTCGACCGCGCGTGGATCTTGTCGTCGACGAGGTGGTGGAGCTTGAGCATGTACATGTAGCCGACCGAGATCGGGTACGGGAACGGCTCACCAGAGCGACCGTCGAACAGCTGGGCCTTGCCCGAGGAGTCGATGAGTCGGTCTCCGTCGCGGTTCGGGGTCGTGGCGTCGAGCAGTCCGCGCAGCTCCTGCTCGTGGGCACCGTCGAAGACCGGGGTGGCCAGGTTGGTGCCGGCCTCGGCTTCGCGGGCGAGCTGCGGAAGCTCCTCGGCCCACTCGGGGTTGCCCTCGATCTTCCAGCCCTGCTTCGAGATCCAACCGAGGTGGATCTCGAAGACCTGGCCGATGTTCATACGGCGGGGCACACCGTGCGGGTTGAGGATGACGTCGACGGGGGTGCCGTCGGCGAGGAACGGCATGTCCTCGACCGGCAGGATCGTCGAGATGACGCCCTTGTTGCCGTGACGGCCGGCCATCTTGTCACCGATCGTGATCTTGCGTCGCTGGGCGACGTAGACGCGGACCATCTGGTTGACGCCCGGCGAGAGCTCGTCGTCGTCCTCACGGTCGAAGACGCGCACGCCGATGACGGTGCCGATCTCGCCGTGGGGCACGCGCAGCGAGGTGTCGCGGACCTCACGGGACTTCTCACCGAAGATCGCCCGGAGCAGACGCTCCTCCGGGGTCAGCTCGGTCTCACCCTTCGGGGTGACCTTGCCGACGAGGATGTCGCCGTCGGTGACCTCGGCGCCGATGCGGATGATGCCGCGATCGTCGAGGTCGGCCAGGGCGTCGGGCGAGATGTTCGGGATGTCCCGGGTGATCTCCTCGGCACCGAGCTTCGTGTCGCGGGCGTCGACCTCGTGCTCCTCGATGTGGATCGAGGAGAGGACGTCGTCCTGGACGAGGCGCTGCGAGAGGATGATCGCGTCCTCGAAGTTGTAGCCCTCCCACGACATGAACGCGACGAGGAGGTTCTTGCCGAGAGCCATCTCGCCGTTCTCCGTCGACGGTCCGTCGGCGAGCACAGCACCGGCCTCGACGCGGTCGCCCTCGTCGACGATGATGCGCTGGTTGTAGGACGTGCCGTGGTTCGAGCGCTTGAACTTCGCTGCCCGGTAGGTCTGCATCGTGCCGTCGTCGGCGAGGACGGTGACGAAGTCAGCCGAGACCTCGGTGACGACGCCCGCCTTCTCCGCGACGATGACGTCGCCGGCGTCGACGGCCGCACGGTACTCCATGCCGGTGCCCACGACGGGGGCCTCGGACATGACCAGCGGCACAGCCTGACGCTGCATGTTCGCACCCATGAGGGCGCGGTTCGCGTCGTCGTGCTCGAGGAACGGGATGAGCGCCGAGGCGACGGACACCATCTGACGTGCGGAGACGTCCATGAAGTCGATCTGGTCGCGGAGCACCAGCTCGGCTTCGCCGCCGCCGCCCTTCGGGCGGGCGAGGACCTCTTCCTCGGCGAAGCGCTGATCGTCGGTCAGCGGGGCGTTCGCCTGCGCGATGTTGTAGTCGAGCTCGTCATCCGCGGTGAGGTACTCGGTCTCGTCCGTGACGACGCCGTCGACGACCTTGCGGTACGGGGTCTCGATGAAGCCGAACGGGTTGATCCGGGCGTAGGACGCGAGCGAACCGATGAGACCGATGTTCGGACCCTCGGGGGTCTCGATCGGGCACATGCGGCCGTAGTGCGACGGGTGGACGTCTCGGACCTCCATCGCCGCGCGGTCGCGCGAGAGGCCGCCGGGTCCCAGCGCCGAGAGGCGGCGCTTGTGGGTCAGACCCGCGAGCGGGTTGTTCTGATCCATGAACTGCGACAGCTGCGAGGTTCCGAAGAACTCCTTGATCGCGGCGACGACGGGACGGATGTTGATGAGCGTCTGCGGCGTGATCGCCTCGACGTCCTGGGTGGTCATGCGCTCGCGCACGACGCGCTCCATGCGGGAGAGGCCCGTGCGGACCTGGTTCTCGATGAGCTCGCCGACGGCGCGGATGCGGCGGTTGCCGAAGTGATCGATGTCGTCGAGCTTGACGCGCACCTCGATCTCCTCGCCGTCGCGCTCACCCTTCGTCGTCTCGACTCCGGCGTGGAGGGAGACGAGGTAGCGGATGGTCGCGGCGATGTCGTCGACCGAGAGCACCGAGTCCGACAGCGGGGCGTCGACGCCGAGCTTCCGGTTGACCTTGTAGCGGCCGACCTTGGCCAGGTCGTAGCGCTTGGGGTTGAAGTAGAGGTTGTTGAGCAGATTGCGCGCAGCCTCGGCGGTCGCGGGCTCGGCCGGACGCAGCTTCTTGTAGATGTCGAGCAGCGCCTCCTCCTGCGTGGAGACGGTGTCCTTCGCGAGCGTCTCGCGGATGGACTCGAACTCGCCGAACTCCTCGAGGATCTTCGACTCGGTCCAGCCGAGGGCCTTGAGCAGGACGGTGACGGACTGCTTGCGCTTGCGGTCGAGGCGGACGCCGACCTGGTCGCGCTTGTCGACCTCGAACTCGAGCCAGGCGCCGCGGGAGGGGATGATCTTCGCTGAGAAGATGTCCTTGTCCGTGGTCTTGTCGACGCTCGACTCGAAGTAGGCGCCGGGCGAGCGGACGAGCTGGGAGACGACGACGCGCTCTGTGCCGTTGACGATGAACGTGCCCTTGTCGGTCATGAGCGGGAAGTCGCCCATGAAGACCGTCTGGGACTTGATCTCACCGGTGTTGTTGTTCATGAACTCGGCGGTGACGTAGAGCGGCGCCGAGTAGGTCATGTCGCGTTCCTTGCACTCGTCGATCGAGTACTTGGGAGCTTCGAACCTGTGCTCGCGGAACGACAGCGACATCGATCCGCCGAAGTCCTCGATCGGCGAGATCTCTTCGAAGATGTCCTCGAGACCTGAGGTGGTCGCGACGGAGTCGTCTCCGATCTCGATGGCTTCGGCGACGCGGTCCTGCCACGCTTCCGAGCCGATGAGCCAGTCGAAGCTGTCGGTCTGGAGGCCGAGCAGGTCGGGAACCTCGAGGGGTTCGCGGATCTTCGCGAACGAGATTCTCTTGGGGGGGTTAGCGGTCCTGGTGTTGTCGTTGGCGGCGGCCAATGGGATCCTTCCGAGTGCTTCACCAATTGATGCGTCGCGACCCCACCCTCACACCGGTCGTCTGGCTCCGGGAGTGTCGATTTCGACACCGGGCGACAACGTGGTTGACTGGAGTGGAACTGACCTGCCCCCCGCTATATGAAGGCACGCCACAGGCACGGCAACGCAAATATCAAGCTTATAGCATTCGGTCAAGTCCCGCAAGGTCAGGTTGTGATCTTCTTCCACACGCTCGTCCACGCGTAGGTCTCGAACCCGGCGAGGTCGTTGATCGCGAGCATCCACGAGTTCTCCGCCGCATTCCAGGTGTAGACCCGCTCGACCTCTGACTCCTGCAGCAACGTTGCGTGGTTGGCCCTCTTCAGCCGGGCGCCGAGGCCGTGTCCGCGGTGCTCAGCGATGACGAGCGTCCCGCCCTGGTCGCCGACGGCGGGCCGCTCGGCGAAGTGGGCGGCCTGGGTGTAGCCGGCGACCTCGTCGCCCTTCATCGCCAGCGCCGTCATCAGCCGTTTGCCGGAGGCCTCCCGGTCGGCGTCGTTCGCGCGGACCCGGTCGGCGTCCCAGAACTCCTCCTCCTCGAGGTCAGCGGCCCCGGGCGTGTCCGTCGACATCCTCCGCTGGAGGAGGGCGAGCGCCTCGAGGTGCTCCTCGGGGGTGGGTCCGGCCCACGTGAGGATCGCATAGCCGTCGGCGGCGACCTCTCCCCCGCCGACCAGGTCGTCCCCGACCTCGCGGATCCGCGCGACCGAGCAGCGTTCGAGCTGGCGCAGAGAGTACCCGTGGGCCCGGGCGAAGGCGACCTCCGGCAGGGCCGAGGGCAGCGCCCCCGTCCCCGAGGCGGCCGCGATCCGCGCGGTGCGCGGCTCCCGGTCGACGACACCGGCCGGGGTTTCGGCGAAGCTCGTCAGCGTCCGTCGCCCCTCGCCGGCCAGCTGCTCCTCCATGACGGCGAGCAGCTCGGATCCCAGCCCCTGCCGGCGGTGCTCGGGGTGGACTGCGACGTGGATCTCCGCGGCATTCTGATTGTCCTGGAGGTCGAGGTAGGCGATGCCCTTGGCGACGATGTCTCCGCCGAGTCGGCCGAGCCACAGCGCGTGCGTCGTATAGTCGTTCGTCCGCTGCAGCTGCCTGCGCACCTCCGCGGAGCGGGGGTCGAAGTCGGGACCGAGACCCGAGGCTGAGTTGACGACGCGGTCGAAGGCGACCACCTCGGCGACGGTGTCCTCGATCTCGGACTCCGGGAGCGTTCCGGCGGGAATGTGCGTGATCTCCATCGATCTCCTTGTCCTCGTGTGCCAGCGCCAGCCGCGGTGCGGGGCGCTCCGTGAGCGAGTCTACGGTGTCGACCGGAGCGCGTGCCGCCGGACCCGAGATCGGGCCGGTGCCCGCCCGTACACTGGGGCCATGACGACCATCACCGTGCTCACGTTCGATCCTGCCGCCGTCAACTGCGCCCTCATCACCGGCTCCGATCGCAGCCTCATCGTCGACGCCGGTCCCGGCCCCGCCTCGGCGGCCGCCCTCGCCGCGCGCGCCGCCGAACTCAGCCGCGCGGCCAACGAGATCGTCACCCCCATCGATCTCGTCATCACCCACGACCACTGGGACCACCACCTCGGTGCGGCCGCCCTCGTCGCCGCCGGCATCGACCGGGTCTTCGCCTCCCCCGCCTTCGCCGCCGATCAGGCCGCGAGCACGTGGATCGCCCTCGACGCGCTGCGCACCAATCCCGACACCGCCGCGTTCGCACGCGAGCTGCCTGCGGATCCGGGTGACCTCCTCGTCGAGGTCACCCCCATCGCCGAGGCGGGTGCGGGGCCAACGGTGGTCGACCTCGGCGACTTCCCCATCGAGCTCTCCGTGCTCGGCGGACACTCCACGGCCGATGTCATCGTCAGTCTCCCCGAGGCCGGCATCGTCTTCACCGGTGACCTCGTCGAGGAGGGCGCGGCCCCGCAGGCTGGCGCCGACGCGTCCCTGAGCCACTGGGTCGAGAGCCTCCACGCGCTGCTCGCCCTCCCCGGGGCCGAGGTCTTCGTCCCCGGGCACGGCGTCCCGGTCGACCGGGCGTTCGCCGAACGGCAGCTTGCTGACATCGACGGATTCCGGCTCGCCTCCGTGCCCGAACAGCGCTCGGGCGCCGATCTGTCGACCGGGGGCTTCGGTGCCGACAGTGAGGACGTGTGGGAGGACGCGCAGGAACATGAGCACGGTCCCGACGCCGAGGTGACCCTGCCCTCCCGGGTCATGCCCGGCGAGTTCGACCGGGTGGTCCCGCGGGAGATCACGCTGCCGGTGGAGTGAGGCGGCCTCGACTTTCGGACGCCCAGTGTCGATCCGAGAGCCCGGAATCGACACTCAAGGTCCGGGAAACGCCGCTGGAAGCCGGTGGCTCGCAGCGGATGGACCCGTGGTCAGACCTCGCGGTCGAACTCGGGACGCTCGCGATGGAGGGCGGTGACGAGATCGCCGCCGATCGCACCGAAGAGCGTGCGCGACCACACGCTCGGCGACTCGACGTAGGGGCGGTCGCCGTCGAAGATCCACTGCAGCTCGCGCCCGGCGGCGAGGTCGGCGCTGCACGTGCGGCACACCGGCACGCGCACGCTCTGCCCGTCGGCGTCGACGCGTGAGGTCGTCTGCGCCTCCCCGTGGAGCGGGTTGACGGTGCACAGACTCTCCGGCAGACCCGAACGGGCGCTGCGCTTCTTCCGCCGGCCGCGCTGCACCTCGGCGATCTCCCGGCCCGCCTGCCGGATGAGGACCATGGCACCGGCGAGATCGATCCGCGCCGCCTCGGGGTCGTCGACGATGCGCCGGGCGATCTGGTAGGCGTCGAGTGCGCGTTCGACGCGGTCGCCGCCTTCACGGTCGAGGTCGGCTGTGTGCAGACGGTCGATCGTCTCGGCCAGCGCCGTGGTCTCGGCGCTGATCGACTCCCGCAGGGCGCCCCGTTGCAGACTGTCGACACGGTCGAGCAGGCGTGCGGGCAGACGGAACGCATCCGTGCGGCGGCGCTCATCGGCGCGCTGCCGCATCGAGCGCGCGAGCCAGATGCCGGCGATGACGAGGGCGAGGACGAGGATCGCGCCGCCGAGGAAGAGCGGGGCGAACGACCCCGAGTTCCCGGAGTCGACGACTTCGCTGCCGGGCACGTCCTGCCCGGTGACCGCCTCGGTGTCATCGCGCGGCTGCGGGTCTGCGTAGTAGCCGAGGAGGATGTTGAGCTTCGTCGTCGACGGCGTCGAGTAGTTCCACTCGTCCATGCCGTTGAGGTACTGGTCCATCACCTCGAGCTTCTGCTTCGAGTCGGAGAAGGTCTGGTCGGCGGCGAGGCCGTCGGTGCCGTTGATCATGATGAAGGCGCCCTCACCGCCGTGGAAGACCTTGACCTGCTGAAGCAGCTGACGGTCGACCGACTGGTCATCGACGGCGATGACGTAGACGGGGAAATCGAGGCCTTCGGCCGTCGTCTTCGCCTTCTCCAGGAGTGCAGGATTGAGTTGGTCGGCGACGGCGGGGTCGATCCAGAACGGGTCGGTCTTCAGCGCCGCCGCGATCTCCTGTCCGGTTGCGGTCGTCATCGGGCCACGTCCTTCTTACGTGAGCGGATCCCCCGCACGATCGCCACGGTCACTGCGGCGATCCCGCCGCCGGTGATGAGACCGAACGCAGCGCCTGCCACCGCGGAACCCGGGTTGTAGGCGAGATCCTCCGGGCGCTGCTTCTCGCGGGGCTCGGGGACCACCTCGAGTTCGGTGTAGGGTTCATCGACCTCCGCGGCGTTCAGCGCGCGCACCCAGGCCAGCGCCCAGCCGACAGCGGTGGTCTTCTCCGTCCGCTGAGGGTACTCGACGCCGAGTCTGCGGTCGATTCCCTTCTCGGCGAAGTCCACGCCGGTGCCGCCGAGGACGACCACCGTCGCCTTCTCATCGGGCAGCTCTCGCGCGATGCGAGCGGCGACGAGCTTCGCGTCGCCGTCGGCGTCGTCGAGATCGGAGAGTGAGAGGAACGCGACGTAGGTGGGTATGTCGAGCCCCTCGAGCTCCGTCCGCAGGGTGCTCAGCTCGGCGTCATCGACCGCCCATGCCTGATACTCGTCGACGAGGATCGGGGCGGAGGCGAATCCCTCGGCCATCGTGCGGTAGCGGGATCGGTCGTAGTCGGCATCGAAGCGACTCTCGATGCGGTCGTCGTAGATCGAGTCGACTCGGATGTCGTCGCTGTTCGCGCGGTCGATGCGTTCGGCCCTCGCATCGTCGAACCGGGAGACGCTCCAGATGATCGCCCCTGCCGTGACAGCGGAGAAGACGAGGACCGCGATGACGATGCGGACGAGCCGGGACCGAACGCCGCTCGACTGCCCACGACGACGGGGGTCGGTGAGAATGCCTGTTGTCATCTCCGGTCTCCTGTTCGCATCGTGGCCCCGGCGCCCGGCACACCGAGGTCTGCGATCGCGTCCTCGAGCGCGGTGAAGCTGCCGAATCCGGAGAGCGCATAGGCGTCGTCGCGTCGGAAGTAGGGCACCGGACTCGAACTCGGGGCATCCGGGTTCTTCGGCACCATGAGGCAGACGGGATCGTGCCCGGCGTCGAGGTCGGCGATGCATGTCCGGCACGCATCGATGGTGAGCACCGTCCCCGACTGCTTCCACGCGATGCTCTCCACGGGCTTCTCGTGGGCGGGGAAGAAGTAGCAGAAGGCGGGCAGGGCCTCTGCGGAGGACGGTCGATCGCGGGAGACCAACGCCCGCAGTGCTCTGTCGGTCCGGACCAGGGCGAGGATCGCCTGCCGGTGGGAGTGGTCCGGTGACTTCGCCCAGTCGGGGTGGGCCGCAGTGATCGCTTCGATGGCCCGCTGCACCCGCAGGCCGCGGTCGCGGATCTCCCAGCGTGAGTCGTCAGCGCTTCTCGGTTCGGGGAACGGTTCGAGGGCGCGGGTGACCTCGGGGACGAGCCGATGACTGCGGACGAGTTCCGGGGCGGTCGTCAGCGTCGCCTTCCACCGGTACCTCGTACGTCGGGTGAGCACCCAGGCGGTGAGTCCGAGGGCGGCGAGCGAGGTGGCGGCGAAGACGATCCCGTCGGGATCGCCGCGGTCGACACCGGTCGCTTCGATGTAGTCGCCGTTGTCATCACCGACGTCGACGGGGTCGAAGTCCGGCAGCGGCGGCAAGGGGTCGCCCTTCGCAGCGGCCACGAGGGTCGTCAGGTGAAAGGGGACGGCGAGTTCGACGGGGAGGAAGTCTCCGGTGCTCGAGACCTGCAGCTGATCGGAGTTCGGGGGGACGGCCGGACCGTTCTCGTCAACGACATAGCCTTTGCTGCGGGCTGCGCTCTCGGCTTCGGAGAAGAGGACGAGGGTCGTGTCCGCACCGGTCTGGTCGAACATCTCGTAGGCGAGGTCGGCTGTGAACGCGTCCCACTCGTCCTGATACCGGTACCCGATCGGCGGAACGAGGGCGACGAAGACGGGGAACCCCAATGTCGCGGCCTCACCGGTCGCCGTCTCGACCGCGGACCGCTGCCGATCGGTCAGCCCGGGCTCGATGATCGGGTCGACGAAGAGAGGGCCGGTGTCCCACGCGCCGCGGATGCGGTCCCGCAGCTGCCCGAGCAGGCGGTCGGTCGTCGTCATGGCTCCCACTCTAGGGTGTGCGGACTCGGTCGGTGTCACCGAGCTGTTGCGGATCAGGATCAGGATGCGACGAACCCCGCAGCCGGTGAGGCTGCGGGGTTCGCGGTTCCGCGGTCAGTCAGACTGCCGCGGAGAGGATCACTTGAGGGTGACGGTGGCGCCGGCAGCCTCGAGGGTCTCCTTGGCCTTCTCGGCGTCTTCCTTCGAAGCGCCTTCGAGGACGGCCTTGGGAGCTCCGTCGACGAGGTCCTTGGCTTCCTTGAGTCCGAGGGAGGTGAGTCCACGAACTTCCTTGATGACGGGAACCTTCTTCTCGCCGGCCGATTCGAGGATGACGTCGAATTCGGTCTGCTCTTCGGCAGCGGCCTCTCCGGCTCCGCCGGCAGGGGCAGCGACGACGGCGGCGGCCGGTGCGGCAGCCTCGACGTCGAACTCTTCTTCGAACTTCTTGACGAACTCAGAGAGTTCGATGAGGGTGAGCTCCTTGAAAGCTTCGAGGAGCTCGTCGGTGGTGAGCTTAGCCATGGTGGCTAGTCCTTCCTGTTTTGGTCACGATCAGCGACCGGTTCGGTTTGGGGTGATGCTCAGGCGTCCGAAGCAGGAGCGTCGTCCTGCTTCTCGCGGAGGGCATCGACAGTGCGCGCGGCCTTGACCAGCGGAGCGGTGAAGAGGTAAGCCGCCTGGTGGAGGCTTGCCTTCATGGCACCGGCTGCCTTTGCAAGCAGCACTTCGCGGGATTCGAGGTCGGCGAGCTGGTTGACCTGTTCGGGGCTGAGTGCGGTTCCATCGAAGTAACCGCCCTTCACCACGAGCTTGTCGTTCGCCTTGGCAAAGTTACGCAGAGCCTTGGCAGCCTCGGGTGGTTCGCCGGTGACGAACGCGATCGCGGTGGGCCCATTGAGGTGCTCATCGAGACCGGTGATCCCGGCTTCCTTGGCTGCAATCTTGGTCAGCGTGTTCTTTACCACGGCGTAGCTGACGTTCTCACCGAGAGAGACGCGCAGTTCTTTCATCTGCGCGACGGTGAGACCGCGGTACTCGGTCAGCAACACAGCGTCGGAGTTCTCAAACTGCTGTTTGATCTCCTCGACTGCGGCTGCCTTGTCTGGCCTCGCCATGGTGTTCCTTTCATAAGTCGTCCGGCCTTCCCCGACAATGCAAAAAAGCGCTCCACGCAGGAAGGCGTGAAACGCTTGGCCGTTCGATTCGTGCGAATCGTGCGGAAGTATCTCGTGCTCACCTGCGTGGGTCACTCGCTTGCGAGTCTTCGTCTGCGGGCATCGAGATTCGATGGCGAACTTCGATGGATCCACAGAGACCGACGGTCTTGGGTGGTTCAAGTTTATCTGAGTCCATCCCGGCAAGTCCAATCCACCAGGGCCTTTTCAAAGTCGGGATGGGCTCCCGTGGAAGGAGAAGGCAGCCCATGACCGGCGTGGCGGGCGATGAGAACGAGAGAACTCCTGTTACCACGGTGATGTCTACCACAACCCACCGAGGAACAGGAGCCTCTGGTGTCATCTTCCCCCACCACAATGCTCACCCGCCACTCGACACTCGTAACCGACTTCACCGACGCCGATCTGCCGTCGTTGCGCCAGGCATTGTCGGCTCTGACCGATCCACGCCATCGCCGCGGTATCCGCTACCCCTTCGCCGGGCTTCTTCTCATATTCACAGCCGCGGTCATCAGCGGCCAGTCCACCCTGACCGGGATCGCTGAATGGGCCGCCGATGCCTGCGCCCGCGGCGTGCTCACCCACACCACAACAGCGCCCTCGGTCGCGACGATCCACCGGATAGCCGCCCAGATGGATGCGGCAGCCTTCGACACCGTCGTCACTGAATGGATCGCCCAACGAACTGCCGGCACGACTCCTACCGGCACCGGCCTGAAAGCGATCGCCGTCGACGGGAAGGAAGTCCGCGGGGCCAAACACGTCGACCATGACCGTGTGTTCCTCATGGCCGCGTTCGACCATTCGACCGGCACGGTCATCGGCCAGGAAAGCGTCGACGCCAAAACCAACGAGATCCCGCACCTGCCCGGCCTGCTCGACCAACTCGGTGATCTCGACTCTCGCGTGATCACCGCCGATGCCCTTCACACACTGGCCCAGCAGGCTGAGGCTATCACCGCCCGCGGCGGCCACTACCTCTTCACCGTCAAAACCAACGCCAAGTCGCTGCACACCCAGATCGCCCAGGCCTCCTGGGCCCGGACTGACCCCCAGTACACCTGCAACGAGAAAGCCCACGGCCGCATCAGCGGCTGGCACGCCACCGTGCTGGAGTGTCCCTTACGCATCACATTCCCGCAGGCGGCCCAGATCATGCGCCTTCACCGCAGCCAATCCGGCACAGACCGAGACGACAGCGGAGAAATCGTCTACGCGATCACCTCGCTGACGCACGAGACCGCCGACGCGGCGAATCTGGCCAGGCTGCTACGCGGACACTGGGGAATCGAGAACCGTCTCCACTGGGTCCGTGACACAACGTTCGATGAGGACCGCTCCCAAGTCCGGACCGGCGGCGGTGCCCGCGTCATGGCAGTCTTACGCAACCTCGCCATCAGCATCCACCGGTTGGCAGGACAGACCAATATCGCCGCGGCCAGCCGCTACTACAACCGACACCCCGAACTCGCCATCGAAATCACCCGACTTTGAAAAGGCCCTGCCAATCCACCCACCGAGCTCCCTCCTCCACTACCTGACGGCGGCTCAGCAACCTCTGTGTTGTACACGTTCTTCTCGGACACAGTCCTCAGTCACTTATCGGACAGTCTTCGTACCGACTTATCGGACACCAACATCGGTACCGACTTATCGGACACAGTCTGGGAGCATGTCTGATCGACTGACAACACACCAGCGCCGAGAAATCCTTGCCCACCACCCCTCCGAAACCGACACCGTCTCATCGTTTTGCCGTGACCACCACATCTCCCGCGATTCCTACTACCGGATCAAGAACGAGTCCCAGCCTTTAGCCCCTGCCTCCACGGCCCCGAAGAACCCTCACACCATCTACCCGGACCTGACCTGGGAACTGGTGCGACAGTATCGGCAGGAGCTGACCGCAGCCGGTTATGACGACGGCCCCCGATCGATCAAGTGGACACTCATCCGCAACGACCACCCCGCCCACCTGATCCCGAGCACCTCGAGGATCGCGGACTTCCTCCGCACCGAGCAGCTGACCCGCCTCAATCCCAGAAAACGCCCGCACTCTGCGATCAAACGCTTCCAGAAGACCTCCACCAACGAACTCTGGCAACTCGACGGCTTCGTCTACCAGGCTCCCACCACCGAGGTATTCACGATCCTCCAACTCATCGACGACTGCAGCCGCAAGATGCTGGCCCTGTGCGAAGCACCCGACGGGGAGACCACGGACACGGTCCTATCGACCCTGAACGAGGCGATCGCCGAGAACGGCAAACCCCGAGAGATCCTGTGCGATAACTCCCGCGGGTTCAGCCTGCAACGCTTCGGGATGCTCGGTGCCGTGGACATCGCGATGGCTCAACAAGGCATCATCGTCACCCCAGGACCGTTCTACCACCCACAGAATCAGGGAAAGATCGAAAGCGCACACAAACCCGTGCGCAAACGTCTGCAGGCAATGAAACCGGAGACGAGTCAGGAGCTTGACACCGTGCTCAGCGACTTCTGGGCCCACTACAACCATCACCGGCAGCACCAGGCCTTCGGGGAAGGCATCACCCCGGCCGCGGCCTGGGAGGCGGC